>JBCBHL010000124.1:0-18953 GCA_038525605.1 Bacteroidota bacterium
AGCATAATGTCATCAATAGCTTGTTCACTTTTGTCGAACCACTGAGACAGCACCGAAGCATAAACTTGTCTGAAATCGTATTGCATGGCGATATTGTCATCATACATGGCATTGAAGTCGATGACGGGATTACTTCCTAAAACGCCTCCTCTCACCGCATTCCCAAAAACAAATAAAGGAGCGGCAGAGCCGTGGTCTGTTCCCAGGCTGGCATTGGAGATGATTCTTCTGCCAAACTCAGAAAAAGTCATTCCCACTACTCTTTCATCGATACCCAGAAATTCCAAATCCTGCATAAATGACATGATTCCGTCATTCAGATTCTTTAATAACTCAGCATGTTCACCGACTGTGTGATCACTGGAATCTACCTGATTGTCATGCGTATCAAAACCACCAAGTCTGACAAGATAAAGAGGGGTTTTCAGTCCGCCAGCGATGAGTCTTGCTACTACTTTCAATTGCTGAGAAAGCCCGTCATCGCCATAATTTGCCTGTTGATTGATCCTATTGGCTGCATTCACAACTACCTCGCCATACTGATCAGCCTGTCTGGCAATCAGCCTGATATACCTTAATTTATCACCAGCATTGGTGGCAGGTGCTTCTTCATCTTCATTATTGATCAATTTGTAAAATGAGTCTGCTCCACTGAGAACCATGCCCATAGAAGCAGAAGGCCCCTGAAACAATAAGGAGCCACCATTCCCAATTTCAATAGCCAGAGGATCAGGATTATCTTCCGTTGGGAATTCCTCCGGGAAGCCCGGATATTCATTATTGAGATATCTGCCCATCCATCCACTGTTTACCAGCTCATTACTGTCACTGCCACTCATCCAGATATCTGTCGACCGGAAGTGAGAAAAATTCTGATCGGGATACCCCACGGACTGAACAACGCCAAGTCTTCCTTCAGTGTATAAAGATTTAAAATCCTGTAAAGATGGATGCAGTGCAAGATCCTGTCCTGGTAATTTGATCAGCTTATTCTCCGGCATTACGACATGTGGCCGGACATTGTTGAGAGCAGACATAGCATCGAGTGGTATCAGTGTATTCAGTCCATCGTTACCGCCTTCAAGAAAAATCAATACCAATGCTTTCCCTTCTGCAGAAGCCCGTCTTAGAAGAGATTCCAGCTGACGGCCATAACCATTGCTAAGCCCCAGAGAACCAACCAGTCCCGGAATAGCCATCGAGTGTGTCAGGTGTCGTAAAAACTTTCTTCTTTTCATAATTTCCGGCTTTACATTAAATGGTACTCTCCCTGCTGCATCAGATTCATAAACGTTGACCTCAGTCGGTTTTCAACCACATTTTTAAACTCCTGATTTCCAGGATTATTCAAATGGTCGTTCCAGGCCAAGGACCAGTGGTAATCTTCCTGTTGACCTGCCAGAAGGATTGATTTCAGTATGGCTCTGGACTTATCGCCCAATGGAATGCCAAGGAATAACAATTCAGCTTCTTCCAGTAACTGATCGGGATATTCCGGTGTATCGAAACCTTTCACCAACTCAATCAGGTTGGTTCTGTAAAATAGCTCGCCATCAGCGTAAAATGCATAGCTGACCATATCGGTGAGCTGAGCTCTTTTAGCGATGCTGTCAGTAGTGATCCAGGATTTATCAAATTGAGGACTCTGATAGTAGGCCGGCCATCCTGCTACGCTCGGCGCATCACCAATTTCCAGTCCTAATAAAGCCCCCCAATAAACAAAACTGTTTAATGTAGTGTATTCGTCTGACAAGGAATCTTCTGCTTTCAAAAGCGGTATTTCCAATGTTTTTACAGAGCTAAACAGTATGTCGAGTGGATTTTTGATAGCCACTCCGTGATTTGCAGCATCATTGAAATGTGCACTTTTAAAAAGGGCTTCAAGGACTGGCAATATTTCATAGTCATTATCCCTGAAAATATCAGCCAGCGGTCCGATTACATTAGCCTCTGTGGTTTCATCGATTTCGTTGTAGACGAAAAAATTGTAAAGTCGCCTGCAGATAAACAAAGCTGTTTCCGGATTCGCAAAAATCATATCAAGCAAGTCATCGAGTTCTTCGGCTCCTGCTTCATTGGTTTTACCTTCAATTAAAGTGTCATTGTAAAAAGGCGAGAAAGATTTACTGGCTGTTTCATGAAAAGGAGGAAAGAAAAAGGACTTAGGCACGCCATTTTCAATCAACGAGTTATAGTCGACTACCCAACCTGTAAGTACCCGGGCTGCTGCCTGCACATCTCCTTCCGTATATTTGGAATCCGGCCCTTTTCCAATGCAAAATAACTCTTGTAGCTCTCGCGCATAGTTTTCGTCGGGTGCTTCTTTGTTGTTTCTCGTTCCATTGAGATAAATCAGCATTGCTGGATTTTTGGTAATCTCCTTTATCAGTGTCTTGAAATTTCCGAAAGCACTTTCGTGCAACAACTTGTAGTACTGATAGCTGGCTTTTGCCTGAAAAATATCCCAGAATTGAGTCACCAATAGGTTGTGCCAGAAGAAAGTGAGCTTGTGATGAATAGTTAGTGGAGATTGATGAATATTCTTTAAAATCCATCCTTTTAATGACAATATCTTAAAACCTTCATAGTCATTGTCAAAGGGAGCCTCAACCCAACTATCGCCAAATGCCGTTTGCGGATCAACTATATTTTCTGACGGATTATTGTAATTGTTGACAGGAGGGGAAAGCAGTTGAGTCTCAGTCAATAGTGTATCAACGCTTTGATTAAAGGAAAGTCCGTTTAAGCTGGATAAATCTCTTTTTTGTGGGCCGAAAATAGTTCTTTTCAGCAGGTGCATTTTGTTGCTTTTTTCCCAGTTTCCTGTGTAAGGCTCTAATCCTGCTGCAACCTCACTTCTGCTTTTAGGGGGTACCTGAAGCGAGACGTTGTAATTGAACTTTTCTTTAACTGGTCGGAATTTTTCAACCAGTTGTTTGTGATTCTTTGGCCGGAATTGATTGTTAATTTGACTCATCACACCTGATTTTATCTGTATATACTACTCTTCGGTATTGATATACCCTATAAACGTAGTGTCACTGATTGTATTATTCGATTCACTGCCCTGCGCATTTAGCTGCCCCAGGATTTTCTGGGCCAGCCAGCTTTTATCCTGATCGAATTTGTATAGCAAAAGGAAATCTTCCTGAGATTTTTCAGCGTTTCTAAGGGTTTTAAAATCCTTTAATGCTCCAAGTTGATAGGATTTCGATATGGGGTTGTACCAAATGTAAATCATCGCAGCAATCTAAACGTAATTACAAAATAAGGAAAAATCTTTAATTGTTCATGAGAATTTACATTCAATTATTTCAGATAAATTTTCAAGTATTTAATTGTAATATGTCAATTTTAGTAACAAATCAATTTTTTTATTGAAAAAATGATTGGAAAAAGTCGTTATCTTTGAAAATATTATTTGTTGTACTCAAAATTGTGACGAATTTGTATGTCAAAGGACTATTCATATGCTGTTTACAACAATGTATTTGCGATAAGTGTTGTCCTGATGGCTGAAGATCGACAGGATTGCATGATGTTAACCAGATTCTAATTGAGGCGTAAGATATTATGGCAACAAAAAAATTGAAAGTACCGGATTTGATAAAAAACGATCCATGGCTGGCACCATATGAAGATCAGGTAAGGAGCAGAATAGAGCGGTATGAGAACCGTTTGAAAGCTCTTAAGAAAGATTATGGTGGATTGAAAAAGTTTGCATCTGCCTATCAGACTCTTGGGTTCAATTATGATAAAAAACGAAAGGGCTGGACTTATCGCGAATGGGCTCCAGGAGCAACTGGGTTGGCTTTGATTGGTGATTTCAATAACTGGGATAGTACTTCGCATCAGCTGGAACGAAAAGATGAAGATATCTGGGAGGTTTTCATAGCTGGCGAAATACAGCATGGTGCCAAATTTAAGGTAAGAGTAACTTCTGAAAAAGGTGTGCAGGACAGAATTCCAGCATATGCTGATTACGTCACTCAGAATCCAGAAACTCATGATTTCACAGCGGAAATATATGCGCCGGAAAAGTCTTTCAAATGGACGGATGGTAAATTTAAGATTGGCTCTGAAAGGGATAATCTATATATCTATGAGTGTCACGTCGGAATGGCACAAGAAGAAGAAAAAGTAGGTACTTATCGGGAGTTTGCAGAACGCATACTACCAAGAATAGCAGAAGCTGGTTATAATGCAATCCAGGTAATGGCCATACAGGAACATCCCTATTATGGTTCATTCGGTTATCATGTTAGTAATTTCTTTGCCCCTTCCAGCAGATTTGGAACCCCAGATGATTTGAAATTCATGATCAACAAGGCTCATCAACTGGGCTTGATTGTAATCATGGATTTAGTCCATTCGCACGCTGTGAAAAATACCGCTGAAGGTCTCAATGAATTTGATGGCACTGATTATCAGTATTTTCATGCAGGTCCAAAAGGTGATCATAGCGCATGGGATTCTAAATTATTCAACTACGGAAAAGAAGAGGTCCTGCAGTTTTTGCTGAGTAATGTCAAATACTGGCTGGATGAGTACCATGTCGATGGCTTTAGGTATGACGGGGTTACTTCTATGTTGTACACGCATCATGGGGATCATGTGTCTTTTGATCATTACGACAAATACTTCAACGACCTGGACTGGGATGTAGTGCTGTATTTACAGTTAGCAACTACACTGGCTCAAGAGGTGAAACCTGGTGCCATCATTATTGCTGAAGATATGAGTGGACTGCCCGGGCTTTGCAGACCAGTTAAAGAAGGTGGTCTGGGGTTTGATTACAGACTTGCAATGGGTATTCCGGACTATTGGATCAAATTGCTGAAGCATAAGTCAGATGAAAACTGGGATATACACGAACTTTGGGGTACGTTGACAAACAGAAGATTTGGTGAGAGAACAATCGCTTATGCAGAATCTCACGACCAGGCACTCGTAGGAGATAAAACTCTTGCTTTCTGGCTCATGGATAAAGAGATGTATTTCAACATGCATGTATCCAGTCAACACCTGGTAATAGATAGGGGAATAGCGCTCCACAAGATGATTCGGCTTTTTACACTGACACTTGGCGGAGAAGGCTATCTAAATTTTATTGGAAATGAATTTGGTCATCCAGAGTGGGTCGATTTTCCCAGAGAGGGTAACGACTGGAGTTACAAATATGCCAGAAGACAGTGGTCTCTGGCGGATAGCGAAGAACTAAAATATCAGTATTTACTGGCATTTGATAAAGCGATGATCCAATTGGGAAATCAGTATGAGTTGGTATCGACACTTCCTGCCAAACAAATGAATATGGATAATGACAACCATGTGATTATTTTTGAGCGGAACAATCTCATATTTATATTTAATTTTCATCCACAGAATTCTATTCCTGACTATCGATTCAAAGTCGAACATGCAGGACAGTACAAGATTATATTAAATAGTGATCATACGAACTTTGGAGGTTTCGCACGAGTGGATGATGAAATGTCCTATCCGGCAGTCACCTTGTTTGGCGAGCATTTTTTAAGTGTTTATGTGCCTAGTCGTACATGTATGATATTAGAAAAGAAATAGCGGTAAGAGGAGCGAAGAAGTTTTCATGAAAATCAGGGAAGAAATAAGTCAGTTGGATTTGGCGGGTGAGTTGTATACGGATGAGCTGCACAGGCGGATTTATGCCACTGATGCTTCCGCTTACAGGGAATTACCTTTGGCTGTTGCTGTTCCGAAAACAGAATCTGATATTGAAAAACTGATCGCATTCGCGAGGAAACACCGTACCTCTTTGATCCCCAGGACTGCAGGAACTTCCCTGGCAGGGCAGGTTGTAGGCAAGGGGATAGTAGTGGATGTTTCCAGGTATTTCAATAAAGTACTTGAGATCAATAAAGAAGAGAAATGGGTTCGTGTACAGCCAGGTGTCATCAGGGATGATTTAAACAGAATTCTGGCTAAAGAAGGGTTGTTTTTTGGCCCTGAAACTTCTACTGCCAACAGGGCGATGATCGGTGGTATGATCGGTAACAACTCCTGCGGGGCAAATTCTGTCGTCTATGGAAGCGCCAGAGATCATTTGCTGGAATCAAAAGGATACATTTCTGATGGCTCCAAAGTTGAATTTAGCCCTCTTGACGATGAGCAGTTTATGGCTAAAGTCAAAGGCGCTGATGTTTCGGGTCCATTGGAAAAAAATATCTACTCCGATATTTATGATATCCTCAGCGACACTCAGAACAGAGAAAATATAGCGGCGGAATTTCCTTCGAAGAATATACCCAGACGAAATACTGGCTATGCCATAGATATACTATCTAATCTCCAACCTTTTGAGCAAACTGGAGAACCGTTCAATTTCAATAAGCTAATAGCTGGATCGGAGGGAACGCTCTTCTTTCTGACGGAGGCAAAACTCTCTCTCAATGACTTACCACCAGAAAACAAAAAGCTTGTTTGTATTCATTGCGAAAGCATCGATGAATCGCTGAAAGCAAATCTGGTGGCGTTACAATTTCAGCCCTATGCAGTAGAGCTGATGGATCACTACATTTTAGAATGTACAAAAGCTAACAGAGAGCAGAATGCTAACCGCTTTTTCGTAAAAGGCGACCCGAAGGCTATTCTTGTAGTAGAATTGGCCCATGATGATGATGATCAATTGCAGCAAGCAACAGACGAACTCATTGACGAACTCAAACAAAGACAACTCGGCTATCATTATCCTGTAGTGTCCGGTGATGATATCAAAAGAGTGTGGAATTTGCGAAAAGCAGGATTAGGTCTGTTATCGAATATCCCTGGTGATGCCAAGCCAGCACCTGTGATTGAAGATACTGCTGTTGATGTGAAAGACCTGCCGGACTACATCAGGGATTTTAATGGAATCTTAGAAAAACATGGTCTTTACAGTGTCCATTATGCACATGCAGGGTCAGGGGAGCTGCACTTAAGACCTATTTTAAATCTGAAAACGAGTGAAGGCCACAGGCTTTTCAGGGTAATCGCCGAGGAAATTGCCACGTTGGTAAAAAAGTACAATGGATCACTGAGTGGTGAGCATGGTGATGGCAGATTGCGGGGGGAATTTATTCGGCAAATGATAGGCGATGAAAATTACCGGTTGATTGAAAGGGTGAAAAGGGTGTGGGATCCGGAAGATATTTTCAACCCGGGTAAAATTGTTGACACGCCCCCGATGGATCAGAACCTTCGCTACCGAAAAGATCAGGAGACTCCTGATATCTCCACTTATTTCAGATACGAAAAAGAGCAGGGAGTGGTCAGAGCTGCTGAGCTTTGTAATGGTTCAGGTGACTGTCGTAAATCTGCACTTACGGGAGGGACTATGTGTCCCAGTTTCATGGCTACAGGCAATGAGAAAGATACTACCCGGGCAAGGGCTAATATGCTGCGGGAGATGTTGACTCAAAGTGACAAGCAAGTGGGTAATGCCTTCAATCACGAGGAAATAAAAGAGGCAATGGATTTATGCCTTAGCTGTAAAGGTTGTAAATCTGAGTGCCCTTCCAATGTGGATATGGCTAAACTAAAGGCGGAGTTTTTACAGAATTATTATGATGTAAACGGCGCGCCATTCAGGGCAAAAAAGTTCGCTGATTTTACCGGGGGAATGAAGCTGGCAGAAAAGATCCCAGGCATTTACAATACGCTTGTTGGCAATTCTTTTACTGCTTCCATTTTTAAGTCTGTTATGGGCATTGCTCCTCAAAGGGATGTACCCAAAATTGCTTCAAAAACATTGCAGAAGTGGTATCGGACAGTTTTTAGGAGAACTGTTTCTGAAAAATCAGCGAAGGGCAAAGTTTACTTTTTTTGTGATGAATTCACCAATTATCAGGATGCTGAGATTGGTATAAAAGCCATCGAGTTGATGGATAAGCTGGGCTACTGGGTAGAAATCCCCGAACATTTGGAAAGTGGCCGTACCTGGCTCAGTAAAGGGTTTCTGAAAGAAGCTAAAGCGATTATTGATCAGAATATCAGACTATTGAGTAGTGTAGTTTCTGAACAAACTCCTATTGTAGGATTGGAACCAAGTGCGATATTAAGTTTCAGAGATGAGTATCTTTCATTGTGCGACCCGGAGCTGACAGATCTGGCAGCTGAAATTAGTAAAAGTGCCTGGCTGATCGAGGAATTTATCGTTAAAGAATTTAAGGCAGGTAAAATAGATAAGGAACTGTTTGATCAAGACGATAAAATAATCAGGCTTCATGGGCATTGTCATCAAAAGGCATTGGCTTCCGTTACACCCACTAAACAGATGTTGCAGATACCTCAGAATTACACAGTTCAGATGATTCCTTCGGGATGTTGCGGAATGGCTGGTTCTTTCGGATATGAAAAAGAACACTATCAGGTATCGATGGATATTGGTGAGCTTGTTTTATTTCCTACGGTAAGGCAACAACCTGAAGAGGTGTTAATCGCTGCTCCCGGGACTAGTTGCAGACATCAGATCAAGGATGGTACTGGCAGGGCTGCTCTCCATCCGGTGGAAATTCTTCATGTAGCTTTGAAATAACAGTCAGCTTAGGGATATATTCCGCCAGAACTGTAGACTTAATTATTTGCATGTCTTAAGAAAGTCCTCTGATTCTCAGTCTTTTCAATCTTTTGTTGATGATCTCTTCGGGGAGTTCTTTGAATTCGGCAGCATCGTGGAGATTCCTGGAATTCATGTATTCAGCATCATTTGTATTTGCAATATTCTTTTTTTCTGATTTCGTATCGATCGTATTCGCCATTGACAATAAGATAACTGCCAGAAAGAAAAGTAAGCTGCGAAAAGTGGAGGTAACAGAGATTTTCATAAGCGAAATTCATTTTTTCTTGAATTAAATCTACTGTTTTTGATACAGTTATGTTGAAATACTCGATCAACGAGTTGTGATTGAAGTTTATCTGCTCAATTTCTACGTTAAACTGTGACGGCAGCTTTGTTTATCTCAAAAGAAAGGACATCGAGTAGCGCATCCGTGAGGCTAATGCTCTCGTTGAACCTAAGTGTTTTACCATACCTTCCTTTTAGTACTTTCCCGGATTGACTGTTGAAGGTAAACCTGCCAAAATATTTCGTAGTAGATTGTTGGAATAGCCTCAATTCCATTACAGAAATATCTTCGCCATTGTGATATTTGGAAACAAAGTCCCAGTCCAATGAAGGGACTTTGTTCTTGATGTTTTTTAATATGCCGTTGATATGCGTTTTATTAACCATATCTGATCTAACGTAAATCTACTTCAATTTGATACGCATCAATTGTTGATGAGCAGTCATATACAGGATTTTTTGATCTCTTACGAGTTCACAATTGGCAGTAGATTTTCCCGTATTGATGGTTCCCAGGTGTTTACCCTCTGGTGAAAATACCAATACTCCGCCAGGGCCGGTAGCATAAATAATGCCGTTACTATCAACTCTTAAGCCATCAGGTAGCCCGGATTTGTCTGGTACCATTGAAGTAGCATCAAAGAAAACTGATTCTGTGAATGCTCCATTCTCATCGAAGGTATAGGCCATCCAAATAGCATTCGCAGGATCTGAGTTTGCAACGTATAGCGTCTTTTCGTCCGGAGAAAATGCCAGTCCGTTGGGTCTGGTGAGTTTATCGGTAATTATGGTGATGTTTCCGTCAGTATCAACTTTGTAAACCCCATTGAATGATAGTTCTTTATCTTTTGAATCGTCCTGATCCTTCAGTCCATACGGTGGATCCGTGAAGTACATGTTGCCGTCTTTATCAAAAATTACATCGTTAGGACTATTGAACTGTTTGCCCTCGTACTTGTCGGCAAGAGCGGTATAGACAGGTTCAGGAGAGGAAAAAGACGCTTCCATCACAGAAACCTGCCTGTTCCCATGTTGCGCCAACACCAATTTTCCTTCTTTATTCAAAGTAAGACCGTTAGACCCTGATTCGTTGGGACTGACATCCTGACCGTTTGTTCCTGAAGGTGATAGGAAAACGGATAACCCATCTTTTTCACTCCATTTATAAATCTTATTGTCAGGAACATCTGAGAAAATTACGGAGTTCAGTTCACTGATCCACAAAGGTCCTTCCGACCATAAAAACTTTTCTTCAGTCAACACCTCAATTTTTGCGTCAGTTGCGATTAGATCATTAAGCTCCGGCGAAATCACCTCTATAGATCCTGTAGTAGGGAACTCCGGCTCTGGCGGGCTTTCAACTACCTCTTCTTTTTTCTTCTCAGGAGTTGTACAACTCATAATTCCGCAGATTAAAATCAGTAATAAGGGCTTTGTAAAATTTTGTATCATTTTATCATCATTCAAAAAATTCTTCAATTTAACTACTTTCACTTCAGATATTTCATCACCTGATTTTATTGCAGTAGTTACTTGACATTGACATCTCATCAGATGTCCACTAGAAAGTTAGCGCATTTTCTTTATCCGCATTCAAAATTTCGGTTTGAATTCCATTGAATTTATTGATTTGCCAATTTATCCGTATTACTTCATCATTCATTAAATGCTCAAGATCATCCAATGCTTTTACAGGAAGTACTTTTCTCTTTGAGTATTTGATATATGTACTGCGTTCCCTCAATGAAAAGGCATTTTTGATCAAATGATGTGCGCATTGAATCAATTGCCCATTTTGTCAGGGTATAAAGCAGTAGGTTTAGAAGGCAGTACATTTTTTATCAACGTCAGTTTTAATCCCTGCAAATTTGAAAGAGTTCAGATATATCGTTTTATTTTTTGTTATCGTATTGACAGGTTATGTTACCCAAGCGCAGCAGGGAAAGTTGGACTCACTGTTAAAGGTGCGGGAAAGAATCTATACCTATGCAAAGAATAATATGAGAGATTCTGTTAGGCTGTACGCCAAAAGCGCTCTCAATGCAGCCATTGAAACGAATGATGCTCACCTGATTGTTGACTTCACTTATCTGTACGGAACGGGATTTCAATTGCGTGACAGAAACCAGGCGCTTGAGATTTACAAGAAGGCTTATCAATTGTCGGATTCTGTCGGATATGAGAAAATGAAGGCTCACTCTGCATTGAAAATCGGAGGTATCAACAGGATTAAAGGATACTATGACACTGCATTTTTTTATTTTGACATAGCAAAAGCTATTATTGATGAGGTTGAACCAGGGGAATTTGCTCTTAAGATCATGTACAATGCAAACCTGGCAAGCTACTATGAAGCTAAAGGTAGTTTTGCCACTGCGACGAGGTATTACACAAATGCGTTACAGCTTTCGAAAGAAAACGATCAGCCAGAATCAGTCCTGCACTATGAATTTGGTCTGGCCAAGATTCATTTTCGTTTGCAGGATTATGAAAAATCATCCGAGCTTCTAAACAGCGCCTTGCAAAAAGCCAGACAATTTCAAAACAGGGCGATGACTGCCAGCTGTTTGCAGATGATTGGACTGATACTTGCCAGTCAGGATGTGCCGGATAGCGCCTTGTATATTTTTAGAGACCTGGAGAGGTACTACCACCCTCTCGATAGTATGCGACGCAGTAAACTATATATTATGGTCGCCACTTCATTTGAAGAAATGGATCAGTGGGATTCCGCAGCTGTTTATCTGGAAAAATCAAAATTGCTCACCAGATCAGAAGATTTTGTGACGAAAGCCAACTGGCATCTCATATATTCGGATCTTCTGCTTGAGAAGCGACAAATCGATTCAGCTCTTTACCACGCTTATCGATCTTTACATTTTGCAAACCACCTTGAAAACATCAGTATTCAATCGGAGGTTTATGGCGCGCTTGCGGTTTTGCATGCTCTGCAAGGGACAACAGATAGTGTAAAATCCTATTTCGATAAATCGATGGATTTATATAAATCGTCCTTAAACGAGAATAAGGTTGCCATTATTGAAGATTTAAGGGTAAGCTACGGCACTGCTGAAAAGGAAAAATTAATATCACTGCTGAAATCGAAAAATGAAATCCAGGCACTCAAAAGCAGACAAAAATCACTGATTTGGGGTGGTGCAGCTTTTGCTTTGCTGCTGTTCATCATTGTGATTGTGCTATGGTATCAGAAGAAGCTGATTCGGCAGAAGCATCAGGTTTCCATTCATAAACAACAGCTTCTCAGGTCGCAAATCAACCCACATTTTATATTTAATGCGCTCACTTCTATCAGAGGGTATTTATTTGATGGTAATGATATCATGACATCAGTCAACTATCTCGGCAAGTTTGCCAAACTGATGCGGATGGTGCTGAATCACAGCTCCCTGGAATGGGTGCCACTGGAGGAGGAATTACAGGCATTGTCATTGTATCTGGAAATTCAAAAGATGCGTTTCAAAGACAGTTTCGAGTTTGAATTGGTAATCGATCAGTCTTTGGAAACGGACCAGGTGATGGTTCCACCTTTATTGGCCCAGCCTTTTATTGAAAATGCTGTCGAACACGGGTTTAAAAACATTGACTACACCGGTAAGTTGGACCTGTCCTGTAAGGTCGAAGGGGAAACTATCAGGTTCGAGATCGTCGATAATGGAATAGGAGTTGACCACATTGCCGGAAAAAAGAAACATGAATCTAAGGCTCATCACATCTTTTCCGAAAGATTGAAAGTGCTTTCCAGATTGCGGAAGACAAGGCTCCACTATCTGATAGAAGATTTAGGGAAATATGCAGGAAAGCGAGGTACAAAAGTTGAGTATACTGTCCCAATAGAATGGAATTATGCATAGAGTAGTAATAGTAGACGATGAGGAACAGGCCATAAAAGATTTAGCGGGGCTGATCAAATTGTATTGTCCTGGCCTGGAATTGGTAGCTACAGCAACGTCTTCCGATGAAGCGATGGAAGTTATTTACAGGGAGCAGCCAGAAATTGTTTTTCTGGATATTCAGATCGATGCTAAATCGGGAATTGAGCTGCTACAGGAAATGGATCAGGTAAATTTTGAAGTTGTTTTTGTAACGGCACATCAACATTATGCGATTGATGCATTAAGATTAAGTGCTGTCGATTATCTGCTAAAACCTGTTGAGGTAGATCTTTTACTAAACTCCGTCAGCCGGGTAAGTGAAAAGTTGAAACAGTCAAATCTGAAATCAAATCTGGATACACTCATTCATAATTTGTCCGATACTAATATCTGTAAAAAGAAATTGGTTTTATCAACTATGGAAATGGTTCATCTGGTAGAGCTGAACGACATAGTTTGGTGTAAATCGGAGACTAATTACACTAAATTCAAGGTGGTCGAACAGGGAAATATTATCATTTCCAAAACATTGAAAGAATATGCTGAGCAGCTTAGCTCTTTCGGCTTTCTTAGAATTCACAGGTCTTATCTGATTAACCTTAAGCACCTGGTAGGGTTTGATAAAAGGGAGGGTGGATCAGTTGTAATGTCTGACGGAGAAAAGTTGCCCGTGGCAATCAGAAAGAGGGATGAGTTTATGAAAATATTTGAACAATGGAAATAGTTTGCAACCGTATTCCATACAGCAGTTATATCACCATCTATCTTTTTAATTAAAATCATCTTTATGCAAACCAGTCGAACTAACCAGAGGCACTAATTCTTTAGTGAGTATAATTCACTATCCATGCCATTATAGCGATTGTTTTGGCTGAAAACCATAACTCTTTGGCAGGATTTCGAATTGAATTTGAACCATCTTAGCAATATAGTTTACTTGTTCTCACATTGAGAAAGTAAATGCCTTACACAAATCCTAGCAACTGGATTTTTCGATTTTAGCAATGCGGCGAACTTGTTAAAAACTTAGGGAAATTTCAGTCCAATTATTAGATCGGTAATTTGAGTTTTTATACTCAAAAAAAGGTTTCGGTAATTTGTCCATTCAGGTCAAAAACTTATACCTGTCGAAACCTCTCTTTTCATTCTATGTAATGAATTAATAATATTTCAGGAAATAAATTTTAGTACGCATAATTCTCGTAAGGACATGAGGTATATCATTGTATTATTCATCTTCTGTGCAGCAAGTATTTTACAAGCCCGGCAGCAATCTTCTGATGTTATGGATAAGCTTCTCACGTATGATAGTCTGGCTGCAGTACATCATAATAAGGATACGAAGCTGGCTGTTGAATATAACAGGAAAGCACTTGAGCAGGCTATTATTTTAGAGGACTCAGCTATATTAGGAAATGTTCATTATAATATGGCATCTGCTCTTTTTAATGAGGGTAGCCTTCAGGAATCACTAATTTACTGGGACCATGCCTTGTCCTATGTTACCACGACCAGAGACTCTGCCAGGATCTTAAATGAAAAAGGTGCGGTGTTTGTAGAATCCGGAGACCCGGATCAGGCGTTAGGTTTTTTTCTATCTGCCTTAAAAAAATGTGAAGAAACAGACAGTAAGTTAAAATCCAGAATATATAATGAACTTGGTTTTTTGTATCGATCGATAGATGAGTATGATACCGCACTGTGGTACTTTAAAGAGAGGAGTAAGCTCAAAACTGCTCTTGAGGGCACTAAGGTGCATCGTGCCTACATGAATATTGGATTAATTCACCTCGATCTCCATGAGTACGATTCGGCTATTAAGTATTTCAACTTATCCTATGAAGGGATGAAAGGGCAGAATGAGGTGTATGGATTGAGTATCTATCATAACAATATGGGATCGGCATATTCTGATATGCAGGAATTTGAAAAGGCATTGCCTTATGCAGAAAAGGCGATTCATTATAAAAAAATGCTCGGGAATAAAAACAGACTTGCCAATAGCTACAATCTGATGAGTTTTATACTGCTGGGATTGAAACAATATCAGGAGGCAGAAAAGTATGCGGAATTGTCGCTTACTCTCATAGACACCTTAAGTATGAGTAAGGTCAGGTACAATGCGTTGCGCTATTTGATAGAGTCACGTGTGGGACAACAGGATACTGCTCAGGTAATGGATTTGGTTTATCAGATCATTGACCTGAAAGACAATGTACATGATCAACAGAAAACAACCGCTTTTAGTGAAATGTCTGCAAAATTTGACCTGGAGAAGAAAGAAGCTGAAATTCTGAATAAAAACCTTGCACTGGAACTTGCCGAAGGAGAACTGGATAGACAAGGTATTCTCAGGAATTCGCTATTAGCGGTCCTGGCTTTGGCGATCATCATTGTAGGGTTGGTATTTAGAAACCATAGATTAAAATCGGCTTCTAACAAGGAGCTGAAGCAGAAAAATGAAGAAATAGAAGCACTGAACGAAGCAAAAAGCCGATGGTTTGTCAATGTGAGTCATGAACTTCGAACACCATTGACGCTGGTAAAAGGACCATTGATGAATGCTTCTGTTAGCGAAAAGTTGAATCCAAAGGTGAAAGAGCACCTTAAAATGGCTGTCAGGAATCTCGGAAATCTCGAAAACCTGGTCAATGAAATCCTCGACCTTTCTAAAATGGAAAGCGGGAAAATGGGGTTGATATCTAATAATGTGGATTTGACAAAGCTCGTGAGGGAATCAGCTTCTGCGTTTGACTCGCTTGCCAGCGAATTGAAAATAAAGCTGATTTACCATCTTGACGAGCAGATATGCATGTTTGTGGACTATGCAAAGCTTTATAAAGTCATTACCAACCTGATGTCTAATGCCCTCAAGTTTACCCACGATGGAGGAGAAGTAGTGATTTCACTCAAATCTGAAGGTGACAAAGTCCTGCTGATTGTAGCAGATACCGGAGAGGGAGTTCCGGAGACCGACTTACCTCATATTTTCGATCGGTTTTATCAATCTCAGAGTCAGAAAAGATCTCGTCAGGGCGGAACCGGGATAGGCCTTGCATTGTCAAAGGAAATTGCCCAGTTGCATGGAGGTGAATTATCTGTTTCCAGTAAAATAAGGGAAGGAAGTGCTTTTACGTTGGTCCTGCCAGGAAATCTGATCGTCGAGACTGCGGATAGCGATCATGCAGAGCAGCTGACAGAACCGACAGAAATCGAAGAAATCATTGCTTTTACCGGTTTTAATGATGGTAAGCCAAAAATGTTGTTAGTTGATGACAACAAAGATATGCGCTCATTTATCACTGGCTTTATGGAACATGATTATTTCATTACCGAGGCTCGTGATGGACTCGATGCACTGGAGAAAATGAAATCTGTGACCCCTGACATCATCTTGAGTGACATTATGATGCCACGAATGGGAGGAATTGACTTCATTAAGGAGCTAAAGAAAAATGAGAAGTGGCGTAAAATTCCATTGATTGCACTAACAGCATTGGCAAAAGAGAGTGACAAACTTTATACCCTGCAAATAGGAATTGATGATTATCTGGTAAAACCTTTCAATCCCAAAGAGCTAAAAGTAAGAGCTTTCAACCTGATAAAACATTCCATTGAAAGAAGAAACTCCTCCTACGATGAAAAAGTAAACCTTTCTCATGAAGATGAGCTTTTGATGAAGCTGCAGCAGGAAGTGGAAGATCACCTGACAGAAAGCACCTTTAACATTGCCAGACTTGCAAATGTGGTAGCGATGAGTGAACGACAGCTTTACAGAACTGTCAAACGGATCAGCGGACTTACTCCTTCTCAGTTTGTCAGGGAAATAAGGTTGAAAAAAGCGATGCAGTACATAGAGCAAAATCGATTTGCTACTATTTCGGAATTATCTCATGCCGTTGGGTTTGAATACCCCGGCTACTTCACTTCCGTTTTTGAAAAACGCTTTGGTAATAAGCCGGCAGATTACATGTAGCAATTAGAAACCGGAGAATCAACAATAAATCTCCTGAAAAGCAGGAAAACGAGGTTTGAAATGTTGTTTTGGCTGATTTTCGTGAGAATTTGGCAGAAATTATAAACTCAAATCACCCAAATTAGTCAAAAAATAAATCAATATGATTTACAAAAAACAGAACACACATCCACTGATAAAATACATCGATCACTGGGAAGCTTTCAATATCAAAATTAGAAAGTCTGATAGATATTATGTAGTAAGTGCATTCCTGGCGACCCTGTGTTTTACAGCGTTGATTTGTGTCATTTTGAATTAAAGAAATTATTAAACTGATGAATGTAAAGGAAGCGAACTTACTCCTTCTATACCTCCTTTTCGCCTTGGTGAGTTCGCCCTTTCTTTATCAGTCAAGATTCATAATTCCATAGCTGGTTGATTAGACCTGATAGAAAATATCAGGAAGTAAATCCTCGTCCAAAAGTGGGCGAGGTTTTTTTGTTTAATGGTAAAAAAGGAATTGTAGGAATTGCGCCTTTAGTCTGTGTAATGATCTTGTTATTATTCGGAAGTACCGTGGAAGACTTTTAGGCTGTCAAATAATTCGCTACAATTATACACCTCGTAACAATAATTTGTTATTTTAGATAATAACTTTAGAAAGACAGGTGTAACTAAAGCTTAATGGTGATGACATTTGGTCACCCATGTGTGCTGGCTGAATAATATGATCCGTCATGATTTTTCTTAGGACCCATTGGTTCATTTAATAAAAATTGATAGAAGCTTTCAACCGGATTGATCAAATCTAAGACTATTAGCAATGAGTGCCACTAATACTTTGACAAGTTATAGATTAGTCAATTAAGAGCGATATGTGCAGAAAAGGAAATTTGCTTGCCTTCCTACTATTGAGCTTGCTCCATACGTGTCTTTCAGCACAGGAGTTGGGACTGCCCCCTTTTCGTTATTTTTCGCCGGAAGATTATAAAGCTGCAAGTCGCAATTGGTCTATTGTATCGGACTCAACAGGTATATTGTACGTAGCGAACCCCGATGGAGTGTTAAGATATGACGGTATTCATTGGAGGAAAATAGAATTGCCTAAAAATCAAATAGCTTACTGGGTAGAAAAAGATAAGGAGGGTAATATCTATGTCGGCGCTAACGGAGAGTTTGGTGTGCTCAAATTAAATGCATCCGGTGAATTGTACTATAAATCTTTCGTTGATTTACTGGACGAACAATACAGAGATTTTAATGTTATCTGGGAAATTGCTCAGGAACAGCAAGGTGTTGTGTTTAGATCCAGAAAATACCTGTTTCGTTATGCCAACCAGCAATTAACTGCCCTGGACGTTCCCTCTTCTGGAACAAAGTTTGACGTGGCATTTTCCGCCAGAGATACTGTTTACATGAGAATTTATGACCAGGGACTGGCTTGGGTAGATGCAGAAGGTATCCATCCTTTGCCCAACTCTGAGAGTTTTTCCAATATAAAAGTAAACGGCATCTATCCATACGGAGAAAACGAACTCCTGATTGCTTCGCGTTATGAAGGTCTGTTTATATATGGTAACCAAGGCGTGAGAAAACTGATTACAACCGCTGATGAGTACCTGATGAAAAACAAGATTTATGATGGATACTATCTGAAAAACGGCAACTATGCGTTGGCAACTATGGCAGATGGTGTCGTCATTATCACCCCTGAAGGAAAAGAAGTTTTCAGATTTGATTCTTCCAACGGCATTAAAAACAACCAGACGCTGTACGTCCGTGAAATTGATGAGCAGCTATGGCTTGGAACAAAAAACGGAGTTTATCAATTAGCTTATAATGCACCATTCAAATCAGTAGAAAGTGAATTTGGTTTGGACGGGCAGGTGACAGGTATCGATAAGATAGGTGATGAGATATATGTTACTTGTAATGATGGGTTTTATAAACTCGAAAGTGAAAGAGAGCTGCCAGGCTTTCAAAGGATCAACAAAAAACAAATTGTTGATTGCGTCAGCATTTTTGAATACGATCAAAGGAAGTATATCGGAAGTCTGGATGGTCTGTTTGAATATACAAAGGACTCTGTTTTGGAAGTAGCAAACTTTGCTCCTCGGATCATTAAGCAGTCCTCTGTAGATGGGGTCTTTATATGCTCTGAGTTTTATTTCGGTCTCTATTTGCTTGACATGCGTAAGCGGGAATATCAATACAAGCAGGTGCAGGGCATCAACCGGTTGGT
>JBCBHL010000125.1:0-18889 GCA_038525605.1 Bacteroidota bacterium
GCAGTACAAGGAACCTTTCCTTCTCTGTAAAGATGTAGCAATAGTTATCACAAGCCTGAAAATAGCATATATCAGCATGTTGGTTTCAGGCAGGTCCACCGGTCCTATGCCGTTAATCTGAATCATATAACCAGGTTATCAGATTAACGGCATAGGACCGGTGGACCTGCCTGAAACCAACATGCTGATAACCCATTACAAAGTCTTTGAGTCGTTGCAGTACAAGGAACCTTTCCTTCTCTGTAAAGATGTAGCAATAGTTATCACAAGCCTGAAAATAGCATATATCAGCAACAAGCAAAGGATTCATAAAACCATTCTTATCCTTGACGTACAACCTTTGTTTCTCGGATTCATCAGTGCTTCCGGTATTCATCGGTTTTAGATGTTTCAATGAAAGCATGGCCAATGTGACCTTTAAATCATTCTTTTCAAACGGTTTTAACAAATACGCCTTAGGCTTTGCCATTGACGCTCTTTGTAAGGTAGCGTCATCATAATAAGCAGTCAGAAAAATAAAGGGAATTTTAAATTCCGAATTGATTAGGTGAGCCAATGAGACGCCATCAATTTCACCTTTGCCAAGATCAATGTCCAGAAACATCAATTCAGGGTTTAGAGTTTCTAACTGCTCTAGGCATTCCTTTGCTTCGTGAAAAACCCCCATCACCTCGTGTCCCAGATTTGAGAGATGCATCTTAATCTCTTCTGCAATAATCGGCTCATCTTCCACTATACAAATTCGCATAACTTATCTAACTCCTTCATTAATCTTCATTGATAATAGTTTCCTTCCACATCGACAGATCACTGCTTATCAAATCATTCTGGTCTAAAGTATCCCATTCGGGAATTATGTGGATGATTTCTGTTAAAAGAACGGATCCTTTATTCAACTCAAATAGTCACTGTTTTTGATAAAAATATGACATTCTACTGAGATTACTATCCTACTACCGCTAAAAGATATTTTCATTTTCCGTTTGACATTTTAAATCATATTTTGTATTGTTGCACTGTACTAGTAAAATAGTACAGTAAACAATATTCGATGATAGACATTAAAAAACTCTATTTTAAACACCGAAAAAAACAAAAGTATTTGTTTCAAAACCTGGAGTGTCATATTCAGCCAGGCAACATCGTAGGTTTGCTTGGTAAGAACGGTGCTGGCAAAACGACTTTACTGAAAATCATCACCGGATTGCTATCGCAGGAATCAGGAATGGTCGAAATTTCTGGTTATAATCCTATCAAAAGAAATGTCGACTTTTTGAGTCAATTGTTTTTTATCTCAGAAGAATTTAGTCTGCCTGCCATTTCTTCAGACAATTATGTGAAAATACACGCAGGCTTCTACCCTCATTTCGATCACAGCTTATTCAGCAAGCTCTTGCGGGAATTTGAGTTAGAAAGTATCAAAAACATCCATAAGTACTCTTACGGTCAGAAAAAGAAGTTTTTGATCTCATTTGCATTGGCTACCAAATGTAAGACACTGATTCTCGATGAACCGACAAACGGTTTAGACATTCCGTCTAAAAGTGTGTTCAGAAAAGTGGTGGCAGGTTCACTGGATGATGATCAGTTGGTGATTATTTCCACTCATCAGGTAAAAGACGTCGAAAACCTGATTGATAAAATCATTATGCTGGATCAGGGTAAGTTCATTCTGGAAAGTGATCTCTATGAGTTATCCTCTTTATTCAATTTCAAATATAGTAACACACCCGATGTACCGGACGTCATCTACAGCGAACCAATACCCGGAGGATACAAAGTGATTACATCGGAAAAGGAAACCTATTCATCGGTAGATATTGAATTGTTATTCAATGCCATTACTACCGGAAGCTTAAACATCCATGATTATGTCCATGAATAGTTCTTTTAATTTCAATCGGTTTGCCAGACTTTATAAGCACCAGCTGGTACTGAATTCCAGGTTAATTCTCTTCGGAACACTTGGCTACTGTGGTTCCATATTCATCATTATGTTCCTGATGTATCTGGATGTACAGGGGAGATCATTCAATATCAAAAGCTTCATCCCGATGATCTACATTTTCATCATTGGTTTTGGCGTATTGTACAACGGTTATTCTTTCAAATCATTGCGATCAAAAGAAGGCTGTATGAGCTACCTGCTTCTTCCGGCAACATTAACAGAAAAGTTTCTGTTGGAATTTTTTAACAGGGTGGTACTTTCCTTCATATTTTTGCCATTTTTATTTTGGTTGACTTTTAATACAATCGGAGTATTTTTTGATGTAATTGACGAAATCAGTTATGAGTTCATCAGCATAATTGATATTTATGATTATGCAATTGCAGAAAACAATGACTTCCCGATTTTCAGGATTGTAACGCCTCTGATTTTGCTGATATACATTGTACCGTTTACTGGTACAACTATGTTTTTCAAGCAGCCACTCATCAAGACGCTTTTTGCTGTTACCGTATTAGCTTTTGGCTATGCTACACTCACTTACTTCCTTGCCGAAGTTATTGGCATCAATCAGTACAGAATTCCGGACAATGGTATTTTCATCCCGGTAAATAAGGGTTCGAGCGTATTGTTTTTTGAAATTATACTATGGCTGTCGAATATAGTTTTCATAACAGTGGCCTATTTGAAACTAAAGGAAAAGGAGGTCTGATATGGAATTTCAAAATGGCAAAAGCATATTTCTTCAGATAGCGGACAGTCTCACAGAGCGGATATTGAACAATGAGTTCGCACCCGATTCTAAAATCCCGTCAGTAAGAGAAATGGCCTCCGAAGTAGGCGTAAACCCCAACACAATTATGAGAACCTACAGTGAATTGCAATCTATGAATATCATCGAGAATAAAAGAGGGATCGGTTACTATGTAAAAACTGATGCTAAAGAGCTGATCAGGCAAAAGAAACGAGATGAATTCTTCAATGAGCTGCTACCTGGTTTTCTGAAACAAGCCAAAGTGCTTGGTATTACCAATGATGAATTAAAAAAGTATCTCTAATTGAATCCTAAGACGCTAAACACATGAAACTAAGTAATAAAATATTGTTAGGCTTTTTTGGATGTATCATTCTATACACGCTTCTGGCTGCAGGAGAAGTAAGATTTAGAGGTAATTTTCGAGGCGATGTACGGGAAGGCCTATTGATTGAATCTGTCAATATCGGTGGTTACAAGCACCTGATAATCAACAGCTCAAATATAGAAGTATCAATTGATCAGTCTGACACAACACGTATTGAAGTAAAAAGCGAAAAGACAGAGGACGACATTAAGCTAACGTATCGACTAAGCGGAGATTCTTTAATAATCGATTCAGTTAACATGACAGATGAGGTAGACCGGATCATCAAAATCTATTTAGATAATCGAATTGAAACGATCAACTCCAATGCAATACGTACCTACATCAGGAAATTCGAAATTGACTCTTTAACAGTAATTGCCAATGCAAAATATTTGTCTATTGGAGATGATGCCGAAATTAAAAATTTAAGACTGAAAGGTTTTGACGGAGCTAATGTGTTCGTCTTCTCGGAAATGATCGGTTTTCTTGATTTAAAAATTGATGATGCCAATGTAACCGTGAGAAATGAACTATCGGAGATTAATGCCGAACTG
The DNA here is from genome assembly GCA_038525605.1 of Bacteroidota bacterium. Taxonomy (GTDB): domain Bacteria; phylum Bacteroidota; class Bacteroidia; order Cytophagales; family Cyclobacteriaceae; genus JANSWY01. Next base: position 3,627 of record JBCBHL010000125.1, read on the forward strand.
GTCAATGGTGCGGTTTTATCATCAAAAGCACCGGATAATTTACAGTTTAAAAGAGACCGGGACTGTAAGGTAATTATGTATCGCTAGCAGAAAATAAAAATATTTTTGGAACAGACTGTAACATATCATTGTAGCGGACTGTCTACCAGATAACTCAGAATAAAACTTAAAATACTCACACAATTGAAACATTTAAACACGACAACTATCCATGGACATTGAGATAAGAGGATTATCCAAAACTTATCCCAATGGTTATCAGGCAATTAAGGATATCAATTTAAACATTGGTAGCGGTATGTTTGGTCTGTTGGGTCCTAATGGAGCTGGCAAATCCAGCCTGATGCGAACGCTTGTGACATTACAGGAGGCTACAGGCGGCTCCATCACGATGGATGGCTTGGATATCAATAAAAACAGGAAACAGATTCGTCCGTGGATCGGATATCTGCCACAGGATTTCACGTATTTCACAAAACTCAAAACGTGGGAATTTCTGGATTATGCTGCCAGGCTGTCTACAAGTTTAAAGAAGAAGGACCGGCTGAAAGAAGTCGATCGAATGCTCGATCAGGTTGGTTTGCTGGCCGTTAAAGATCGATATGCTAATAAATTGTCCGGGGGGATGAAGAGAAGATTGGGTATTGCTCAGGCATTAATTGGAAACCCAAGACTTTTAGTCATTGATGAACCTACTACCGGACTGGACCCCGAGGAAAGGATCAGGTTTAGAAACATCCTGTCGGATCTTAGCCAGAAGGATGTTTCTATTATCCTGTCCACACACATTGTCGGGGATATCAGCAGTACCTGCCATAACATGGCGATGTTACATCGTGGAGAAGTTGCGTTTGCTGGTGCCCCGGAAGACATGATCAACCAGGTGAGAGATTATGTGTGGCAGGTCACCCTCAATGATGAGGAATTCAACGTACTCAAGCATCAGTTTCCCATCATATCTACGATTCCAACTGCGGGACTATGGGAAACCCAACTGATTGCCAACGACAAGCCTCACGAGCAGGCTGTAAATATCACTCCTAACCTGGAGCACGCATATGTTTACTTCATGGAAAACAAACTGGGAATCTCACTGATATGATATCACTCAAAAACATAGCGGTCATTTCAAAATTTGAGACCAAGATCTTATGGAGAAACTGGTTTTTCAAAATCTTTGCGATTCTGGCGATCTTCATATTGAGTATCTTCAATCTGGTGGCTTTTACACCACTTACCGATCCACCATGGTTTTTCGTCTCCAACAGTTGGAATATTCCCTATGCCAATATGTTGTTACTGGGAATTGGTCAGGCTGCTGCAATAATCTTTCTGGCTGCCGGATCAATCTCCAAAAACAAAAAGATTGACACCAATGAGGTGTTCTTTGTCCGAGCATTGTCTAATACAGACTATGTTTTAGGTAAGGCAATTGCCATCTTTAAGTTGTTTTTCTGGCTCAACTTAGTGGTTTTAGTTCCCGGGTTAATCATGAATCTGACCAACCCTGCAGCCGGGTTCAATTTCATGGCCTATATCTGTTATCCTTTGCTGGTCAGTATTCCTACCATCATTTTTCTCATTGGGTTAGCATTTTTCACAGCTTCGATTTTAAGAAATCAGCCGGTGACGATCATTATGTTGCTGGGTCTTTCCGCACTTGTCATTTTTTACTTTTTAAACAAGTATGACAATATCCTGGATTTCATGGCTTTCAGGCTCAATATGATGGCATCAGAATTGGCTGGATTTGGCAAGATAGATTTCATTTTAATGCAAAGGGGTTTCTATGCCGTTTCGGGAATTACATTTCTGTTTGCCGCAGCGCTTTTCCTCAACAGACTGGCCAATCACAAAAGAAATAAGGTAGCGTTAAGCATTGTGGTTTTAGTTTTTGGCGGTACAGCTACCTGGCTGATGATCAATATGTGGCAGATCCGAAACCAAACTATTTCTTTCAGGCAGGAACTGATAGAGATGAATGGAAAATGGTCTGAAAAGGCCAATTTAGAAATCATTGAAAACCATATTTCGATAACTCACAATGGCCATTCCCTTCAGGGTTTGTCCAATCTCAAAGCAATCAATCGACACGATCGATCTTTAGACACTTTGTTTTTTACTTTAAATCCTGACCTAAAAGTCAGTGAAGTGAAGATCAACGCAAAAGCAGTTCTTTTTGATCAGCAGTTACAGGTTTTTTACATCCCGCTGGGTTTCAAAATAGAAAAAGGTCAAACAGTAGATGTTTCCATTCGCTATGAGGGACAGATCAATGAAGCGATAGCACATCTGGAAGTGATACAGAAAAGATATGAAGAAAAGGATCAATCTTTCATTTATCCGATCGGGAAAAGATACGCTTTTCTGCAACCTGACTATGTCCTGCTGACAAAAGATGTGCTTTGGTATCCGGATACTCAGATAGGCTACAGTAAAGAAAGTCCTATCAAAGAGAGTGCTACTTTAGTGGACTTTAAGCTGGATGTAACAGTGCAGGGTAATCTTACTGCTATCTCACAGGGTAAAAGTTCGAAGACCGAAGAACGTGTTTTTGAATTCAGACCTGAATATCCCTTGCCGCAGATTTCACTGGCAATAGGGAGATATGAGAAAAAATCGTTGACAGTAGACAGTATTGACTATGAGCTTTACCACTATCCGCAGAACGATTATTTCTCTTCGTTCTTTGACGAAGTAGGCGACACGCTCACTTATCTCATTAAAGACTTAAAAAATGGTTACGAAGCTGATCAGAAATTAAATTATCCTTTCAAAAGGCTTCAGCTGGTGGAGTCCCCTATCCAGTTCAGTGCCTACGACAAAATATACGAAAGTCATCAGAGTTATGTACAGCCTGAAACGATTCTACTGCCGGAAAGCGGTGGGGAAAACAGAACCTTCGACCTGACCAGGCAATTCAGGAATATGGACGAGCAGGCCAAGCGTGAAAACAAGGTCATGTCTGATAAGGAAAAACAAGCCAATGTATTCAACACCATCATCAAAAGAGAGTTTACCAAGCAGATAGCAAACAGATTTTTCCTGGATGGCAGAAATAGTGACAATGCTAATTACTCGATCTTTCCGAACCTTTATGACTACAATTCAGGTGTTGTGAGCAACGACTGGCCTACCATCAACAGAAGTTTGGCAACCTATTTAAATAACGAAAAAAGACCTGAAAACGATTATTCGAGAAACCTGAACGGAATTTCCTTCGCAGAGGAATGCAATGAGCTGATGAATCGAAACTCACTGATGGAAATACTAACCAGCGATGAGGAATTCGACAAAATTAAAAAGTCAATTGCACTGAAAGGTGAATACCTCTTTTCAATACTTGAACAAGAACTGGGGAATAGCCGATTCAAGGAATTTATGTATCAGTGGATCAACAGAAATCAGCATAACAGGAATAGCTACAATGATTTACGCAACGCGATAATGGCTGAATTTCAAACAGATATCAATCAGGTGATCAAACAGATTTATTCAGATCAGGATCAACCAGCCTTTAAAATTGACAACCTTCAAAAATTTGAGATCCTTGATGGTGACCGGAAGCGTTATCAACTATTTGTGGATGTTAAAAATACCGGTAGCAATGATGGTGTGGTAAAGGTGAAGTTCGATGATATCGATACGGAAAATCGCTTTGGATTCCGCCAAAACAACGAAGTATCAGCTGTGACTTTTCCTGAATATCTTTCAGTCGTTAAAAAAGGGGAAAAACTTCAGCTTGGCTTCTTACTGGATTCCAAACCCAATCAAATTTCAGTTAACACGCTGGTGTCTCAAAACATTCCTTCAGTGGTCAATTTGGCGATTGGACAGTTCAAACCCAATAACAAGATTGCTCCTTTTGAGGGTGAGCGCAAAATTGAAGATAAACAACTCAACGATCAATATCAGGTAATTGTGGACAATGAAGATTCGGGTTTTAATACCTTCAGCCCGATCAAAGATACCTATTTGAAGGAATACCTGGATAATAAAAACCCAAGTGAAAAAAAATACTATGGTATTTGGAGGGGATCATTTTCAAAATGGCTGCCTACTACTGGTGCTAATTACCATGGTCAGCATATCCGATCGGCACATTTTACCAGAGCGGGTAAAGGTGAAAAGACTGCAACCTGGAAACCTACTCTGAAGGATGAAGGATTTTATGACATTTATGTCTTCCTAAAAGGCAAAAACCAGGGCGAATCCTACAACAATTCATCCGGAAGAAAATATACCTATCAGTACACGATCAATCATGCTGATGGCAAAGATGAAATCAATTTCAACCTTGCGAATGCAGAACGTGGCTGGAACTACCTCGGCTCCTATTATCTCACCAAAGAGGGAAGCAGCGTAGAGCTCACCGATCGATGCGAGCAAAGGCGGGTTTACGCGGACGCAGTTAAATGGGTAAAGCAATAAAGATCATGAATTCAAACTCAACTCAAAACAGGACTATGTTTATACAACGGATTATCTCCATTACTTTTTCGATCATCATACTGCTCACCGGCATGCATGATGCTATAGGCCAAAAGCGAACACTCACACTTCAACAGGCAATAGAAGTTGCTCAAAACAGCAGCCCGGACATCCTTAAGTCAAACTTGAATCTGGTCAGTAACAGGAAGAGTCTGGATGCTCAGCGTGCCAGTTTAAAATCCAGGTTTGCATTGGATGTTACCCCATTCGACTTTAACAGAAGCAGGCAGTTCAACGAATTCTTCTCAACCTTCAACACCAATGAGGACTACAATTCATTTGCCAACTTATCCATTTCACAGCCTATCGTGCAGACCGATGGTAGAATCACACTTAACAACAGGTTTGGTTATCGGGATAACTTCAGTGAAGCTCAGGCAAATGCAGCCAATAATCCGGATCTTAGAACCAAAAGGTACAGCAACAACTTATTCATTCAACTGGATCAGCCGATCTTCACCTACAACCGTACCAAACTGCAGTTAAGAGAATTAGAACTGAATCTGGAAAATGCCCAGTTGAGTAATGCCATGCAACTGTTATCATTGGAAAGGAATGTTACGCAGCAGTTTTATAATTTCTATCAGGCACAGAACAATGTTCAGATAGCACTAGACGAATATGAAAACCAGAAAACAAGTTATGAGATTACCAAAAACAAAGTAGAAGCAGATGCGCTGGCCAAAGAACAATTGTATCAGGCTGAGCTTAATCTGGCTACTTCCCGGTCCACCCTACAAAACAATGAGGTGAACCTGGAGAATGCTGCCGATGATTTCAAAATGCTGTTGGGGATAGACCTCACTGAAGAAATAGAAGTGGACGTCAACATTGATTTTGTTACTCAAAAGGTAGATCTCAACAGGGCCATAGCCTTCGGACTGGAAAACAGAATGGAGCTGAGACAGAGAGAAATAGACGTGGAGAGGTCTCAGTTTGAAATTATCCGAACCAATGCATTGAATGAATTCAAAGGCTCGATCGCCTTGTCGATGGGTATTTTTGGTGACAACAGACAAGTAACTGATATCTACGATTCTCCCACACAGAATCCGAGAGTTTCCATATCCTTTAGCATACCCTTGTGGGACTGGGGCGAACAAAAAGCCCGTCTTGCGGCATCTACAGCTAACCAGGAAGTAGCAAAAATTGATCTGAACAATGAAAAGAATAACATTGTCATCAATATCAGAAAAGTCTATAGAAACCTGCAAAACCTTGAAACGCAAATAGAAATTGCAGAACAGAACCTGAAAAACGCTCAGCTCACCTATGAAATAAACCTGGAAAGATACCGCTCCGGAGACCTGACCAGTATCGAGCTAAATCAATTTCAGAATCAGTTGTCTGACAAAAAAAGTGAGCAGGCAACAGCACTGATCAATTACAAGATAGAATTGTTGAATCTGAAAATTCAAACGCTCTATGATTTCGAAAAACAACAACCCGTACTATTTTCCAATAACCCTTTAGATAAATAAGTGATGAAACTTTCTTTAGACTATAAAATAATCTTATTCTCTCTCCTGATTTTCGTCACTCTTTCCAGCTGTGACAATGAAAGGTCAGCAATTGATACGGAAATTAAAATTCCGGTTTCTATCAACAGTTTAAAAAACCAATCCATTTCCAGATACATCGAAACTACTGGAACGGTGTATTCCTCCAAAGAAGGCACCATCAAATCTGATGTTTCGGGTATTTATTTGCTCAAAACAAATTCACAAACTGGAAAACCTTACGCATTGGGCGACTTTGTAAAAAAAGGCCAATTGTTAATAGCTATTCAAGACAAGGAGTTTGAAAACAACTTACAAGTTGAAAGTAAAAAACTAAACCTTGAATTGTCTGAGAATAACTTAAATAAGCAAAAGAAGCTTTATGAAAAAGGTGGCGTTACCCTCACGGAACTCAATAATGCTTCCATTGATTTCATCAATGCTAAATACGCCTATGAAAACACGCAAATTCAGCTTGAAAAATTATATGTAAGAGCACCTTTCGATGGCATCATTGTTCAACTCCCCTACTACACTCAGGGAATCAGAATAGATCAGGGCCAGGAACTTTTTAAAATGATGAAATATGACAGACTGTTGATGGATATCAAACTGCCGGAAAAAAGTCTTTCTGAAGTTTATAAAGAACAGCAGGTCTTGATTACGAACTACAACCTTGCAGCAGACACATTGCTTGGAAAAATCAGTCAGATATCTCCAGTGATTGATCCTGACACCAGAACCTTTCAGAGTGTTTTGGTAATCGAAAACAAAGACCTTCGTCTGAGACCAGGTATGTTCGTTAAAGCAGCGATACTGGCTGAAAAAAGGGACAACACCATTGTGATACCAAAGGAGACCATTATTTCAAGACAGAATATGAAGGTGGTGTTTACAGTGGAGAATGGCATTGCTACCGAAAAATCCATTAGCACCGGACTGGAAACGCAAGACCTGATAGAAGTAACAGGTGGGTTGAAAGTAAACGACCGACTGGTCATAGCAGGGTTTGAAACTCTGAGAAATAAGTCGAAAGTGAATGTGATTCAGTAATATCCTCAGTTTAAACCTACTATAGTGAAAAATATAATTTCATTTGCGGTAAAATACCCTGTCACCATTCTGATGATGGTACTGGGAGTAATTTTACTGGGTTCTATTTCATTCGACAAACTGGGTATAGAACTGTTTCCAAACCTTAAAAATCCCACTTTGTTTGTCGAAATGAAAGTGGGCATAAGACCTCCTGCTGAGGTAGAAAAGCAATTTGTTGAGAATATCGAATCTGTTGCCATTAGACAAAACGGTGCAGTAGAGGTAAGCTCGGTATGTCAGACAGGGTATGCCAGAGTAACCGTGAGATACGATTGGGACAAAGACATGGATGAGGCCTTCCTCGATCTGCAAAAAGCACTTTCTACTTTTTCAAACGATGAAGAAATAGACGAATTTGTCATTTCGCAGTTTGATCCGAACGCCTCTCCTATTATGATCCTGGGCATCTACAGCAAAACTGCTACAGATTTTGATGCATTGAGAAAAATCGCTGAGACAAACTTCAGAAATGAACTAATCAGACTCCCCGGTGTGGCAGAGGTAAGACTAGCCGGAGAACAGGAAAAAGAAGTTGTCATAGAAACAGACCCAAACCTGCTTGCCTCTCTGGGACTGACAGTTGATGACCTGGTCACTAAAATCCAAAATTACAACCGCAACGTTTCAGGAGGTTTCATCGAAGAGTTAGGCAAAAAGTATATCATCAAAGGTCTGGGAATCATAGAAAGACCGGATGATATCGGAAACCTGGTTGTAGGCTATACGACCGTTCAGAATGCAATTCCAACTCAACCTGGAAACCCCACCGCTACAAACAACGGCACATCAGAACAGGTACCAGTGCTATTGAAGGAAGTGGCAACAATCGCCACAGTGGATAAAGAAGCAAGTAGTATTGTAAGAGTAAACCAACAAAGGAGTCTTGGATTATCCATTTACAAAGAGACCCAATACAACACGGTAAATGCTGTCAACGAATTGACAGAGGTACTTGAGCAACTGGAAAAATCGATACCCGGATATGAGTTTGTTGTCATTCAAAATCAGGGGAAATTTATCCAGGAAGCAATTGATGAGGTAAAAGACTCAGGGTTGTATGGTGCCTTATTCGCCATGTTGATATTATTTGTTTTTCTCCGAAGAATCGGCACTACGCTGATCATCAGTATCTCTATCCCGATATCAATCATTGCAACTTTCAACCTGATGTATTTCAACGGACTCACGCTGAATGTGATGACACTAGGAGGTCTCGCGCTTGGAGCAGGAATGTTGGTGGATAATGCCATTGTAGTTGTTGAAAGCATCTTCAAAAAACGGGAAGAAGGACTTAGCGTCCTCAATGCTGCTATCAAAGGAACCAGTGAAGTTAGTGGTGCGATCACGGCATCTACGCTTACCACTATCATTGTGTTTTTACCAATTGTATATCTTCAGGGGCCATCGGGAGAACTTTTCAAAGACCAGGCGCTGACAGTTGCTTTTTCGCTCATATCATCATTGGTAGTGGCAGTACTGGCCATTCCCATGCTGTTTTCAAGAATATTCAAAAATGCGAAAACACAGGAGGAAGTTAAGCCAATGAAGTACGTCTGGTACAGAAATTTGCTGGATAAAATGCTTGGATACAGGTGGGTTTTCATCATCATCGCTTTTCTGATGGTATTTGGATCCTATCAGCTAATAGACCTGATAGGCAGTGAATACATGCCACAATCTGAGACGCGCGCAATATCGGTGGAACTACAATTGACCGACGGTACGCCCTTACAAAGAACTTCGAAAACAGTAGATCAGATCGAAAAACAGTTATTCAGTCTTTTCGAAGGACAATTGGACAAGGTGTACAGTCATATCGGTGCGCAACAGGGACAGTCTGGTATCGATAATGAAAATACCTACGAAGAAAATATGGCAAGTCTGAAATTGATTTTCGATAAAGAATCCTCTCTTGAGATCGCTGCAATTACTGATGCATTGTCCAAATACTTTGAAAAAATTCCCGGACTGAAAGCTTCATTTTCAAATGATGAAAGTGCACTTAACTCCATCCTTGGAGATGAAGAAATGCCGTTGGTAATAGACATTACCGGATCTGAAATCAATGCTATCAGACCGATTTCAGACTCTGTGATGCTGATCATGAGTAAAAACTCTGATATCTATGAGCCGTTGTCCAATCTTGATAATGGCGTTCCACAGATAAAAGTGGACATTGACAAATACAGAGCAGGTTTATTCAATTTGTCGATTGACAATGTGCTGACACAGATGAAAGACCAATTGCAGGGAAAAAATGCAGGCACACTGGAAAGCAGCGGTGAAGTTCAGGACATTCAAATTAAAATTCCTGAAATATCACTGTCCGCCTTACAAAACATGAAAATTAAAGCTGCTTCACAGGGAGGCACAAATCAGTCAGGTGCGCAAGAATTACGATTGGGTGAAATTGCCACAATTAGCATTGAAATGGCTTCTAACGCCATCTATCGGAAAAATCAAAGCAAAGTGGTTTCAGTGAGTGCCAGAATCAATCAAGACAAGGCATACGACCACATCATCGGGTCTATCAGAAAAGAGTTTACCAAACTTTCAGTTCCGCCACAGTATAAAATCAATGTCGTTGGACAGGAATTAAAAAGACAGGAAGCCATGAAAAATTTAACCTTTTCATTGATTCTGTCAGTGTTACTGGTTTACATGGTTCTGGCATCCCAGTTTGAATCACTGGTTCATCCATTTACCATACTACTTACCATTCCATTAGCAGGAGTAGGTGCGCTCGTTTCCTTCTTTGTTTTGGGAATGCCATTGAATATGATGGCTTTTATTGGCATCATTATGTTGACAGGTATAGCCGTAAATGATTCGATCATTCTGGTTGACAGCATTAACAAAAACAAACAGATTGGTCTCGACATCAGAACTGCCATTTTAAATGCCGGACAGAAACGTTTCAGACCCATCATTATGACAAGTCTTACGACTATACTGGCATTACTTCCTCTGACATTTGGATTCGGAGAAAGTGCAGCGCTGAGAGCGCCAATGGCCATTGCAGTGATAGGTGGACTTGTTACTTCTACCCTTTTGACATTGGTCATCATCCCTTGTTTTTATGAAACCATAGAGTCGGGCATGCAACGCTTGAGAAATTTCAGATCGGGAACTACAAAAGCGAGCCATGAGTAGCAAAGGAATCCTTCATACAATCATACATCGGAAAGTTCTGGTATCGATGTTGTTCATCGGGTTTTCGGTGATGGGTTATGTTTCTTATAAAAAATTACCCGTCGAACTTTTTCCCAATGTCGAATTCCCGATTTTGATTGTCCAGATTGGATCTACCTCCGAGGTAAATCCAAAGTACATGGAAAGCAAAGCGATTATTCCACTGGAAGGCGCTATCAGCACGATGGAAGGAATCGAAAGCATTTCTTCTACCGCAAATAGCCAACAAGGGTCGATACTCATTTCATTTGAAAGAGGAACAAACATCAAATATGCTTACCTGAAACTGGAGCAAAAGGTTGGAGCTGTTAAGTCTGAAATTCCCCCGGAATTCATCGTGAATACAGTGAAGATAGACACAGAGCAATTCACCAATAACTATATGGAATTGCAGGTTCTAGGCAATGGTGGAGTGGATAGAGTCCGAAATATTACTGATCAGTATATCACAGATAAACTCACTAATGTTGACGGTGTCGGAGGAGTGGAAGTCTTTGGCGGCAGACAAAAGACGGTGGAGATCATTATGAATGATGCTATCTGTGAAGCCAACGGCATTACACCCAATACCATTAGCGGAGTTCTTTCACAAAACTCTAATAAAAGTGCTTTCGTTGGTCAGGTGAAAAAAGATGGTCAAAAGATATTCGTCAATGTGACTGCCGAATTGGAAAACATCAAAAACATTCAGAGCCTTGTCATATCAGAAAAAGGACCACTGTTGTTAATCGATGTAGCTGATGTGTTTTTTGGTGTCAAAGAACAAAGTACTCTCAGCAGGGTCAATGGTAAAGACGCTGTGTCAATCAGGCTGTCTAAGGATACTCAGGCCAATCTCATCGCATTGGCAGAGCGAACCGTTCAGACCATTGAGAAGATTAATGAGGAGTTAAAACCTCTGGGAACCGAAATCATTGTTCAGACTAACCAGGCTGATCTGATGAATAATAACATCGATCAGATTAAAAACCTGGCACTTCTCGGTGGCTTTTTTGCGATTTTTGTGCTGTGGGTTTTTCTCAAAAGAATCAAATTCATATTGAGCATCGCCTTGGCCATTCCCATCTCCATTTTTACAGCATTCAATTTCTTCTATGCTTATGAGGTATCGGTAAACAGTCTTACATTGATCGGTATGGCTCTGGCTATCGGTATGCTTTTAGACAACAGCGTGGTGGTTATAGAAAATATCTATCGGCATGTCGCTGCTAAAAAAGCGCCTGCTGAAGCAGTGGTACTGGGAACCAAAGAAGTAATGTGGTCTGTTCTAGCATCAACGCTCACAACCATTACGGTATTTCTGCCCTTCGCCTATTCTTCTAATTTCCTGATCAAGCTGATAGCCAACAATATCAGTGTATCAATTATTTCTACTTTGGCAGTCTCTTTAGTAGTGGCTTTAGTCCTGATTCCAATGCTGGCACATTCTGTCATCAATAAAAAAGGGGATACTGAAGCACCATTGATTAAAAATGCGTCTATCAGGCAAAGAATGATTCAGATGTATGTGGTCATTTTGAAATCTTGTTTTAGAAGGCCTGCACTAACAATAATAGGAGGAGTCATATTGTTCTTCGTCACGATAGGTGCCAGCTTGATCGTGAGTGTATCTGCATTGAGCGAAGTAGACACAGACGAAATGTCTCTATTCGTTACTATGCCAGAGGGTTCTACTCTGAATGCTACTGATGTCAGAGTCCGAAAGATTGAAGAAACTGTGATGAAAATTGGCGTGGTTGATCAGGTTTTAAGTCAGACGTCAGAAGGTGAATCCACCATTCTTGTCAAATTAATCGAAAACTTCAAGGAACAGGATACTGTATCTCTTATAGATATCAAAAGTCAGCTACAAAGTATTGCAGAGGCTCAAAAAGATATCGAAGTATCGATGGAAAAAGAGCAGGCAACTCGGGCCGGTGGACAACCATCGGGACCTAACCCTTCAGCAGATTTTGAAAGATTACTCGGGATTGGTACACCCAAAGAAAGGATTGTGATCAAAGGCGAGGATTTTGCTTTAATGGAAGCCATTGCCAGCGACTTAAACGGTTATGTCAGCAATTTGCAATCAGTTGGGAACAGCAGGATGAATGTCAGTCCACAGAGGCCGGAGGCACACATCATATTTGATCAGTTAAGAATGAGTGAACTGGGCATCACCCAACAAAACGTTGTTACTGGACTCAATGATTTCCAACCTTCCTTTTCATCAGGTTCCAGGTTTATCAGTGGTAATGAGGAATTTGAGATTACCATCAGAACCCAAAATCAGGCGGAAGAATTAGCTAAAGGGATGAAGGATCTGAGGACTATGCCTGTGACCAGCTCTTCCGGTGTAACCCATGAATTGGACGACTTTGGTAATGTTATATATTCAACTGGAGAAAGTGGCATCATTCGAAAAGATCAGGAAAAGCAAATTGAAATCACCTACAATTTCATTGATGAAATCATCGATTCCGAATCTTTACTGGAAGCCTCCAGACTGGAAATTGATCAAATTGTGGCGAGTATCAACATGCCTTCAGGGATCGTCACGGAGGTCATTCACGACGAAGGAATTTTTGACGAATTCTACTTCCTGATCATCGCAGCGATTATCATTATTTTCATGATTCTGGCAGGTGTTTTTGAGTCTTTATATCTACCAGTTGTAATCATGTTTACCATTCCATTGTCGGCTATTGGTGCCTTTTTGGGACTGACGCTGACTGGAAATTCATTGTTAAACACCAATACGCTGATAGGCACACTCATATTAATTGGAGTGGTTGTTAATAATGGTATTATTCTGGTCGATTATTCAAGGATGTTGAGAAAGCAAGGATACAGCAAGTACCGGTCATTGATGATCAGTGGGATTGCGAGAATCCGACCTATTCTCATTACATCTATCACGACAATAGTTGCAATGATGCCATTGGCGCTGGGAGATGCTGAATATGTAGCAAGCATCGGTCAGCCGTTTGCTATCACGGTAATGGGAGGACTGGCATTCAGCACTATTTTAACGCTGATTTACATACCCGTAATGAGCGCCGGACTGGAAAGCGCACTGAGTTGGTTTAGAGGACTCAGCACATTGATCAAAGTCGGTCAGATTTTATTAATTGTCATTCTAGGTGCATTGGTATATGACCAAATAGATGGCCTGCTATGGCAGTTGATCAGCTTCTTTTCGATCATCGTTCTCGTTCCGGGAGGTACGTATTTTATCATGACCTCCCTGAAACAGGCAAATTCAAAAATGATTGCCGAAGGTGAAAAAATGAGAATTGTCATTCAAAACCTTACTAAGGTTTATGGCAGAGACAAACGCTGGATTAGGGAATGGAAAGGTAACAGACAGTTATACAATGAAAGAGGTGAAGAAGTCATATCTGCTAAATCATTAGTACAAAACCTGATTTGGCAACTGGCATTGATTGCTTTCTTATACTATTTCATATACATGTTTCTTGAAAAAGCATTCTGGCAGTTGTTTTTCATGATTCTTTTACATGGCTTGTTATTGTCAATCATCGGAGATTTCAATGTATTGATCAGTGAAAAAAGGAAGAAGTTCGGCAGATGGATTTACAAGCTGGTATTCTGGCTATTTCCGGTCTTTAGCTCGGCCTATTTGTACCAGGATTCTTCTATCAAAGCATTTGGTGTAGTATTGATTGTGTTTTGGTTTCTCGGCCTCATTATGGTGAGCAGTTCACGAAAACTGGCAGCTATGCCCCTGGGAGAGATCATCATAAAAGGTAAACTGAAAAAGATCAGAAGGTTCTATTATAAGACGATTAGTTCTCTACCAATCATCGGCAGGAAAAAAGAACCTTTCAAAGCGCTTTCAGGTGTTAGCCTGGAAATAGAACAGGGCATGTTTGGATTATTGGGACCTAATGGTGCTGGTAAAACTACCCTTATGCGTACCCTTTGCGGTGTACTGGATCAGAGTTACGGTAAAATCTGGATCAACGATTATGACACCAATGAGCGGAGAGAAGAGTTGCAGGGACTGATTGGATATCTTCCCCAGGCATTCGGCACATATGAAAACATGACACCATTTCAGTTTCTTGATTACCAGGCGATATTGAGAAAAATCTCTAATAAGAAAGAGCGGGCAGAGCGTGTACAATATGTGCTGAAGGCAGTCCATATGCAAGACCATCAGCATAAGAAAATAGGCTCGTTTTCAGGTGGTATGAAACAACGAATTGGTATTGCTCAAATATTACTTCATTTGCCTAAAATCCTGGTAGTAGATGAACCAACAGCCGGATTAGACCCACTTGAGCGAATCAGATTTAGAAACCTGCTGGTAGAGCTTAGCAGAGAGAGAATTGTCGTGTTTTCCACACACATTATTGAAGACATTGCCAGTTCCTGTAACAGCCTTGCTGTCTTGATCAAAGGAAATATTGAGTACAAAGGTAGTCCCTCATCAATGGCAGAACTTGCTAAGGACATTGTGTGGGAATTTCCGATGACTCCCGAAGAGTTCGAAGACAAAAAAGATGATTACCTGATAGTTCATCATGTGAGAGAAGGCGATCATATCAAAGTAAAATGTCTTGCTGAAACCCAACCCGATGAGCAGGCAGTAAGAGTAAGTGCAAACCTTGAAGACGCCTACTTATGGCTAATGAAAAGTAAAAACAAACAGAATCATGAAGAGTAATTTGTTACTGATCTATAGGCTGATCACTTATAACATCAAAGTGATCTTCGCCAACAAGTTCATTTACTTTGTGTTGGCTGCATTGGCATTTTTTGGGTTTATCATTACCATTACCATTTTGGGAGACCCGGATTTCAGGGAGTCTGTTATGTTTGGATTTTTATTATTTCCCGGAATCCTGATCATATTTTATCCGATAGCATACGGTATACAAAATGATGATGACTCGAAAATGCTGGAGACTATATTCGGAATCCCTAATTACAGGTACAAAGTCTGGTTAATCCGGTTTGGTATAACTCAGTTAGTGGCTG
>JBCBHL010000126.1:0-18800 GCA_038525605.1 Bacteroidota bacterium
TTCTTTTACGACCACTGAGAGCTTGTCGAACAAACAGGTCACTTTTTCAAAACCTTTATCTTGTAGCATGATATCATTTAACGGAGCAGATCGACATCAAAATGGTGTATTGAATAATAAAAAACACCAGAGCTAACTTATTAGGGCCACTTTATAAAGATCATAGCACAAGAAGTAATCCAGGAATCAGTCGATTACCCAAAACCTCTTCTAGAGGTACCGAAGATCAGAAAATTCACATAAAAATGGGAGTTTAAAGTCCGACAGGCTCCTGATCAGTTTATTTTAACATAAGGCGTCAATCGAAATAGAATGACACCTTTTATTTACACCATTTCGGAATACTTATTTGATCAATACCACGTTATTTGAGGTGGTGAACAATAGACAAACTTAGCTTTGGTTTAGAATGTCATCAAAACCTCGAAAACAGGTTATTTACGCCTTCTAACACTTTATTCCTGGTGATTAAGAACACATTTATTTTCAAAATTAACTAATTTTGAAGCTGAGGCCGTCTTTACGCTGTTTTAAAAATTACACCTTTAACTGATAGCATTTGCTCTTCAACACTGAATCAACTTCTAATGGATAATGAAAAAGCTTGTTTTTTACTGAAAACTGCCCCCAAAGAACTAATCGCTTCAGATTATTTCCAGAACAGTATTTCAAAAGTATTAAACAGGCTTATTGGTAAAGGAGTAATAAAAAGGCAGGAAAAAGAAGATTTCACCCAGGAATTGAACATTGCTTTCATCCAGAAAAAAATATTTGATGTACAACGTAATTTTCAGTCATCCTATGGTTCTTTAGGTCCTTACATTGAAATGAGTATTTACCGGAAGGCACTTGATATTGCGAAAAATGAAAAACAAAAAAAGTCATTGTTTTCAGAGCAAGTTCAAGCAATAGATTTTGTCGGTTCCGAAAGTATCTCAACTGAAAATACCGAATTCATCATAAACGAACTCAAAAGGCTGGAAATATATTTTCAGCTTTTTCATGACAAAAAGCCAAAACTCATACTTCTCTTAAAACTGTTCGCGAGAATTTGTTTAGAAAATAAAGATTTGAAGAACTACTATTTATTTGTCAGTGACGGAATGACGATTGATTTACTACTGATATTTGGAGTACCGTATTATGAAAAACTAGACAAAGAAATTTATCAGGAAATTTTACCTTTGATTCAACTGGCCGAGAAAAAGAGCCTTACAGCAGATGCTCTGCGAAAATGGATCAATGATAGAATTAGTGAAATCATCAAAGCCCTAAACTCAGGTAGGTTCATTTATGACAAAGAAAGCGTCAGAAATTTAATGCAGTTTCACTTTCGAAAGTTTAACGTCAACCATTTCCAAATCAATTAATCTGTCGTAAAATGAGTGTTTCCATTGATTCTTTAGATTTATTTCAGGACGGTCATCTCAATGATACTGCCATACTATTATATGTTGACGGACTTAAATTGGGTAAGACGGACCTGCTACCCGAAGAGTTGCTTAATCATGTGAGTGAATGCGAAGAATGCAGACTAAAAATCTTTGAGTACTATGAGTTTGTGAATGAGGACGATGTAACGACTCCTCATCCTTATTTCTCTAAAAATGAGGATACAGTTCAACCGAAAAGCATTAGCATTAAGCCCTTCTTAATCGCCGCTTCCGTTGCTTTGCTGCTTGCCACTTGCTTTTTCGTTTTCTTTAACGATGACAAAGACCCGGGCATATCATACTCAGGTAATCAATTCAAAGACAAAGATTCTGTTCAGCTAAATGTAGATCCAGTAACAAAAGATTCACTTCATATAGCTGCAAAAGATTCTGCTACAAGCCAGCCAACTGATATCAAGGATGATGAAACGGTTGTTCCTGATAAAACACCCAAAATTCAGGAAAAAAATCCTATTAACAGGGTAAATGAGATAGAAACACAGTACATAGCACTCTTAGATAACCAAATACAAAAAGCTCGCTCGAGAGGAATCTCGATTACTTCTCCCAAGATCGATGCGATTGTGCGTGAATCATTAAAATTTGAGTGGACGGGAAGTTCTTCCGATACTTTGGCAATTTCTATATTCAACATTGAAACTCAGAAAAATCCTGATATTTTGAAAATAGCACCGGGAAATAACAGTGTCACTATTAAGCACAATTACTCAAATGGTTTGTATTATTGGAATATGAAACTATTAATTGGTAACCGAAAGAAGCAAATAGCCCTTGGTCGGTTTATAATCGAAAATTAGTTTTGAAGTTTTGAAACACATAGGCGACATTTGATTACAACTACTAGTTTCCGATTAAGATAAAATTGCTCCAATATTTTGGATGATTCCACTCCTGGTTTTTAATCATCGATCTTTTGGCCTTATTCAGGGCATTGTTATAACTATTGCCACCTAAATACGTCTCATAAAAATCAACCATCAGCAATCTGCTAAAGACGTCATCCGCTTCCCATAGCGATGAAATTACACTATTAGCGCCTGCATTGAGGAAAGCTCTTCCTAAGGACATTACTCCTTCGCTATTCCAAACTTTTCCCGCACCTGAATCACAACTGCTCAATACAACCAAATCCGATTTAATATTCATCGTGTAGATATCAGCAGGATAAATGCAGGATTTACGATGATTTACATCCTGATGAAGGCATTCAGCCAGGTGGATTCTGGCAAGGTTCTGGTTGCGATAGTCTACTTCACTGTGAGTAGCAATGTGCAGAATCGAAGATGATTGAGCTCCTTCAAATAAAAGCCTCTGATCTGCACTATTTGAAAAACCGACAATAGCGGAATAATCTTTCTCTGAAAAAAGTTCATACAACTTATTGACCTCCACTTTACTTTCCGGTAAGGGGTAATTATTGCTTCTTGTTTTCAGAACTTTACCTGCACCCTCACTAAATGGTGCCAATGCCACTAAACTAATTTCTTCACCTGTATTCTCCCCTTCATTCCTTTTCAGATTCCACAAACTACCTGAATAATGGTAACTCATATTATATTGATTAATGAGGTAAGAAAGACTGCTAAAATCAGCTGAATTCAACTGTTTTTCTGGCAAGGCTTCACTAACAATTGCCTCAAAAGGGACACTCAGTAATGACGGGTGGGTAATGATCAAATTTTGTTTCCCAGCCAATATTTTCTCTGCCGGTTCAATCAGATATCGATATAGCTGATAGCTCTGTTTTTGGAAATCGCTGATATTCGATTCATTTTGAATCACGTTGTAATAGGCATCCACTGCAGATTCAACAATTTCTTTTTCCGGCAAATCGTAGATAGCAGTTGTATCTTCTGTGATACAAATAAGCAATGAAGATACTTCACCCAGAAAATAGGAAATCATTGCTTCTGAAGGATTCAGGTTTTGCTGGATCTCAAAAAGGGAAGTAGTTCGCTCCTGGTATTTTAACTGATGATAAGATGGGTAATCTTTTTCAAGCTGTCCAATAAACCTTTCATATTTGCGTGACAAATCAAAGATTCTCTTATCTATTTCAAGTGATGATACAGTATCAGGCAGTTCCTGCTTCTCATATTCCAAATCATTCAAGGCAGCTTTAAAATCATACTCTTTTGACAGAATAGACTCAGGAATATTCGATTTCTTTTTTGATACCTGTTCTGATTGACTAATTAGCAACAACTGGGACTTTGCCTGTTCCATATACCCAAATAACTTCTCCATGTATCTGGGATCTTGGCTAATCTGATAGGACCTGGATGATGCCATCACAGCAGATTCAAGGTAATAGCGAGAGTTTCGCTCGAACAAAGCCAAATCCTCCTGGTTTAGGAAAGTGCGCCTCACTTTCTCAGTAATTTTAATGCTAAAATCAAACTGATCGATAGCCATTTCGAGATACTTCTGACTCTGATTTTTTTCATAAAGCTGCAAGTAGCATTGTCCTTTATAACGGACGGCATCCAGCAAATCAAATGCATCGTAAGCATCTGACAGTGAAAATTCCGAAGGGATCTGTTCCGGATCATCGACCTTTAAATTTGCTTTTATTGACTCATTCAAAAACCTAATTGATTGCTCCTGGGAAATATCCAAATAACTATTCCCCAGATTATTGTAGGTTGTAATCAATGATCGGCTTCCGGGCACATGCAATTTATGCTGTACCTGAAGGTACTTTTCATAATTTAGGATAGCCTCTTCTTTTTTACCCATATTTTTATATGCATCAGCTAAGGAGTAAATGTTCTCCGCTGTTTCAGGGTGTATTTCACCCAGGTTTTTGCTATTGATGTCAAGTGCTTTTTGAAGGTATAATACTGACTTTTCATAATCGGACTTATCGCTGTATGTCAGGCCAATATTATTATAAGTGGCTGCCACTTCAAGGTGCTGTTCACCGTAGGTGTCTATCAATACTTTTACGGCTTCAAAGTAAAACTGAAGAGATTTATCAAAGTCCAACTGATAGCTGTAAATACTCCCCATACTGATCATCACATAAGCATAATCCAGCGAGTTTATTCTGTTATCCTTTTCAATGATGTTTAATGCTTTTTGAAAATACTCTAAAGATCTGCTAAAGGATTGCAGATGGTAGTTTAATGCACCTATGTTATAATAAAGTGATTGGGTTATCTCGCTGTCTTCCAGGTCCAGGTTTTCTACTAATACTGAAGCACTGTCATAGTAATTAAGTGCTTTTTCGAAATCTCCCATCTCTGTGTTTATGCCTCCAAGGCTACTGTATGAAATTACTAAAGCAGCATTTTCCGGGCCATACATCTTTTTTTTGCAAGCGACAGACATTTCCAAGTATGGAATGGCTTTTTCATACTCGCCAAGAGCAACATTTGCGTAAAACAAGGCATTTAATACCTTACTCCGTTCTCTCAAATTATTAGGTAAATGACTGTCAAGTTTTTCCAGTGCGTATTCAAATAATAACAATGACTTTTGAAACTGGCCACTGTCTTTCCTGGTGTAGCCATCGAATAAATTAAGGTAAATTTCTGTCAGAACAGTGGGTGACGAATGCTCAGTACTATCGACGTTCAATTCCTTACGAATCTTACCTGCATTCTCAAAATCCTCAGACCAGTAATAAGAAAGCACCAATTTACTTTTAACCAAATCGGCGTAATCATCTGACTGACATATTTCAAAAATTTCAATTGCTTTCAACAGCTCTTTTCTCTCTGCTTCCCCATCACGGCTTAAATCAATAATCGAATCTGCGCTTGCCATATAGGCTTTAGCCCTGGTCATGTTTTTGATACATTGATCAGACTGAGCTAGTAAACAATTGGCGAAAAAAGAGATGCAAATAAATAGGGTTGCGCTTTTCATAGTTTATCAACAGAATCAGAGCACAAATATAGAGTTTGAGCACCTAAAATGCCTAAACTCTATCAGCTTAAAATCATCTGTCGATTAACTATTTCATCCTGCAGTTTATGCTTAACACATTTTAATTTTTCTAAAGGACAACTAGTTTAATTAAAAGAAAGTGATTTTACAGAATGAATCATTGACCGGGATCACTGCTTCCGTTGAGATCCCCTATTTTCACTCCAATGAAATCGACATTACCTTCCGCCGAATTCAAAGGATTAAAACCTCTGCTATCAGGGTATGCAGGTACATTTACCGGATCAAATGTTGTTGGAAACGTATAATTGGCAGGAACAAAGCGCCAACTTTCAGACACTGGGTTCCCGGATCGCAAATCTGCGAATAACAATATGTCGTTGGAATCTACTACTCCTGAGTTATCGATATCTGCTGCGATTAACTGAAAGTATGATGTAAGCGTCGGGGTACTTAATACGTGCCTTCTGAGGAGTATGAAATCAAGCACATTCACACCATTATTCAAATTATTGTTTTTGGCAGGCCTGACTGTATAATTAACAGCTTGCAGATTATCAAACAGATAAGATCCGCCTGCCGGAGTAGTTTCATTAAGCTGTGACGAACCATCATCCAACGTCACAGTTACAGCATTAACAGGCACGTTATCCGGTGTATTGATGGTCCCGCTAATCGACAATGAAGATACTGTCACATTAAAGTCAACGACGGAACTTTCTCCACAAGCGCTGACACCCTTTACCGAGATAACACCATCAGTTGCAGTTTCGGAAAAATCTACCAGGATGAAACTACTGTTGGTTCCTGATCCGGAAGCGAATGTTACTCCACCTGGCAATGTCCAATCGTAAGAGGTTGATCCAATGATACTGATAGCAGAATATGCGACACTTTTTTGACCGGGAACCACATTTGCCGCTCCGGAAATTCTGGCAGTTGCTGCATTAGAGATACTACCAACATTTACCCTGAATGTTTCAGGATCTGATTCGCAGGTAGCGCTTACTGCCTTCACGGTAACTTCACCCCCAACTGCTGACGCTGAAAAGTCTACAGTGATATTTGCAGTGTTTGATCCACTGACAATAGTAGCTCCTGCCGGCACTGTCCATGTGTAATTAGGAATCCCCGGTATAGGGGTGGTTGAGTAAGCAACTCCTGATTGCCCCTGACAGACATTTACTGTCCCTGAAATCGGATTGACATTTGGTTTTTGTGATGCATTTGGTGGTATTGGGCCTATCAACGGGTTAGTTGCGTCCAGGTATCTGACACTGAAACCGCATAAAGAACAAGGACTTAAATCGATACATTCATATCGACTTCTTCCACCTCTTCTTCCGGCAATGTTTACTTTACCCGTATTATTAGCAGCAACTCTGTATGCTTCATCACTCCCTATATCACTACCAACCTTTAACCATTCCAAAACGCCGGCTGTAGAAAACCTCGCAAGAAAAGACTTTCTCAGGCTTACAGATGTGCTTGGCGCTTCTACTAAATTTCCTCCACCAAAATCCAACCTTGTGATAAAATCACCGATAGCAAATACACCAAATTCATTTGCTGCAAGGTCCCATGACCTTGGTCCCGGGTTACCAACGCCCAATGCTTCTCTTGCCCACTGCTCATTTCCACCAGCATCATACTTCGCAATAAAAACATTTTCACGATTTCCTCCGTCAAATAAATTCCCTGTTTGCAGATCACTTCCAAAGGCATAGTTTTCGGTGTATCTGGCTCCTGCTACATAAACATTCCCAGTGGGGTCACTGGCAATTCGTAATTGCTCAGATACACGAATATCGGACGTTGTAATTCTTGTAAACTGACCAGTTGCCCCACTGATCTTACCAACATATATATTTGTAAATGCCGTTCCTGACGTTATCTCTATTCCGTCTATCAATTGTAAACCTCTGAAAACTCCAACAACATAAATATTGACACCATCCGTGCTGATATCAGGCGGGCTCAGATCCGTTCTCGACCACAATAAAGCCCCAGTACTCCCGGAGTATTTTGCAAAATATCCAATATCATTTGCCAAACCAGAGACGTAACAGTCCCCAGCCTCATCAACTATCACATTCTGAATCTGGTCATTGTTATTTCCTCCTCCGATTTTCACTGCCCATAACATATTACCAGAATTGTCATGCTTGACAAGAAAACCAGCCCTTAGTGTTGTATTAAGTGTGGTGGCACTACCTCCTGCCCCGAAAGTAATCTCGTCCCTGAAATAGCCACCTGTAAAACTATTGCCGCTATTATCTACAGCCACGTCAAGGCCTCTGTCATTCCCGGAACCGGCAGAAAGAGACCATATTGGCTGTCCATCGTCATCATATTTGGCTAAGAAAAAACCCGTTCCCGGTAATATGACTTCAAACGTAATTCCTGAATTATAATGACCTGTAACATAAGTTTCGCCGTTTGTTTCCATAGCCAGACCATTGATAGTCGCCGGACCACTGACAGGGCTCACTCCCCATGGTACAAATTGGGCACTTACCGGTACTGTCAAAAAGGAACACACCAGCAATGCTAAAATTAATCCTGTATTTCTCATTTTCTCACTATTATCTTCTCTGTAAATCTTTGATTATTGACAATGGCTTCCATAAAATAGATTCCATCTTTCAGCTGACTTGCATCATAACTAATGACATGTGCACCTTCTTCAAAGCTTTTGCTTTCATCGGAAACCACCTGACCATTAATATCCAGTGCTCTAATTTGCACTTCCTCATTTTCAGGAACTTGAAAGCTTATGTTAAAAATCGTTCCGGGGTTTGGAAAAACATCTAGTGATAATCCACTCACAGACACGCTCCCTCCTGCTATTTCCAGCATATTTCCATCTCTCAAATCACTTTTATATACCTTAAGAGGAATCAGAGAAGGTCCTGCCGAGATTCTGGTTTCGCTCCCTTCTTTCCCGGTAACATCAAAAACGAGGTGAAACAAGGTCATTCCCTGAGAGAAATGATCACTGAACAAATCCGGCTGATCATATACAAACGATAGTTTACCAGCTGCTATCTGCGAGGTTCCTGAGTTAAATTCGGAGATTTTAATAGCACCTGATTCTATGTGACTAAATGATAAAACAGAAGGATCAAAATCAAATGTTGATTGCCAACCCATGATATCAGCATATCCTGATACTACTTTTACAGGGACTCTGACCTCTCCATTTACAATTGTAGCTTTATCCGGAATCTCTAATTTGACAGTTGCATTGCTGGCGATTCTGGCACTTACATCATGGTTATCATTCACATCACCCACTTTAATAGCGATAAAGTCCTGATCAGGCTTGGCATCACTGAGGTTGATCAATGTTCTATTTTCAGGAAACACGTCAACAAACGGATTAGCATTGTCACTAAAGACATAATCCGAAGGGATAAATCTCCAGTTTTTGGATAATTGATCCTGCATCTGAAGGATTACCTTTCTCAATACAATGATATCAGCAACATCTACCTGATTTGAAAGATCAACATCAGCAGCGATGATTTTATATGGTGAAGAAAACACATTGACGCCTAGCAAATGCCTTCTGATAAAAAGGATATCAGCGACGTTGATACCATTTATAATATTACCGGCTTTTTCAGGTTCAATTATGTAATCTTTACCTGGCAGAACTTCAAAATTAAAGTCACCTGCTGCATCCGATAGCGTATCCCGGCTGTCAGACAGACTGAGTAAATTGATTGTAACTCCCGGAACAACATCACCACTTTCATTGCTGATGTTACCGGAAACATTTACAAAATCCAGAATTGTAATACTTCCCGGATCTGCTGCACTCAGTATCGTTTTCGGTTGATTGTCAAATACCGACAATTGATCAATCGAAACTGGAAATGGATCAGAGGGCTTATCAGCTACTCTAAATCTTAAATTAAACAGTAATTCGTCATCATCGATTGTTGTATTAATCAATCCCGGTTCATCCCAAAGAACTTTCAGTTTCCCGGGTGTAGGAGAGAAATAGTTTTGAGAGCCAAATCCGGTTAACGCATTATTTGGGTCTTCAATACTGACAAAAGTTGCCTTTGTTGCATCAAAGTCTACATCGAATTGGAGACCAGCCACATTGATAAAGTTTTTGGCCGTTACAGGGACATCTACGATACCATTAACTCCTGCGATCACATCTGCGGCATCAATTAATAAATAATTGACCAGTACATTGCCAGCCGTGGTAGTTGCTTCTATCGACTGACCTAACTCATCACCTAATATTAGGTTTTCCAGACTTACCAGAATCGGTACACTTTCAGTTGTGGTAATTTCCAACTCAACGTTAAAGAGTACTTCTCCTGCCCCAATGGTCACAGGTCCCGTAAGCGGCCCCAGCCATAGTACATCCACAATGCCTCCTCCCAAATCATCATAGAATAACTCTCCGCCCCCTCCAAGGCCTAGGTGAGTTTCACTGATTTCTAAAAAGGTTGCCTTATCGAAAGGATATGAAATTTGAAATTCAAACCCTGCAACCTGATTAAAATCATCCACAATTACAGGAACCTGAACCCTGCCACCACTGTTTCCTACAACAGTTTCAACTGTAAAATTAGTCTGCGCCATTAGCCAGGGACTCCCAAAGCATAAGAGCAGCACTATTAACCATAGTTTTGCTTTAAATCGTCTAATATGTTTCATGAATTAATAATTTGTGGTATTAAAATTTCCATAGCTGGTAGTCTGTGTGCTTGCACTTTTTCACATAGTGATATCTGTCATCATCAGTCAACTGATCATGAATTCGTATATTTCTTCGACTTACATTTTTTAATTAATGACTATTCTTCCGTTATAATTGGATCATCTGGCAAATCACCAGGTAGAAGAATGTCTCCTAAAGGATCTTGCGGTGGCAGATCATTTATTTCATTAGGTGGAAAAATTAGGGGCTCGTTAATGGCAACCACACTTACTTCGTTACTAACAGCATTCCCCAGCTTAAGCTTCATGTTCGCCCGGATAACCCCTGCCAGTGTCGCTTCTACAGCTATCAGAATAATCAGTTCACCGGATGAATCCATTGTAAAAGGAAATTCTCCGATACCAGTTTCGGGAACTTGCAAAATATCCACAAAAACCAATCCTCCGGCTGTGTTTTCAACCATCTCTGTCAGCAGAGTGACGGGGGCGTTTGGTATTCCTTTTGCAGTTATTGTGTATCCCTCTAGCAGCGTCACCTCTCCGGGAAAATCTCTGGCAAGGGTGATCTCTGGTTGTAACGCTACCGAAAGCTGAACACGCTGGTTGATACTAAGACCTGCTTCATCAGTTGCCTCTACCCTGAATTCATAATTGCCGTAAGTCAAATCCTGAAGTTGTAATTCAGGTCCCTGCTGGTCCTGCCAGTTGTCAATAACACCGAATTCTCTTGTCCAGGTGTAAGTAAGCTGATCGTTATCAGGATCCTGTGCAGTGGCAGAAAGCGTAGTAGCCGCCCCGGAAGCAGAAGCCTGATATATCAGATTTGTCTCTCCGGATATTGTTAGATTTTCAGGAGGCCTGTTAGTTCTTCTGACATAAATAATGTATCTGGTATTACCCAAAAAACGACTGGTAAGATCAGGGATTTCAATTCCATTAATTTGAACTCCACCGTTTCCATCGCATAATATCCATCCATATGGTATTTCTATTGCTGTCCATATCAGAATCAACCCCAATGGTACACCACCAAAGTAGTTACTGTCTCCCCCTGAAATATTGCCATCGCGATCTATCAAAAGCGGATGATCATATTGCTCCGGATTTACAGATATACTACTGAAGTTCAAATTCCCGTTTAAGGTGATCTTAGACCATTTAAATGCTTCATTGATAGTCAAAGAATTGGTATTATCTGAGACCGCTATTCCGGGTTTATCTCCAACCAACTGACTGGAACTTCCTAATAAAAGCTTTCCGGCTCTGATAACACTTTCAGCATGTTCAGAAACATCGAGCTTGCTAATTTTATTTCCTCCAAGTCGCAACATTCCACTCATGGTTCGACTACCATCAACAGGCATCAGCAGGTCTGGCAAATCAGGAAGATGTACAGCGCTTTCAAATTCAGCAATCGGATAATACTCTGATACTACTCTCACCTCCTCTGTTTCGACAGGTGCAGGTAAAGGATCAGGGATAGATGCAACATACTCAGCAACCTTTCTTCTGTATATTTTTTCACTAATTCCTGATCCAAACCTTAGTGCACTAGTGATTTCATGTACTTTGAAAAATGGCAATTTCTGATCTGCCGGTTCCAATGGAACTAATTCACCATCAAGAGAAAGCCAGCCCTGCTGTGTGGCAGTTGCCTGCAGTACAACATATTTTTGATCCCTTTTTAGTCCGGTCTGTCTGGCAAAAGCTTCAAAAAAGTCCTTTCGGTAGGCATCTTGCATCATTTCAAAGGCCTCCTGCTCCAATAAGAAACCTCCTGCTTTAGAAAAATCAATAGTTTTCATTTCTACTTTTTAATTGTATCATCCGGACCAATGCTGTTGAAACCAGTTCCCCCGGGAGTGATTTCTGCGTTATGCACTACAATACCTGCAATGACGAAATTATCAATGCTCTCTACGTCAAGGACACCTACTGCCAGTTCCTTGTTAATTCTTCTGATGCTGATGATTTGTTCGGTTTTACCTTCATGGTTCACCAGATACATCTCCTTCGACAAGTCTTTTGGTTTAACCCAGCTAACTGTTTTCGTATTTGCTTTTCCTGCAAGCAATGGATGACCTTCTGTAACTCTGATAACGGATTGATCTCCGTATTTTATGTGATAATAGTGATCAGAAACAAAAGTCGATTTTCTTTTGACAGTAACTATGTCCTTAGTTGCATCGGGCAAACTACCTTCCCATAAATTGTAGTCTCCTTCTGAAGCATCTACTCTGTTTGGAAAATTCAATGACAGCAACTGATCACCCACCTCCACTTCAGCCAATGTCTTAGACTGACCATTAGCTAATGGAACCTCTGAGTTGAGATCAAAGCACGTAGGATCATCCGGATCAGGATCTGGATCTATACCACTTGATCCTGTTCCTTCAAATTCAGTCGTATCACCTGCAATCGTAAATCTGGCTGTAGCCAAGAAACCCGGAGTAGGCGTAAGCTGAAACGTAAATGACTGCTCGCCAGCACCATTTAAGGAAGTTACCTCAAAACTGGAGTTCCTATCCTCAGACGATGACAAGTTAATATTCAAGGACGCTTCGTTATCTCTCAAGGCACCAATTCCCAATAAAGACACACCCACACTTGGTCTTGGGGCTGTAAAGGCTGTATTCGGAGGTCCACTGATGATCACCTCGTGAACTAGCGAATTAGGAAAACTAAGAATTGTGGATGGCCTGTCAGTAATTTTAAAAACGGTAAGTGTTTGGGTAACAGTATTAGACCTGGCCCCCTTACTATCAGTCACATACACTGAAATATTGTGATTTCCCGCAGGTAATAACAATCTGTTTGCCTGAAAAGAATTAACATTTCCTGGATTCGGCAATTGGGAAGGTACTATCCAGGTATAAGTTAAAACATCTGCATCCGCATCACTTGCTATAGCGGTCACCTGCTGGTTGGCCGGGTTATTGATTACATCTGCAATCGTTATGTTTTGCAAAACAGGCGCAACATTTGGTACCGGCTTTACAAGTACCGAAATATCAGCACTGCCAGCTAGTCCGTCGCTATCAGTGGCAGTCAGTCTGAATACATAATTTCCTTCATTCAATCCTGAAATGGTTGTTCCAATTGAATTGGGGCTTTGAATATTTGCCGTCCCTCCGCTGATTTTCTGCCATAGATAGATTTGTGCATCATTATTGAGATCAACAACAGAACCTTCCAAATAAATTGAATTGGTGGGTAATGTGATTTCTCTGTTTAGTCCCAAATCCACCTCAGGACGTCTTTTATCTTTGATCACCCTAACTGTTACAGCACTTTCAGCAGTGCCACCATATTGATCAGTTACCACCACCTTGAAATAGTGATTCCCGAACCCTAGATTTGATGCCAGTAGTGATGCAGTATTTGACCGGACATTGTTAGCACTGTCATACCACTGGTAACTCAAAGTTTTCCCCTCAGGATCTGTCGCATTGGCTGTTAGGGTCGTCTGAGTGGTTCCACTGAAAATGGTTAAATCTCTAATACCTCCAATGGTTACCACAGGTGGTTTATTGACAAGTACACTCATCTCATCAAACCAGGTTGCGCCTTCATTATCCGTAACTATCAGGCGAAAAATGTAGTTTCCTGCCTGCATATTACTCACTGCAGTACCTGGCTGATCAGGGGTATGGATAGTCGCTGCCAGTCCTGCAGGTTCTGAAACATAGGTCCATTCATACTTGACAATGGTACCATCTTCATCAGCAGCTGTTCCCAATAAATTTACGTTTGCATCAGATTCCTGAATATAAACATCTGCTCCTGCATTTACAGTTGGGTATATATTAAAATCCCCAACGTGCATGATGTATCTGACATCATCAAAAAAATGAGACGTCATATCGGGAATTGGATAACCGTTGATGATCCTGCCAAAGTAACCATCACAGAGTATCCATCCGGCAGGTAGTTCATCCCGGTTCCAAAGCGCTATAACACCTAACGGTATATATCCGATAAATGTACCTGTACTTTTTGTTAGCTGACCATTTTGATCAATCAAAACCGGATGCAAATCATTCCTTAGTGTGTTTTCCAGTCCTGTTAATTGAAGGTTTCCATTGAGTTGTAAACCTGTCCAATCCGCATTGTGATTGATACTCAGGGTATCGCCTTCATCAACCATCATTCTACCTTGTATATCTACAGGATGAATGGTTCCTCTTTTGTCCTTACTGCCAAAATACAACTGGCCAGATCTGATGATCGCTTCATCCGAATCATCCACATCCAATGCACTGATTCTATTCCCTCCCAGATTTAAATTGCCTTGCATTTCACTACTTCCGTCAAGAGGAAGGTAGATATTGGAAAGATCGGGAACATTTGTAACCGTCTCAAAATCAGTCAGTGAATAATAATTTATTTGTTTGGTTTCATGATCATCTTCGATCAATTCAGAAATATTTGCATCCAGGGCTGGAACATACTCAGCCTGGTAACTGATATATACTTTATGCCGCACGCCGGAACGGAAAATTAAAGCCTCACGTAATTCCGTCACCCTGACAAAATTTGTTGTATTGTCTGATGCTGAAACAGGAATCAATTCTCCTCCGATGATCAACCAACCTCTTTCATTGCTGGTGGCATGAGCTAACAGGTAGTTTTTATCATCAGTAATTCCCAAATGGGTCTTAAAGACTGAGAAGAACTCATCTTTATAAGCTTGTTGTAGTCTGGACAGTGTTTCCTGTTCGAGAGGAAATCCACCGGGACGGGTGAAATCAATATATTTCATTTTAAATTTCTAGTTTGTAATGTAGTTTCTTACCTGTTTATTATGCGATAATTGCTATCATCGCGGTTGCCTTTACTTATCTATAGAGCTGAGCTGGATTGCCTCCCTGGTGACCTGCTAATACTTGTAGGTTTCATAAGTCTTTCCCGCCAGTTTATAGAAGTTAATCAGTTCATGGAACTTTGGTGTTTTTACTTCTACCGGTAGTAAATCTGCTTTTGCCGGATCCGGATCATCTTCAAAATAGATCTCGTTGACAAGTGTCTGAACTTTCTGCGCTGCAGCCAGCCCATCCAGGTCGCCAAGATCAATTGTTAGCGTTTCTGGTATCATGATTCTGAAATTCGCATATTTTATTTCCGTGTAGTCTTTCAACCCTACCAAATACATAGCCTTTCCGGTGGAGGGATCCACCTCATTCCTGCGATAGACCATCGGAGGCTCATAACCAAGATCATACTCTCTATTTAGATAAATATGTTGCAGATCCGGTTTAAGTGATTCTGCAATGTAAATTAACTGGTTATCACGCTTCTCATTTTCTGTCAGGTTTGGATCATAATTTCTTTCTGCATTAAAGCTCTCATTCAGCATTTTTTCCAGGTAAATAATCTGCCCGGTATGCTGCATTCTGTAAAGCGTATCGTCATAGATTTTAAATATGGGAGAGAGCATGGTCTTGAGCCAAATTATATGCTTCGACCTTCTCAGAATGGGGGGAATAAGCCAAAGTAAAGCTTTATTCCATTCAATAGACATGTATTTTTTCATGAGTCAGTTTTTAAAGTTTCTATCGATAGATTAGACATTATCACATGTAGTTGTTTACTGAGTGATTTTCGATGTTTTAACAGTCAAATTTTATTAGCTGATATTAATTATGAATTCATAATTATGAATTAGATATAAAAATTGACCCATCCTTTGATTCAAAATCTGCATAATAAATGTTTCGTGATCACCTTTATTTATCTAATACTACTTCTGTAAAAAGTGTATGGGATGTATCTGATATCAATATTGAGTTTACTGATATCAAAGTAACCTGACTGAGGAATGAAAAACTCAACTGCATCATCCAGTTGTTTTAATTCCTGACCTGCGCCACCTGTCATCATATCCTTCATTACCGGAATTCTTACTCCATCTGCTTTTTGAATATTGTCGATGAGAAATGCCTTTACAAAACCACCGTTAAATTCCAGCGAACGCATATATTCAAATATTGCTTCTTCGGCTGGTTTCACACCCGGATTGGCAATCAGCTCCCCATTGTTTTCATCGTAAACATAGTCCGGGTCTGCCTGATCCCCATCCAGATATTGTTGAACATCGATTGGGTTTATATAAATCTGCAACGGATCTACGTACACATCCAGCGTCAGACTAAGTTTATCTCCATCGATTGAAATGATCTGAATCTGATTCCCCGCATCTTTAATTCTTCTCATATATTCCTTAAAAGGTCCCAACTCATCTCTGGCATTGTCAGCTCCACTGCCATTTGGAATCCTGACGATGTTACCGCTGGCATCTTCGCCTGCAACTTTCATCAGGATTATTCCTACCTGGTTGTGAAAGTATTGTGATACTGCCCTGTCAATATCCAGGTTTGTTTGTGTTTGATCGTTAGTTGAAAATATTGTTTCCAGATCAACCTCTCCCACAGCACAGTACTTAATGATCTTTCGATTATTGATTTCACTCTCCGACAGGTTAGTTGTATCAAACCGGTAAAAACCGTCTTCCCATTTAAGCGGGTGCCCATAGATAAAGTTAAGTGCCTGTTCGCGGTACCAGCTTAAGGTATGTGGACGAGAAACCAAAGAATTCCTTTCCACTATCTTTTCATGTGTCCAAATCGCTGATGCAGTGATGAATGTCCACAACCTCCAGATAGAAGCTTTGGAGCTATTATCAAGTTCGTTCAGTTCTGTAAAACTGTTTTTATTCCTTTCTATTTCCTGTTGAATTTCTGTTATGGTTCGAGCCATTGCCGTTTAAATTTTTTCAATAGTTAATTTTTATTCCGGTTTGTGCTTTCCAGATTATTCTGGCAGCAACTTTAATTCCTCTTCACCAACATCGGTGGCTGGCTTAACTCCAGCCTCCTTGTAAAATGTCGCAATATCTTTCTGCAAAGCCTCTCTGTTGATACTCAAATCTGAGTAAACTGACAGGCTATATGTAATATGATATATATTGTTATCTTCCATGAGCTCAAACACCATTTCTATCGTGCCATATTCCTGTAGAGCAATATCCAGGATGTTTTGGTTCTGCTCCGGTTTAGTAGTTCCCATCTATTATGATATTTTCGATATTGGTTAAGTCTATAATCTGTACATTGAACCCGTCGTGTATCAGTTGCTTTTCTATTTCAGCCTCCAGTCTCAATCGGTTGATGATTGTATTTCCTTTCAGATAATCTTCAATTCCGACACCCAACAAAGGATGTTCTTTATAGGCACCTTTATGTGACAATAGAATATGTGCTATATTCTGCTGACTAACTTCTCCGGTTTTAAGATCCCCCGTACTAAATTCCAGGTCATCTGATAATATAAAATCGATCATTATTATTTCTCAGGTTTTGGTTGTATAAGTAATGAACCCTCCCACTAAACAGCTTAGCTTAGAGGACTTGAGTAATGCTTTATGTGTCTTTACCTTTACGTTTGGGCTTTGATTTACCCAATCCGACTGTTCTATCTGATGACTGCAGGTTACAGAAGTGCCAGCACTGGCAGTTAGTATTTTACACTCTCCGAAAACAGGTATATTAACAATTGCTGTATCATCATCTGCATTGGCAACTGCCTTACCGTTCCTTTTCACTTTCTGATTACTTGTAACAGCAATCTCAGCACCTGTTGACTTGCCCTGATCACATTTGAGCAAGTCTCCATTTACTATTAAATCTTTTACTGACGCCATATTTATTTAATTTATGAACTAGGGTCCAAGTTGATATCTGTTCCGGAAACAGTCACATCCTTCGTAGCTTTAATGAGCACCTGATCACCTTCAATGCTAATGAGCTTATCGCTTTTCAATTGGATTCCTTCCGTTTCATCTACTTTAATAATGTTTTTGTCACCATTGGTACTCACAACAGCACTGCTTTTGGCAATTGATGCTTCACAACCATCCACTACTTTAAAATCCATCGATTGCCCTGTCATAGCAGCATTGGAAAGCATATTTTCATCGTCATCGAAAAATGCCAGTTTCATTGCTTGCTTCGTCATTTCCAACGAGGCTAATGCCGATTGATCAGTATCCTGATCATCTTCATTGCCAATAGGCTTTAAGAAGTTGATGTTTAAGGCTTCTTTGGTAATGGTAGAGCTAAATAAACCGCCGAAATTGATTGACATCTTTTCGGGTGTTACAACGATATCAGAGAATTCACCATCTGCATCAGGTTTTCTCATGCGAATTATGAATTGGTCTACCTCCGAGTATTGAGATACAAAAGCTCTGGCAGTATTATTTTCAATTACTGATACGAGTACCCAGCTGCCAATTCGAGGAACGCAGATTACTCCTTCATTGATGCTGTTAATAGCAGCTCTAAGTCGGATTTGATGAATTATTTCCGTTTCAGCTCCCATCACTTCCCCAGACTTCATTCTGGCTTGGATTTCCTCAAAGGATGTACGATCGCCAAGTATCATAGCTGAGATCAAGAAATTTCCTTGATTATCAGGCACTTTATTATCGACGACTATTGCAGGAAATGTACTTTCGTTATCCTGATTGCCAGCCAATGTTTTTATTAAATATCCAAGTTCACTCATTCAATCTCTTGATTTGCTAGTTTTACATCAGGTACAGGTTCATCATTTCCAATTAATTGTAGATTAAACACCTCATTTTCAGCTGTAAATTCAATGCTGGTGACACTTCCTCCAAATTCAATGAAAATTTGCACCTCAATTTTGTTAATCTCTTCAGTTGTGATTCGATCTCCATCTACCTAGGAGCTGCTGTAGATGGAG
>JBCBHL010000127.1:0-18397 GCA_038525605.1 Bacteroidota bacterium
GACGAAATGTGACAATATTTAACTGATTATTTCTAATTAATCACGGAAGAATTAAAATCTGACTGGTGAAGCAGACATAATTCTGACAATCTGGCAGAAATTTATTTTGGCTTGGACTTTGCAAAACCTCAAGCGGTAATAAAACTAAATTAACGATAGAAAAAATGTCAGAAAAAGGTACGATTTCAATTCACACGGAAAATATCTTTCCGATTATTAAGAAATTTCTTTATTCAGACCACGAAATATTCCTGAGAGAACTGGTTTCAAACGCGATCGATGCTACTCAGAAAATCAAAAGATTGGCATCTCTTGGCGAGTATTCAGGAGAAGTTGGGGAAGAAATTGTAGAAGTAAGCTTCGATGAAACAGCAAAAACCATCACCATCGGTGATAAAGGTATTGGTATGACTGCTGATGAAATTAAAAAGTATATCAACCAGATTGCATTTTCCGGTGCAACGGAATTCGTTGAAAAATACAAAGACAAAGGAGATGAGCAGCAAATCATCGGACATTTTGGTCTTGGTTTTTATTCAGCTTTTATGGTTGCTGAAAAGGTAGAAATTGTCACTAAATCTTATCAGGAAGGAACGGAAGCTGCCAGGTGGATTTGTGATGGTAGCACAGAATTCGAGATTTCTCCTGCTGATAAGGCAGACAGAGGAACCGATATCATCCTGCACATTGCAGAAGATTCTGAAGAATTCCTGAATCAGGCAAGAATCCAGGGCATCCTCGATAAGTACTCCAAGTTTATGCCTGTTCCAATCAAATTTGGACAGAAAGATGAAAGCATCCCTGATGGTGAGGATGAGGAAGGTAAGCCAAAATATAAGACAGTCAAAAAAGACAACTTTGTCAACAATACAGCGCCCCTTTGGACTAAATCTCCAAGTGAGCTGAAGGATGAAGATTATCTGGCTTTTTACAAAGAATTGTATCCATTCTCTGAAGAGCCATTGTTCTGGATTCACCTCAATGTAGATTATCCTTTCAATCTTACAGGAATCTTGTATTTCCCTAAGTTGAAAAAGGAGATCGAAATGCAAAAGAATAAAATTCAGCTTTATTCTCGTCAGGTCTTCATTACCGATGAGGTAAAAGATGTAGTTCCTGAATTTCTGATGCTGTTACACGGAGTGATAGATTCACCTGACATTCCTTTGAACGTTTCCAGAAGCTTCCTTCAGGCTGATGGCAATGTGAAGAAAATCAATACTTACATCACTAAAAAAGTAGCAGATAAACTGGCCGAGCTTTTCAAGAACGACAGAGAAGGATACAATCAGAAGTGGAATGACATAGGAGTATTTGTCAAATATGGAATGATCAGCGAGCCTAAGTTTGATGAAAAAGCCAAGAAATTTTTACTGCTTGAAAATACCGATGGCGAATTCGCTACCATAGAAGAGTACAAAGAGAAAATAGCTCCTAATCAAACTGATAAGGATGGTAAGATTGTCGTATTGTACACCACAGATGTCGATCAGCAGTTTGGTTATATCGATGCGGCTAAAACCAGATCTTATGAAGTAATCAAACTGGATAGTGTCATAGATGCACACTTCATTAATCACCTGGAGCAAAAAGGAGAATTTACCCTGAAAAGAGTCGATTCTGATGTAATGGATAAAC
Organism: Bacteroidota bacterium; assembly: GCA_038525605.1. GTDB lineage: Bacteria > Bacteroidota > Bacteroidia > Cytophagales > Cyclobacteriaceae > JANSWY01. The sequence continues at coordinate 1,639 of JBCBHL010000127.1, forward strand.
TCATCGTAAAAGACGAAACGAAAGAGTCCGTACTATCAGAAAGTGACACTAAAAAAGTGGAAGAGCTTTACAAAGAGGTAATCGACAACAAAAACGCAACCATTGTAATGGAGTCACTGTCTCCCGATGATGCACCTGTTATCGTGACTTTGCCTGAGTTTATGAGAAGGATGAAAGACATGTCTGCTATGGGTGGTGGCGGAGGAATGTTCATGATGGGTGATATGCCGGATCAGGTAACTGTTTCCGTCAATGCCAATCATGAGCTAATTTCTAAAGTACTTAGAGCAAAGAGTAAAGAGAAGAAAGAATCACTCGTAAAATATACTTATGAGTTAGCATTATTACATCAAGGGATGTTGAAAGGTGCTGATCTCTCAGAGTTTATCAAGAGAAGTGTTGATTTGGTGAAATAATCACCTTTTCCTTTCAAAAAATATACCCTTTCGGTTTTGTATTTTACAAGTCGGAAGGGTTTTTTTATGCTTTTCTGTCACAAATAACGGTTTTGTATGACTTTGTGATTGTAATATGTTAAATGATTAAACTAAAACGATTATGAAAAATAAAAAGTTAAACCTGTCACAAATTGAGGTAAAAAGTTTTGTAACCAAATTGGTTAATGAGACAAAACAGAAGGTAAACGGAGGCGATGGTGCCAGTAGCCCAACTGGTTGTCCTTTGGTTTGCAATGGAGTACCATTTACAGCCGCAAATTGCTAGAAGCTAATTGCTGAATTGTCGGAATTTATCTAAGGGAGTGTTGCTTTTTAAATAAAGATACCTTATCACATAGATTCTGTAACCCTCTTGATTGCAAACAATGCGGTTGAAAGGGTATTTTTATGGATTTGCTGTCACACTTAACGGTTTAGTATTACTTTATTGATATACATTTTTAATCAAGATTAAACTTAAGATTATGAAAAACGAAAAGTTAAAATTACGAAAGCTTAAAATTCAGAGTTTTGTGACAAATGATTTAGATGAAACTACTGAGAATATTAAGGGAGGAACAGGTAGCTATTTCACTAGAAATAACCAATGTACAAGACCAACAATACCTTATTGTCCTATATCTCCATATCCTACCCATCCGGATAATTGTCCTTACTGAAAGTTAAGTGAGACTACTGCTTTTTAGACATTAGTTAAGAGGCAGTAAGTTTGGTTGTAAAAGCCAAATATGAACATATGAAAAGCCTTGGTGTTACGTCAAGGCTTTTATTTTAGGGTACGAATTCAAATTTCAATTAACTCGTACAACCAATTACCTTTCACTCAAAAGTAAAATATGCGATGTTTGTATTTGCAAAAATACCTTTTTGAGCTTTAGGTATACGCAATATTATTTTGATTCGTTAAATTCGTATTATGAATAAAATGATCAAAATTTTATCTGCATTGCTTTTCATCGCTTTTGCTGCCTCTGCGCAGGATGACGATGATCCTTTTACGGTCAACTACGATACTCCACTCACGATAGACCTTGAGGCTGACGAGGAAAATGCAGATGATTTGATCAAGCCTAAGAAAAAGAAAATGAAAAGAAACGTTTTCTATGGGCTAAAAGTGAAAAAAGGATTTGCCAGGACAGGGCAGGGAAACAGAACCAGATTTGAAGAATTCCGATATCTGAAAAAACCAGTTGATGTCAATCCTTATGTGAGAGATATCTATTGGTATCATTTTAAAAAGAAGAAAATTCTCAATTCGAGAAAATTTGATCCCGAACAAGGAGTTTTATTACATGGGCCTTATCAGAAGAGGCTGGGCGAGCAGGTTCTGGAAGAAGGTATTTTTTACAAGGGGATGAAGCATGGCCGCTGGGTTCGATATAACAGATACGATATCCTGCAGGACAAAGAGAAATATTATAAGGGCTGGCCTAAGCAATCTAAAGTCGTTTACTATGACAAGGAGCGCACCAAACTTCGAGAAATCATCCCTGTTCAGCTGGGAGAAAAGGAGGGGAATTTTTTCGCCTTTTATGAAAATGGCAGGGTCGCAGCAAAAGGAGAGTATCAGTTTGATCATAAGGTAGGTATCTGGATTGAATACTATAACCAGAGTAAACGCAAGAAAAGAGAAATTCAATATCCCGAAGACCCATTCGACGAAAGTTTTGAGCCCTACATCATCAGAGAGTGGAACAGCAAAGGCGTGCTGGTATATGACCGTGCCCAGCGTCAAAAAGAATTGAGTGCAAAATAAACCCTGATGTGACCGGGATCGGACTTCTGGTATGTCGGTTAGTTTTTTACATCAACATGCAAATTCATGCTTTCAGGCTTTTGATGGCTGATTACCACTGCATTTAATCAGGTTTGCTATCGTCAAAAAAGTAGTCCTGAAAATATTTTTTGAGAAAAATCGGTACTTTGGGTAACAAATCATTTTGTTTCTGAACACTATCATAACCGAACTATTATCATTTTGACGCAACTGCATTCCCTTGTTTCAATTGGAAGGTTCGGGATTTCAAACAAAGGACTTAAACGCTTACGGATTATGAAACAGGATTTGAATACTTTAAAAAAGCTTGATAAATTATCACTTAAATCATTTTCGAACCCGGTTGATCTTGATGTGTTGGCCCAGGCCATCAGCAAACTAAATCAGAAAGAAACTTTCCCTTCTATGATCAATATTCCATCTAAGACTGGTAGCATATTCGTGAAAGTTGAGAATATTCTAAGAGCAGAGGCAGAGGGAAGCTATTGCAGAGTTTACACAGTTTGTGGCAAAGTATATACCTTATCAAACAACCTCAAATCGATAGAAAGTCAGCTCAATCCAAAAAACTTCTTTAGGTGTCACCATTCTCACCTCATCAACCTCGGTAAAGTAAAAGAAGTGGTTACCGATATGGGAACTTATGTGGTAATGGAAGATGATTCTGAAGTTGATATTTCAAAAAGAAGGAAACACGACTTTTTTGAAGCAATGCAACAATACATTTACGCTTAAACAGCTAATAGTCGATCAATAATTGATATCAGGCTAAAAAACATATTGAAGAGTAACATTCGTGAAATAGTTTCGAGGATTCCCGGGGTAAAAGTATCTCGGGGCTCTTCCCCCAAAACTTCCTGCATTAATCAAAATCTGTGACGCATATTCCGTATCTAACAGATTATTTATGCCTGCATCCAACTTGATTAAAAACTTACCTAACTCTATCCTATAATCTGCCTTGATATTGACTAAAGAGTAGCCTGGGCTTTTCAGTACATTATCATCACGTAGATACATTTCACCGACGGATCTGTAAATAGTTGAAAATTTCAAATGCTTACTTGCCTGAATAAAAACACCAAAATTGCCAACGAATCCCGGTACACCCGGAAGCCTGTTGCCTGAAAAATCATCATCAAGATCAATGAAATCTACAAACTCAACTGATGTAATTGACAGGTTGACAAATGGTCTTAGCAGAAACCTGTCTGGTTTACCATATCGATAATTCAACTCCATTTCCAATCCTTCGTGCAAAGTTTCGCCCGCATTGATACCAATAAACTGATCTTCGGCAGTTCTGCGGGCTACCAATAGATTTTTTACATTCATGCGATAGCCATTGATTTCATAGGAAAACCCGGAATCTCCAAAATTTCCTTTAAACCCTAATTCGTAATTCAAGCCCGTTTCCGGTTGAATTTCGTTGTTTATCAGTCCGTCGGGAGTTAAGGTTTCTTCTACTGATGGGGCAGAAAAGCCGTGACTTAACTGAAAGTACGTGCGGTGATTTTCATTGATCCGATAGCCCGCAAAGAGTCTTGGAGAGAGTATAGGATCAAATTCGTAGTTGCCGGACTGATCTCCATTGCTTCTGAACAGGTCCGTAAGATCATAGCTGAGTCTACTGAAATTTAGCCCTCCGATCAATTCGAAACTTCTGGAAACCTGCCATTGTGTTTCTGCAAATAAGTTGAAATTCTTTCGCCTTTGGTTGTTGAAAGATGTCAGATCCGTTGGAACCCTGTCTTCCTGGTCCAGCGTAGTGTTTTCGTAATTTTCGATCGAATATTCTCCTCCCAGCACAAATGATAGCAAGCTGCTGATTTCATTACTGTATTTCCACCGACTGCCATACAAAACGCTGTTTTCCGTTAAAATGCCGAAGGGTCTCAATTCGTAGTTGTTTCTAAAAGTGTTGAAAACCGTTCCTGATAGCTTTTGATTGTCGCTAAGCTCAGCCGTAACTGTTAATCCCATCAAACCTTTGGTGTAATCTTCAAATCCACGTACTGCAGCCCAGTTTCCAGCAGCAGATTGGGGTGATTCATTGAAGTCAGTTTCATTGAGAGAACTGGGGATAAATGACTTAACATCAATGAAGGTTCCCAGGAAATCGACCTGTATACGGTTGCCCTTATATTGGTAGTTTAGCAGTAGATTTTGTCTGTCGTATTGATTGTTTTCTCTGTAACCATCGCTGAAAGTGGTGGCATATGCCGCATTGATTGAATGCTGATCGGTAGTTAATTGCAACTGTTGTCTGGTACGACTTAAGCCAAACGACCCGATTCCATAGGTACTGCTAAAACTATTTCCTTTTATTTCGGATGGGGATAATTTAAGAAGGCCTGCCAATCCCGCTCCATAAGCTGTTGCCGATGGCCCTCTGATCACCTCAATCAGACCAATAGTACTTAACTCATTGTCTTCCAGGGAGGTCTCTCCATCTCCGGCGGTCAAAGGTATTTCATTGAAATAAGCCCTGATTTTATTAGTGCCAAAGGGGGTCCTCGCACCAATCCCTCTTATGGTGATTCTGTTAGTTCCCAATGTGCCGTTTTGCATAAACAAACCGGGGACATTGTTTAAAACATTGCTGAAATCCAACTCATTCGCAGAAGAGACAATGTTTTTACTGATGAGTGTATAGGATGTGGGAGCAGTTAGACTTCTCGAGTTCGAGGGATATGCGGTTATTTCAATTTCATTAAAAAGGTTGTCTGGTGTGAGAAATACTCTGTTGGGAAATTCAGACTCTGTTGTGAGCTCAGTGGAGAAATAACCCGTCCTTGAAATCACAATCGAGGTAATATTTGCAGGAAGGTCTATCAATCCATTGTCGCCGCTAATCGATTGGCCGCCCTGCCAGGTTACTAACACTTCACCAATTGGTCTAGAAGTTTCTTCGTCTAAAACGACTATTTGCTGCTGAGCAACTACAGAAAGGTGAATCAGGGTTAAACAAATACCAATAATAACATTAAAAATATGCTTCTTCATCGACTGTCCGGCTATTTTTCTTTATCCTTGCGAATTAAACCCTGTTCTTCGTGAATTTAAAGCATAAACAGGAAGAACGGTAAAGGAAAAGTATTGAGATTACTTTTTCGTCTTTGTGAATTGAGATTAAAGTGAAGCATTTCTATGGAGATAATTGTTGTTGACAATCAAAAATTGAAAAGAGAATTCATCAAATTCCCTGTTGATCTCTATAAAAAGACACCTACCTGGATTCGCCCGCTGGATAAAGACATTGAAGCCGTTTTTGACCCTGAAAAGAACAAGACTTTCAAAAACGGGGAATGCATCCGATGGATACTCCGTGATAGCAATGGAAACACTATTGGAAGAATCGCTGCCTTTATCAATGAAAAGATCAAACTTAAAGACAACGACCAACCTACCGGAGGAGTCGGTTTTTTCGAATGTATCAATGATCAGAGAGCGGCCAATACATTATTTGATACAGCTAAAAAATGGTTGGAAGACAGAGGCATAGAGGCGATGGATGGTCCGGTTAATTTCGGGGACAGAGACAAGTGGTGGGGGTGTCTTGTTGATGGATTTGATATAGAGCCAAATTATCAATGCAATTACAACTTCCCATATTATCAGGAGCTTTTCGAAAACTATGGTTTTCAGGTTTACTTTAAACAATACACTTTTATCAGAAATACCTTCGACCCCTTTCATCCGAGGATTCAGCAAAAAGCTGATATTCTCAACAAGGACGAAGATTATACTTTTGAGCATATGAAGCTCAAAAACCTTCCTAAATACACGGAAGATTTCAGACAGGTTTATAATAAAGCCTGGGCCAATCACGACGGTGTTGCAGAACTTTCCAAAGAGCAATCGAAAGCAGTCATGAGACAGATGAAGCCCATCATAGATGAAAAGATCATCTGGTTTGCTTACTACAAAGGTGAGCCTGTCGCATTTTATATCAATTTACCAGAGGTGAATCAGATATTTAAGCATGTCAACGGTAAACTTGATTTGATTGGAAAGCTAAAGTTTGTTTGGCACAAGTGGCGAAAAACCAATAAAAAGATGCTGGGATTAGTCTTTGGGGTGGCGCCTGAACATCAAGGTAAAGGTCTCGATGGAGCATTGGTAATGGCCACTGCTGAAATGGTTCAAAGAGACTACAAAAGGTATCCAATTCTGGAGATGAACTGGATTGGCGACTTCAATAGAAAAATGATTCTTGTGGTAAAACAGGTGGGCGGTGAAATTGGTAAAACCCATCACACCTACCGTAAGCTTTTTGATGAATCAGTACCTTTCGAGAGAATGAAGATCAAATAATCATTTTAAATCAAGCATAATTGGGACAAATGCTTCAATATAAGGAGTGAGTCCTGTTGTATGATTTCTCCCTTCTAAATTCGTGAAGGAAACGACATCTGTAGATGCTCCATTTTCCAGCAGCCGATTGTATGTGCTCACCGAAGTTTGATAAGGCACCGTGATATCTGCATCTCCGTGATACATATACATGGGGATAGTAGGTGTCCAGTCCAGCAGGCTATTATCTACCAATGCATTTGCCATAAACTGATAATCTGCATCGGAATCTATCCCATTGAGGAATCCCGGATTTAACAAGACAGATAAATCGTCGCTTAATCGGTCGTTGATCTGGTCTCCAGTGTTAGAACCATCGAACAGGGATGGAATTTCAGAAGCAAAAGGTTCATTGAATAATAAGCTTAGTGGCTGCTCAAATTCAAATGCCGTTTGATAAGCGTAGGAAATGTAAGCCAGGTAAAACGGTTGATGATAGGTATCTAAGTCAAAGATTATTTCCTGAAAACCCTTCAGATCATAACCTCCTGAGGCCGGAAAAGAAGCAACAAGCCCGAATACTGTCAGGTTATTTTCTTCAATGTATTTATGAGTGGCCATGGTCGCATAACCACCTTGCGAGTAGCCTGCCAGAAACAACTGCTGATTGACATTCAACTCCAACTGATCTGAAAATTCCAGTCCTGCGGTAATGTTGTCAAGGATAGCGGTAGCTGTCAACTGTTCCACATAATAGGGATGAACGATTTCTGATGAACTTCCGAAACCAATAAAATCCGGTGCAATGGCGACAAAACCAGTACTGGCGACAGCTTGAAGTAAAAACAGAAATGAATCGGTGGCGGGAAGGTTAGAAGGTGCTTCACTGTCAGCGCCGATCGTTCCATGTTGAACGCTTATGACATCAAGGGGATCGCTTGTTTTGGGAATCGCGATCAACCCGGATGCGGTAATTTCTTCGCCCTGATAGTTCGTTTTATAATTAATCCTGTACAGGTCGATATCATATTGAAAAGTTTGAGGCGATAGATTGATATTTGCGAAATTCAGCGCCAGCTGAAGTGTTGAGGCAGGCGTGGAAGAAACCAGGTCTGCACTTATTAATTTCTCGGGCGCAAGTCCCTCATCTGCAGGTGATTCATCATCTCCGCCACATGCTGATAAAATCATCAGTCCGGGAATAAATATGCCAATCAAAAATCTCTTTAAATTCATCGGGTTTGCCAGTTTTGATATTAAATATAGCATATTAACGGGACAATTTAACGATACCGATAGCTATTCATCTTTCAGAATTTTAGCCGGATTTACAGTCATGACTTTATAAATTTGAAATCCTAGTGTCAGGATTGTTATTCCTAAAACTACTGCTATGGTTATTACTGAAAATCGCCCGTCCAAACTGATTCGATAGGCATAATTGTTCAGCCATTCAATTGCAATAAAGTAGGAAACAGGCAATGAAATGGCAATTCCAAGTGATGCTATTAACAAGTACTTTTTACTGACAAAACTGCCTATTTGAAGAATTTCTGCACCCAAAACCCGCCTGATAGCGATTGGTTTGGTCTTTTGATGAATATTGATAGAGGAAAGACCAAACAGACCGAGGACCGCAATGAAAATTGTGAGGCTTGTAAATATTTTGAGTAGCATTGAAAATTCCTTTTCTCTCGCATACATGGCTGATATTTGGTCATCTAATAGCTGATAATCAAAGGGGAATGCATTATCAGCAAAGACGTTCTCCCATGTGTTTTCTATGCTGTTTAACGTTTCAATAATATTTTCTGATTCATATCTGATCAATACATTTCTGGGAGGACCTAACCAGATTTTAAGAGCCAGTGGCCCGATTTCATGATGTAAACTCTGATAGTGAAAATCTTTGAAGACCCGCTTCATCACAAAGTCCAATTCACAGGCGATGTTACCTATGAAATTATCGGGGTCTTCAAAGATTTTCACTATCAGAGTTTGAATCACTTCATCTTCTGGCCATTCATTTAGTCTGAGCGGGTTTCCACTGCTGCTCCCATCTAATGACGGTCCGAAACTAACCGCACTAACGGCGGAATTTTTCAAAAGTGCTTCGCTGAAGACATCCTTTCTATTGTGCATTTCAATGCTTCTGAATTTGGATACAAGCACGCCATCACTTTGATATCCAAGTTCTTTCTGAGAAAAGTAATTAAGTTGATTAATCACTATCAGGCTGATCAGTACCAACGAGGCAGAAATTCCGAACTGAAACAGCAGTACTATTTTTCCAAAGGAAAATCTCCCCCTGGCAGAACTGAGCGCTTTGCCGCTCAATAAAGACATGATGGGATAAGCTGAAAAAATTCCTCCGAAAAGAACACTGCTCAGCAATGTAAAAATTGTAATGATAATCGCAGAGGCAATTAGCAGTACAGTAACGTTTTCTTGATTTAAAATGATTAAATCATATTGTGAAAAAATGAATAGCGAAACCCATCCCACCATTGTAGAAAGCCCTGATACCAGTAAAGTTTCCATTGCCATCTGGGTAAATACTTTTTTTCTGGTGGAGCCAAATAGCCTTCTGATACCAAACTCTTTAGAGCGGGTTCTGATCAATGCAGCTGTTATGTTGAAGTAATTGAAAAAGGAGATAGCCAATATTAGTAATGCGATAATTCCAAGGCTTACAAGGTTTTTTTGATTATTTGTTTTAAACAGGCCACCTTGCGGGTTGCTCAAATGGGATGAAGTAAGATAAATATCCGGAAGAGACTGAAGCTCAATTTTAACCCCTTTGTTAACTTTCGAATTATTGTTTTGAGAAAAGAGGTCTGCAAGTTTTTCTTCGAGCAACGGAATGTTGCTATTTGGTTTCAGCTGAATGTAAGTTAGAAAGCCAACCCATTTCCAACTGGTCATTGGTTCCAGTGAACCTGGTCCGGGCTTGAAAGACTCGAATGAAATGAGGAAATCGAAGGTAATGTGTGACTTTTCAGGGATATCAGCAATGATTCCTACGACGGTAAGGTTTAGTTCTCCATCGTAGCTGATTACTTTACCTATTGGGTTCGAATCTCCAAAATACTTAACAGCTGTGCTTTTGGTCAAGATAATTGTGTTGAGCTTTTTCAATGCTGATTGTTCATCTCCCTGCAACCATTCGAAGGAATGCATTTTGAGGTAATCGGGCTCGGCGAAAAATACCCTGTCTTCATAAAAAGACTTGTCTTCGTGTTGCATCAACACGTTATAAGCATATCTCATCCTGGCTGCATACTCCACTTCTGAAAAATTATCTTTGATAGCTGGACCAAATGCGGGAGGAATTAACGGGTAGTAGATTTTTCCTGAAGCCCGGTCAAAGAGGTTGTTTACTCTGTAAATCTGATTCCCGTTTTCATGGAAATTGTCGTAATTCAATTCATTGTTTAGATACGCAGTGATATAGAAAAAACTGATCAGCCCAATGACTAAACCAAACAGGTTGATAAAGAAATACAGTTTAGTTGTTCTGATTGATCTCCAGCCGATTTTAAGATAATTAAGTAGTAGCCACGGCGATAGCGATACGACCCTTTCCTGATAGTAGGAAGAGGAAAGCTTTTGCAAATCACCGTAATCAGCAGAAATGATCATTTCGAACGCTTCCTGATCAGTCTTGCCCTGGTTATTAAATTCTTCGATTTTACTTCTTAAATGATCTTCGAGCTCTTCGATATCAGCATCCTCAAAACCTTTGAATTTTCTTAGCTGGGATCTCCATTGTTTTATTGCTTTTTCCAGATCAAACCTCATGATAATTTCCAGTCTAGATTCCACATTTTAGCAAGCATCAAAATCATATCAGTCCATTCTTCCTTTTTTGAACGGAGCAATTCCTGACCTTCAGTAGTTATTTTATAGTACTTTCTCTTACGGCCATTTTCAAGAATACGCCATTGAGAGCTAATGAAATTGTTTTTTTCAAGTCTGTGAAGAACAGGATAAAGCATAGGCTCACTCCATTCCAGTTTCCCGCCGGAGTAGTCTTTTACTTTCCTGATAATTTCATATCCGTAATCTTCCCCTTCCATCAAAATGGAAAGGATAATAGATACTGTAGAAGCACCAACCATTTCTTTTGAAATCATACTTAATACTGTTAGGTAATATACCTAATACGATTAAGTATGTGAAAAAGTTGCTTTCAAACTAATTTCTTCCAAATAAATGATCTGGAAACAAAAAAGGCATCATCCAAAATCGAATGATGCCTTATAGCTAAATGATCTGATGATAGCTTTTAGTTCTCCAAAATATCATCGAGGTTTATTCCATCTGATGTACAGCTGGTTTTCGAAACAATCCATGACAATTCTTTGGAGTTGGGAATTAATCGGTTCTGTTCATATCAGTGAAATAGGATAACTTGTACAAACCATTCAGGTTGTTGATGCCTAATTTCTTGTATATGTTTTTTTTATGTTGTTCAATGGTCCTCGATGATCTGCTGAGCTGATCTGCAATTTCTTTAACTATTTTACCCTCCATTAAAAGCTGACATATTTCCTTTTCTCTGGAGGTTAGTTTTTTTAAAGCGACATCAGCAGTTTTCTGTTCTTGTTTTTCTGAGAAAATATCATCTGATCGGTTAACACCAATTTCTTTTTGACTGATTAACATAGAGCAACATTTTAGTTGTGATTGTTTCTTGTCAAATTCCGCAGTAGTAGCCACCACCGGGCTGCTGTCAGTGTTTCCTCTGGTCTTCAAATGGTAGAAGAACGTCAGGATATTCAGGTGATTATTCTGGTATTCAAAATAACTGATTTGATCCCTAACTTTTGTCCAGTCTTCTTCTCTGATAAAATCTTGCAGAGAATGATTGTCCGGACTATGAATATTCAGAATCGACCTGGCAGAATCATCTAAAAAAGTACATTTCAGGCTTTTGAGGCAATGATGATGTTGAAAGATGATGTGTGTCGCCTGAACACTGTGGTAGTTGATGCTTTGATAGTATGTGCGCACTGGTAACTGTGCCTGTTCGTTTAATTTGGTATGCATAACATAACTAGTTTAAGTTATTAGATTTTACAAAATCGAATAATTCATTTAAGGAATGGATGTCAAGTTTTTTATAGATTTTTTTCTTATATGTTTTGACGGTATTGTAGGTGATGTCAAGCTGCCTGGCGATCTCTTTTAATGACTTACTTTGTATCAGCAGTTGAATCAATTGCTTTTCCTTTTCTCTTAGCAGGCTGTATTTCCAAATATTCTCAGATTGACAAAGAGCATTTTTACTGATGAATTCATTGTTACTGAGCGGTGTACTAATATCAAGAAGTTCATTCGTCTCCCGGACCATAATAGAGGTTGTGAAAAATACCTGATCCGGTTTGGCACCAAATCTCATCCTTTGTAAAAAGTTAATACTACCAAATTGCTTTGCGTTCCTGATATAGTGCAAATATGTTTCTTTGACTTTTAATTGATCATTAGGATGCACGTGGGTTAAGCTATCAGTATATAATGTAGATAGGTCTTCACTTACAAATTCTACGTAGGCGTTTTTGAAATTCGGGCTAACGTATTTCAATTGTAAGTTTTGGATATCGTGAACATGAATGACGTACGGTAGTGTGTCGGTAAGCTGGTCCAAGTTATCCCTGTGCTCTTTAAATTTCTGAATTAAATTCATTTTCGTAATTGGTTGTCGGTTTTACATAATTTGTTTTCATCTGCTGATTTTTAAAATGAATCAGGCCGTCTAACATTATCTACCGTATTGCAGAATCAGAATGGAGAAAATTTGTCAGGAAATTTCTGATTTATTAAAGGAGGAACTATCGGAGAGTGGAGAAATTCGCTATTTCAGCTATTGAGGAGGAACTTCTTTTTTTGATAAAATACCAAATTAGGGGACTTGATGAGCCCTTACGCTTCCGGTAGCTTTGTAATACAATCAGATTAAAAAACTATTTCAGCTACCTACCAGCTTGACTGAAAATAAAACGACAAATCTGGCTCGATAAAGACCAGTAGATCGCATTTTAATCATTTGTTAAACTTTAGTATGGAATAAAATGGTCCTATTAGATTTTTATGAACAGGTAAAAAATCAGGTAAAGAAGACTTTTAAAGAATCAGATCACAAGTATCCTAAAATGTCTCTTTATACTGATAGGGTATTTAATGCTCCTGAGGAAGTCAGTTTTCCACTAATCATGTTCAAATACAAAGATGTAAACTGGCAGACTTCTTCAGAAAGAGTCTATAAAGCATCTGTGTTATTCAGTGTTTATATCGTGGATGAACCAAATGTAAATCACCGATATCAAAATATCCTGGAAAAGGCAAATCTGGTAGATGTAGCAATATTGAAACATCCTACAGCTGAAGAGATTGCTCAAAATCAGCAAGATATTGCTAATGGTACCGTTGCAAGCAATTTGATCCCAAATTCCACACAAAAGATCAGTGAAAGGCAATGTACTGTAGAGGATTATCCCTGGGAAAAGAATAATTATTTTATCTGGGAAATCTGTTATGCTACCACGTTGGTAGAAAACGCTCACAGGAAGAAATATACGATGCTCACTGATAACGCTTTTAGTATTACTGATTTACAGGAAGAACAGAAGCAGCAACAAATTAGCGAAGAGCTGGGGAGGGATGGGATCGATCTGGCTGAATACTTACCTCTTGAAGATCCTTCGAAATCAAAAATTATAGATCAGTCTATTAAGTACAGTATCGATGTGAATTCCGATAAGGACTGAGCATTAAAATCACATTAAAAAGAAAACCAAATAAATAAAAATAATCACAAACATTATGGGTGTACTATTCAACGATGTAGTCATTAACAAGCAGTCAGGTGGACTGGGAAGAAGAACTCCCAGCCAGGACATGATATCCGGGTTGTTATTTAACGGTGCTAACGTTACAGTAGATGGCGTCAACCTTTTGGAAGATAAGAAGTTATACCGTCTGGCGTCAATTGACGATGCTAAAGCACTTGGTATAAGCGAATCATATGATGTAGATGGAGAATCTGCATTCTACCAGATATCTCAGTTCTTTAGAATGAACCCTTCCGGAGATTTGCTGATTTATAAGAATTCAGCAATTACCACTTTTACTAACCTGGTGAAAGAAGCGGAAGCGATGCAATTAAGTGCTAACGGAGATATCCGCCAGATAGGCGTAATCTTCAAAGGAGCAGATGATCCACAGCCTAAAACTCCAAAATACTTCGATCAGGTGACAAATGCTTTGGCAGCAGCAAAGACCGTCACAGAAAAGGCATTTAGTGATAACAGACCTTTTGAAATGATTTTAGAAGGCAAGGGTTTTGATGCTGCAAAGGCCCCTGTAAAGCTGGATACTTTCAATGCTGAAAATGTATCGGTAGTAGTAGCAATGGATGCAGAAAAAGCCGGGAATGCGAATTATAGTAACAGCGCTGCAGTTGGTGTGCTACTGGGAGCAGTATCCAGCGCTAAAGTTTCTGAGAATATCGCGTGGATTGAGAAGTTTAACCTGACAGGAGAAGGGTTTCGCTCAGTGGGATTTGTTGGTGGCACCAAATTAAATACTGAAGGTGATCAGAAAACACTTGATGAAGGAAAATATATTTTCGCAAAGAGTCACGTAGGAATATCCGGTGTTTACTTTAATGATAGTCATACCTGTACTGATCCAACTTCTGATTTTACTTTTATAGAAAGCAACAGAACTATTCACAAAGCTTCCAGGCTTGCCAGAGCAGCATTGTTACCTAAAGTAAATTCTCCAGTATTGGTAGATCCGGAAAGCGGAACGCTGGCACCTTCAGTGGTAAAAGGCTATGAATCGTTATGCAGATCTGCCCTTGAAACGATGGTATCTAACGGTGAAGCTTCAGAAGTAGATGTCTTTGTAGACCCTCTGCAAAACATACTTTCAAGCAGTGTTTTGACAGTGAAGATTGAAATCGTTCCTACCGGTACAGCCAGAAGGATTGTAGTAGATCTTGGATTCAAAAACCCATTTGGAATAAACGGATAATTAAAAAACTAAAAGATAAAATGCAACACTTACCATTAGTGAACGGACAAAGACATAGCTGGTCTTCAATAGAGGTTAATATTCTTGACAGAATTGTTACAGGCATTACAGCTATCAGTTACGATGATTCACAAGTAAAAGAAAACCATTACGGAGCAGGTGATATGCCTGTTTTCAGAGGAAGAGGAAAGTATGAGGCTAAAGCTTCCGTAACACTTTACAATTATGAGGTGGAGGCGATTCAGCAGGCTTTGCCGAAAGGAAAACGAATTCAGGATGTACCTCTTTTCGATATCAAAGTCAGCTACCTGGATGATAGCAATGATGTGGTCACACACGTCATCAGGAATTGCGAATTCAAAAGCAACAAAAGAGATGTCAAGCAGGGTGATACTAAAATAGAAGTTCAGCTTGAACTGATTGTGTCACACATCGAGTGGAATTAATTAAGATCATTAAAAGAATAAAAAATAAGTAGATAATCATGGAAGCAGTAGTAGAAAATGGCCAGGGTAAAGTACTCGATGGTAACATAACTGAAAGTCAGCTACATGCCTGGAAAAACAAATATGGCAATCTGATTAAAGTAGAAGGAGAAAATGATGAAGGTGAGGCGAGGTTTGCCTACTTCAGAAAACCAACAATGTCTACAAGAGCAGCAGTATTGCAAACTTCTAAGGCAGACGAGTTTAAAGCGCTTGAAGTGCTTTTTAAGAATTGTTACCTGGGAGGAGATCAGGAAGTAGAGCAAGACGATGATCTAAAGCTTTCAGTAATTACTGCATTTGCCGAACTCACACAGCCCAAAGAGGCAAAAGCAAAAAAGATTTAGATCCTTTTCTCATCTCAGAAGAGGAAGGAGAGGACGAATTATTAAAGGCAGGCGCACTGATACGGTATTACTTTAAAAAGGATCCGTATCAGTGTACTGATCAGGAATTTTATCAGCTGTTGGGGGAGGCTCTATGGCTGCAGGATTATTTGGACAAAAGACAAGAATATGTGATGGCTAATGCCATCGTAAAAGCATTTGGAGAAGATGACGGGTAATATTTCAGTAGGAAAGGCGGTAACTGCACTTAATCTGTTTAATAAACAGGCTGAGCTTGCATCTAGTGCAATTACTAAATCAATATCGACAGTGGCAAATGCCGGTAATAATGTGATTCAGCACATTAGGGTAAACACCACTAAAGAGCAAAAAGTAAATGTTGAAAATAATATCAATATTGATATTGCTAATAAGTTAGAATCTGTTCAAAAGGTAGTTACTTCCACGCTCCAGGAAACGAATAAAGTGGTTGACAGGAGCTTTAAATTAGTCCTTGGCTCAATAAAGAACACCTTTAAAGGATTCACTACTACATTCAAAAACACTTTTAAGGGTATTACAACCAAATTTGAGACGAACCTGAAACAGACGTTCAATGGGCTGAAGATAACTATAAAGAATTTGAAGTTCGTTTTCAAGGGCTTCAACAATTCAATTAAAAACACTTTTAAGGGTATTACCACGAATATCACTAATAATCTAAAAGTAGCCTTCAACGGGTTGAAAATTCACATTGAAGGATTTAAAGTAAGTGTAGGAGATTTTTCTATAACGGTTAGAAATTTTGTTACCGGTCTTTCTTTCATCTCAGCTGATTTCAAGGCTGTTTTTGAAGGTTTTAGAATATCTGTAAATCTGCTGATTGCCTCATTTAATCAATTGCATGTTGACTTAAAGTCTATTAATGATTTTTCTGTGAAGTTTAGGAATTCAATAACCTTGATGTATAACGCTATTATGCGTTTTTATACGGTGCTTAAGATGTTGTTTAATCAGTTTGTATTGGTTGTCAATAGGTTAGAAAGCACTTTTCAACTACTGATAGTCAATTTGCAAAATGTATTTGTGAAGTTTCATCAATCAGTGAATATACTTCAATTAATTTTCAAGCAGTTCATCAGCAACTTGGTGTTAGCACTGAAGAATGTTTTTAACTCATTTTTTGTCAACCTGACATCAATTAAGTTACCGATCAATATTATCATCAATAACTTTAAATTGATTGATAACTCCACTGTAATAGGAGGTACATTGATCATAGTTACTTATATTTCTTGAATACTGCCAAAATATTAGTAACTATGATCAATGTACCTCCTATTACAGTGGAGTTATCAATCAATTAAATTGATTGAT
>JBCBHL010000128.1:0-18347 GCA_038525605.1 Bacteroidota bacterium
CAAACCACTAGCTACTATAGAAGGAATGTTTGCTAACAATATCTCATCAGCATTTGCGACAGATTTATTGTTTATAGTTATGCTTTTCCTGTTTTGGTCATATCAGCAATCAATCAGGCATCAACTGAAATATTTCTGGCTGGTCTGGATTTATACATTTGCTTTTGGAATTGCCGGAGGCTTGCCATTATTCCTGTACTATCGCTATCGCAAAACAGGGAATAATCATTTCTGATTGCTCATGATCATCAACGGAATAGTGGTTCTCAAGGCGAGCTTTCTGGAGAGGCTTTGGTGAAAAATTCCCTGGAAAAAGCCAAGTTTTTGATTTACAATTCCTAATATATCAGCCTGATAAGCTTTAGAAAAGCCATCTACACCTTCTGAGATATCTTCATCATAAATGGTGATTAACCGATGAGGCACATTGGCCAGGTACCGCTCCAGATTTTCGTAGCTTTTAGCTTCTGCTTCATCCATGCTTTTGGCAACATGCAATACAATCATTTCAGACTGATGATATTCAGCTAAATCGATAAGTGGCCTGAATACCAATTCCATCAAAGTTTCGTCTTTGTCAATGGCTAAAATTATTTTTTTCGGAGCGACAAATTCACAATTCTCAGGAACCGCCAGAACTGCACAGTCGATTTCGCGAATTACGGCAGTTGTGTTACTCCCTATAAAAGCTTCTGCAAAACCACTTACACCATGAGTTCCCATCACTATTAACTCTATACCCTCAGTTTTTACCAGGTGATCCGTAGTGCCCAAGATATCTCCATACATGATTTCTGTTTTGATATTGAACTGATGTTTGGGAAAATCATTGTCAATTGCTGTTTCCAGCTCTTCCATTTTTTCCCTTTCTACTTCAGTTCGTACATCAACAGGAGATGCCGGTGTATTGGCAACAGTATAGGGTTGGTAAGTACTATGGATAATGTTGATCTCACAAGGAACACTACTAAAAAGCCTCAGTCCGTAGTAGATTGCACGTTTGGCATTTTCAGAAAAATCTGTCAGAAATAGTAGCTTTTTCATTGTTGGGCATTGTTATATAATAACCGAAGTTAGCTAACAGACAGACCAAAAAAGCTGAATATTCTCATCACAAAAACTGATTCTGATCAATAAAGGAATAATATGCTGATGAACGCCATCGCATTATTCGTGCTGTGAAAAATAATGCCGGGTAAGACACTTTCAGAACGTCTTACCAGGCTTCCCGCCAGCATTCCAAAAGCGACATAAAAGAAAAATATGCTGAAGTCTTCATGCATCAATGCAAACATAACTGACTGTGATATGTTGGCAAAAATGTAGCCAACCCGTTTCTCCATAGCCGTTAGCGCAATCGCACGAAACAGGTATTCTTCATAAACCGGAACCAGTACGACCACCAGCAAAAAGCCAAGGGAAGGACCGTAATACTCATTAATCGATCTGATTGAATCCACGATAGTAGCCTCCCCGGAAAAGTCCAATGTCGGGAACAAACCGATCTTTACTAAAATTCCATGGATGATCTTTAGTGCAAAGGCAGAGCCTATGCCGATACCTAGGCATTTGCCAAGTGACCAGCTACCAGTTTCAATATAGAAACGCTTCTCTTTGATGACAAAGACGGTAACAATGACAGCCATCGCCAGAAAATAAAAGGTAGTACCGGAAGCTTCCTGAGCACTCACAACCTCTGTTTCTTCACTGTAAATATTGTCATTAAAAATACCGAGCAGATCAGTATATCCGAAGATAAAGAGATAGATAAATTGAAGTATTAGAATGGCAGAAGAGACCAGCCAAAACTCTTTCAGACCCCAATTGGCATCCTTAAGTGAAAGTGTCTTTTGCTTTGAGAAGTATTTGTGAGATAAGTAGTAAAGCGGAAGGATCCACAGATAAGGCAAAATGAATAATACCGCTATTGTTAATAATACAATTAAAAGCTTGAGCAGGTCAGAAAAGCCCCAGCCAGAAAGTGGTTTTTTCATCATCATCTGCAATCGGTATTTGCCAAACAAATCCTGTCCCACTCCCTGATCCATTAACTTATTATAGCTCGATAAAACTGTATCAGCGACACTATATTCATAGTCAAACTGATAGAGTTTTTGTAAAGCATTGTCTTTATTGTAGCTACTTTCAATGTTTTTTAAGTAAAAAACTCTGGCCTTTTCAGCCAGGTCATTTTTTAAAAAGATATCAGCAAGCATTTCATCGTTTATCCACACGGTGGTATCTTTCATTACCTGATCATAGATTTCCAATGCCTTTTTTGCATTACCCGCTTTCAGTAGCAGGTTTGCTTTACTTTTCAGTATCCACGAGTCCTGAGTGGTATCAAGTTTTTCCAGCAAAGCGGACTCTGCCTCGCTGTTCTTTTTCAATTCCAGATAGCTATTTGCTAAAACAACTGATAAGTCGAGTGTGTCATTTAGCTCCTGTGCTTTTAACGCATATTTAATAGATAGTCTGGTCTCATCAGAATACCTGTAGTTTTGCGCCAACTTCGCATAAAACCTGGAAATATGCCTGTCGTCCCAGTTTTCGTCACTACTTTTGATTTTATCAATGACTTCATTGGCAAATTCAATGGCTGTTTCGCCATAGACACGATCTAGTTTAAAAAGCAGCACCGCCTGATGGTCCGGAAAGTCTTCCATTAGCTGATCAAGGCAGATTTCAAACTCTTCCTCTTTGGGGTTATATTCTTCGTAGTAATCGTAGTATGCTTTTTCGATCACTTCACAACGACTGATTCTGACGTTCGCATCTTGAGGGAATCTCGAGATGTGCGCATCCAACTCATCAAGAATCTGTTGATAAATTGAATCCTTCGAATTATTTAAAATACTCAGGTATTGATCAGCAGAATAAGGCTTTTTGTTTGACTGGGGAAAGACTACACCCGTAATCAGCAACAGTAATAATCCGGTGGAAAAGTAGATTTTCAATTGTTGGTTTGTGAGAATAAAATGGTTTTTCATATCAGTTTAGTGAACAGTTATCAACAAATATAAGTCCCCTCACTCATAAAATCTTATGATCGGATTCAATAATCTGATAAAAAAAATCAGAAATTCTGTCATATTTTCAATTGCCCTGTCACTAAATAAGCAAGAGTATTATTAATACTGATGAAAAAACATCCTGAAATGACGTTCGAAGAAGTGCTGCAAAACAATACCGACAAGATTTACCGGATCTGTAAAGCATACGCTACGGACCCCGTCGAGCCGGTCGATCTTTTTCAGGAGGTCGTCTTTCAAATCTGGAAATCATTTGGAAGCTTCAGAGAGGAAGCCAAAATAGATACATGGATCTATAGAATATCACTGAATGTGTGCATGAGAGCAAAACTCACGCTCGGTAAAAAAAATGAAAAGTTCATCCGTACCGAGGCTATTCAATACCTACCAGCAGAAGGTCCGGACGATGATATAGAGCAGGAAAGATATGAGCTGCTAAGGGCCTGTATCGGCCAGTTGAAAGAACCTGATGCTACCATCGTTATTTTACACCTGGAAGAATTGTCTTACAAACAAATTGGTGCTATAACGGGAATCAGTGAAAACCATGTGGCGGTAAAAATGAAGCGTATTAGAAGTAAATTATTTGATTGTATAACTCCAAAACTTAGTTGATATGTTGGAACAGGAGCTAATCGATATTTGGAAAAAGTCCTCCCGGTCAGGAGTCATTAAATATGATGTTTCACTATTAAAAAGAGATTTTAAAATGAATTTAAAAAAAGCAGAAAGGAATGTCATCAAAAGAGACAGGAGAGAAATCATTGTATCTGTTTTGACGATGGTGTTGTTTGGCTATCTTATCTATGAAGTGCCGTTTTTATGGTCAAAGGTTGCGAGTGTTTTTTGCATTCTCAGTTTTGGCTACCTGATATACAGGCTGAGGGTAAATCGAAAAATCGAAAAACCAGCCACATTTTCGTCAACCTACCGTGACCAACTCATAGAGGAAGAGCTGTTTATGAAGCGACAGGGACATCTGTTAAACAGTGTCTTGTATTGGTATGTCCTGCCATTACTGGGAACCCAGGCGCTGTTTTTTTGGTCATTGGGAGATCCCGAATCAGTAGGTTGGACAGGACTTTGGGCAGAACTGCTGCCAACGTCTATTTCCCAGAAAATCATTGTAACTGTCGGGTTCGTCATCATAGGATACTACATAGTCTGGCTGAATAAAATGGCGGTGAGAACCACCTGGGATCCTCTTATTAAGCAAGTGCAACAGGTGAAGGAAGATTTAAATAGTGCTTAATAATCTGGTAATCATTGAAAAAAGATCATTCAGCACTTTCAAAGTTTTTGATGAAGGTAGTTATCCTCACGGGCTAAAACATGACCCTTCTCAGTTTATCAGCATTCAACACATTGATTACACCGCTTTTCACTTCTATCAGTTGGTCTTTTTTAAATTCGGATAATATCCTGATCACTGATTCTGTGGCTGTGCCAACCATATTAGACAAATCTTCCCTTGATATATTGATCTGTAGATTGCCTTGTTTGTCAATAAGAGAAACAAGAGCATCCGCCGTTCTTTTACGAACAGTATCGTAGGCCAAATGCAAAAGTTCTGCTTCTTTTTCAGTGACTTCCTGAGCCAGTAATTTGATGAATTCAGCAGAGATTTCCCTGTTTTGAAAAATAAGATCCTGGAAATCCGCTCGGGGGATCAGCAAAAGTTCTGTGGGTTCCAAAGCTTCGGCAAATTCTGTATAGTTGATATCTCTGATCAGAGCATGTTGTCCCAGAAAGTCGCCGGGTTTTTTGATGTCGTGGATAAACTCCTTGCCATCACTATTGATTTTATATGTTTTTACCTGCCCGCTCTTTATCTGGAATAGGTAATGTGGAAAATCTCCTTCCCGATAGATATTGTCTTTCTTTTCATAGCCTCTGATTTTTCTGTCAGCAGTCAGGTCCGATGGCTTGCTTTGATTTCTGACGTTTTCCAAAAAAGGCTCCACACCAGATTTTCTTTCCGCTATCAGCTTTTCATGCTTTTTCAGTCGCCTTTCAATAGCACTCAGCAAGTCAATTTCCTCAAAAGGCTTGGTCAGATAATCATCGGCACCCATGTCCATACCTTTTCTAAAATCCTCTTTTTCTGCTTTGGCGGTGAGAAAAATAAATGGAATAGAAGCCGTATCAGGGTTTTTGGATAACATATATAATACCTCATAACCATCCAGTCCGGGCATCATAATGTCACAGATAATGATATCCGGTTTCACAGACAGCGCTTCCTTTACACCATTCTTTCCATTTCCGGCATCATGCACATTATAATTGCTCAATTCCAGCAATTCACAAATGTTATCCCGCATCTCGTCATTGTCCTCAATGACTAAAATCGTCTTCTTATCCATGTGGTAGTGTTATTTTAATGGTGGTACCAACTCCTTCTTTACTTTCCATGCTTACATCCCCTTTCAGCAATGTGACGTATTTTTTCACAATAAATAATCCAAGGCCTGTTCCCTGAATATTACCAGCATTTTTAGCTCTGAAAAACCTTTCGAACATTCGTTTCTGCTCTGCTTTAGGAATACCGATTCCTTCGTCAATGACACTTATTTGAATATCTGCTGAAGTCTCATCAATTTTGATGGTGACCTTTTTATCATTTTCAGAATATTTGCTCGCATTGGAAATGATGTTGAGCATGATATTTTTCAGAATCTTCTGGTCAGTGTAAAAGCTGCTGATCGCCCCGGAACCGTTGACATCAAAATACTGACCTTCTTTCAGGAGGGGAATGGTTTCTTCCACCAACTCATCAATGAATTTATTAAGGTCAATCTGTTCGAAATCAGCTTTCATAAGACCGGATTCCAGCTTTTCGAGTGAGAGAAAGTCATTCAGGATGTCTGTAAGGTTTTTGATATTTGACCGGATTCTGCCAAAATGCTTTTCCATCTTTGCCTGTGCAGGTCCTTCGGCATAGCGGGCCATCAGATTGGTGGATGACAAAATGGTCGTTAGCGGTGTCCTGAACTCGTGGGACGCCATCGAAACAAATCTGGATTTCATTTCATTGAGCTCACGCTCTTTCATCAAAGCATTTCTTACTTCTCTTTCAGCTTTCTTCTGTTCGGTAATGTTTTCTTCTACCACCAGTAGCTTATCAATGATTCCCTGCCCGTTTTTAATGGGAACGGTGTGCATAATGACTGTCTTATCACCAATTTCATGTTCACAAGAACCAGGGTAGCCTTTCAGGCCATTCAGGAAGTAGGCTTTCAGCTGATTTCGTTTTTCTGGCTCAAAACTGTCCAGAAAAGGAACACCTATCCTGTCTTCGGTGGCGATTCTGCTATGATTGATAAAATCCTTACCACCCGACACCAGGTAGTTGAAATCACTGTCCAGCACATTAATTGTCCCGTTCGGATAGTTATCGGCGATTCGTTCGTACAAATTTTGGCTTTCTCGAAGTGCCATCTCTGTTGCCTTCCTTTCTTTTACTTCTTTGAGTAAACCCTCATTTACCTTTTCCAGAGCTTCAGTTCTCATTTTCACGATGGTTTCTAGCTCCTCCATGTATTTAAGCCGTTCCACCTCCAGCTTTTTTCGATAACTGATGTCTGTTATAAATGCTGCGACAAAATCTGACCCATCTTCTTTAAAATGGCTTAAGCTGATTTCCAATGGAAAAATCTCATTAGACTTTTTTAGTCCGTACAAATCTTTTCCAACACCCATTGGTCTGGGAACCGGGTGTTTGAAGTACCTTTCCCTGGTTGCCTTGTGATCTTTTTTGATGGAGTGGGGTACCAGGTCATTGATGGTAAGACGCTCAAGCTCTTCTACGGTGTAACCAAACATTTTCGCTGAACGAGGATTGGCAGCAGTAATGGTACCATTTCTATCAGAGATGATTATTCCCTCATTGGCAGAAAAAAATACTGATTTAATAAGATTAATACCTTTATCCATTTTCATCTGTTCGGTTATGCTAATATAAGGCATAACGCTTTTTTCAACTTCATTCAAAATTACATACTTTAATAAAGCTGTAAATTATAAAATGGCTTTCTGCCTGTTGCTGACAAATATCAGTTTGGCTAATGACCTAGGCCATAAATTAGCTTTCCGCCACTGCCTAAATTGCCATTACAATAAATTATATTCTTATGAAGTCTATTCTCGTTCCTACCGATTTTTCAACTGAAGCAAACAACGCACTTGATTTTGCCATTCAGCTTGCAAAAAAAACTGACGCGCAAATAAAGCTGCTTCATGTCATAGAATTGCCGTCAGGCTCATTTAAAGTTACCGGAGATATTTACGCCGGAACAGATACTTTGGATGATATCTACACGATTCAGTTGATTAATGCCATCAAGGCAAATCTCCTGGAACTCGAGCAAAAAGTTATTGAAAGTGGTGTAGCAGTTACCACTAAGATGGAGAAAGGAAATGTATACAGACACATATCCAAAGATATTACTGATGAAGAGACTGATTTAATTGTGATGGGCTCGAAAGGAGCCACCGGATGGAAAGAGGTTTTGATAGGCTCCAATGCGGAAAGAGTAATCAGAAACAGCCACGTACCTGTTTTCACTATCAAAGAGAAAGTTGATATTTCTCAGTTTAAAAATATGGTTTTTGCCATTGGTGAGTGTAGTGATAAATCTATCCCAGTGGTAAAGCAATTCCAAAAACTACTAGGGTTGAATTGTCATCTGCTCAAAGTGTACAACACGACCAAACTCTCTTACACACATGAGTCGGCAATGAGTTATGTGAGAAATTTTGCTGAAAACACAGAGTTTGTGGATTACACTGTCAACGTGACGGATGCACCCTGGGTAGAGGAAGGCGTGCTGGATTTTGTGGGTCATAATCACATCGATATGATTGCTATGGGAACGCACGGTTACAAAGGCCTGGCTCATTTTCTCAATGGCAGCAGGGCAGAAGATGTGGCTAACCATTCCAAAATTCCGGTGTTGACCATCAACCTCGATTAAGCATATTTAAAGATTCAGACAAAATGAAAAAGATTGTAGTACCAATAGACTTTTCTGAGCAGTCAATAAATGCATTGCAATATGCAGTTACTATGAATGGTCATCACCGTACCGAAATTGTATTGTTTCATGCAGTAGAATATCCGGTACCTGTCGGACTGGAATATGGTATTGCAAACGGCGATGTTTTGGGCGATCAGATGGTGACATCCATGAGTGCCGCCGAAGAGAAACTAAACGGATTGATCAGTACAATGCCTCAGAATAATATTCAGTATAAGGTCGCCGTGGAAATGGGTACCTTGATGCACTGGGTTCAGAATTACCTTCCTGAAGAGAAGTGTGATTTGGTCGTGATAGGTACTACTGGGGCAACCGGACTGAAAGGGGTATTTGTTGGGTCCAACGCAGAAAAAGTAGTGCGTTTTGCCTGTTGTCCGGTATTGGCAGTGCCAAGTGAGGCTACCTGGAAGTCGATCAATAACATGGTTGTGCCCTTCGAGTCCAGGGAAATGACCGATGACTTCCTTCATTCTCTTAAAGAAATGCAGGTATTTTCCGATGCGATGATCCAGTTGGTATGGGTAAAAACACCCCACTCACTGATCAATGAGGAAGACCTGATTTCTGAAATGGCAGAATGCATCAGTAGTCACGGAATACAAAATTTCAGAGTAAATACACGCAGAGGTTTTAGTCCCGCTGAGGGCATATTAACCTTTGTCGATGAAACAAATAGCGAACTAATTGCTATGCCTACACACGGTAGAAAAGGGCTTAAGCACCTTTTTATGGATAGCGTCACCGAAGCTGTGGTGAATAAAACGGATATTCCTGTCTGGACTTTCAATATCGGAATAGAACAGAAGGTTTCCGAAGAAATCTAATTGTAAACCCAATTCAAAAAATCAAGCACGATGAATCTGATCAATAAAATACTCGTTCCAATGGACTTTTCAGATAGTTCTATGAATGCATTTCATTATGCACTGAACCTTGTAGACTCTGACAACAGCATCCAGCTCATCTTATTACACATCATTGATAAAGATGACAACCCGATGGAGATGATGGAGGTAATGAGCCAGTTTGACACTTTAAAAAATCAGGTTCCCAGATTTGTTAATCATCTGGAAATTGTGGTGAAACATGGTAGAAGGATAGACTCAATCGTTGAAACTACAGTAGAAATGGACCCCAAATTGGTGGTGATGGGTACCAAAGGAAAGAGTAGGTCTTTAATGCATGCCGAGTCCAATACTTCTCTGTTGGTAAAAAAGCTGGATCGTTCCATATTAGTAATTCCGCAGGACTACACCAAATATGCGATCAACGAAATTGCCGTGGCGCTAGACCATCAAATAGATGATGCTTCTGATCTTGCCTTGATACAAGACCTGGCGCGATGGTTCAATGCTAAGGTGCATGTATTAACTGTAGCTACCAACAAAGAAGAAGCGGTAGTAATGGGTGAACAGGTCGAAAATACGCTTGAATACTACCTGGATACACTCGATCACACTTATGAGTTGTCGAACGATACTGATATCGTCAACGGCATTGAGCAATACATCGGTGAAAACAAGATTGATATGCTGGCAATACTGCCTAAGACGCATGCAAAAAATGGTGAGCCTTCCGGTGGAAAACTCACCAGAGTGCTTACTCTCCAGGCTAAGATTCCACTTTTAATTGCTGATTAAACCAAAATCAGTTGATAGCAATACCATTTTAATACCATGCAGGCACCCGTTTTACAAAAAGAAAAGACCGAATGTTTCCATTGCGGAGATATTTGTGATGAAAAAGTTGAATTCGATAACAAATCATTTTGTTGCCATGGGTGTAAGACGGTCTATGAATTGCTCAATACGCATGAATTAGATACCTACTATCAATTGAATCAGTCGCCTGGTGCTAAGCAGAATCTGCCCAAATCTGATTTTAGCTACCTTGAAAATGAAACCATCGTCAACAGGTTGCTGGATTTTCAGTCAGAGAAAGTAGGAAAGGTGACTTTGTTTTTACCATCGATCCATTGCAGTTCTTGTATTTGGTTGCTGGAAAACCTGCCGTCGCTATTCTCAGGCATCATCAGCAGTCAGGTAAACTTTATCAAAAAGAAGGCGACCATTAGCTTTCGCAAAGAGGAGTTGACCCTAAAAGCGCTGGTTGAGATCATCAGCTCGATCGGATATGAACCAAGGATTTCGCTCGACGATGACGAGGAGAAAGCCAAAAAGAAAAACCCGTTGGTAGTAAAGCTTGCGGTCGCTGGGTTTTGTTTTGGCAATTCCATGCTGATCAGTATTCCGGCCTACCTCGACACTGGTTTTGAGATGACTTCTGAAATCAGGTCGCTTTTTGGTTGGGTTAATATTTTACTCATGTTACCGGTTTTGTTTTATTCCGCCAGTGACTACTTCAAAACAGCCTATCTTGGTCTTCGGAAAAAACAAATTGGTATCGATGTACCAGTTGCCCTGGGAATCAGTATACTGTTTACCCAGACGGTTTATGAGATTTTATCTGGTGCAGGCACGGGATATGCAGACTCATTAACAGGGTTGGTGTTTTTCCTGCTGATTGGCAAATGGTATCAGAATAAATCCTATCAGGCGTTATCATTCGAACGCACTTTCAAGTCATTTTTTCCGATAGCTGTTAATAAAATCGGGAAGGAAAAGGATGAATTTGTTCCTATTGAAGACATCAAAGTAAAAGACAGAATCAGAATTCGTAACGGTGAGGTAATCCCTGCGGATGGTTTTTTGATCGATGGAAAAGCCAGGATAGATTACAGTTTCGTATCCGGTGAGTCGTACCCCGAAAAGGTAGATACGAATCAAAAGATTTTCGCCGGAGGCAGACAGGTGGGTACTTCAATCATCATAGAAGTGATTAAAGAAGTGTCTTCGGGCTATTTAACAGAACTCTGGAATCATGCCGATTTTAAGCGCGCAGAAGAATCCGGTCTACAGAATATCATTAACAGAATCAGTGGTTATTTTACGCTTACAGTTTTATTGATTGCTTTTTCTTCAGCTTTATTTTGGGCAATGGCAGATCCTGCGCAGATCTGGAAGGTGGTGACATCTGTTATGATTATAGCTTGCCCGTGTGCGCTCGCGCTTGCGCTGCCCTTTGCCTACGGTCATGCACTTCGATATCTGGGAAGGAATAAACTCTACCTGAAAAATGCTGATGTAGTAGAGAAGATCGCCCGTTCCCGGCAAATAGTTTTTGACAAAACAGGTACGCTGACAAAAGGAGAATTGCTTCAGATGGAGTATGTTGGGACACCGCTGAATGAGCAGGAAAAAGAATACTTAAAAGTCGTATGTGCCAATAGCATGCACCCTTACAGTAAGCTGCTGCATAAGCACCTCAGGCAAGCAGATAGTGGTGAAGGAGCAGCCTCACCCTTGGAATTGGCATCTTTTGAGGAAATTGAAGGAAAGGGGATTATTGCTGAACTAGCCAGTGAAAATATCAAAATAGGGTCGGCAAAATTTTTGTCAGCGCCTAGCAATCAACGCAAAGAATCACAGGTACACATTGCTGTTGGCGGTGAATATAAAGGATATTTTGCCATTAAAAATGCTTACCGCAATGGCATATTTGAAATGCTCAATAAGCTGAAAAAGGCATTTCGCCTGTATCTGATATCGGGCGATAGTGACAGTGAAAAAAACAGGCTGTATGAATTTTTCAAAGACCTCAGGTTTCAGCAGTCTCCCGAAGATAAGTTCTTATATACCCATCTGCTGAAAAAGTCTGGCCCTTTGATCATGATCGGCGATGGCCTCAACGATGCTGGTGCCCTGAAGGCTGCCGATGTAGGCATTGCGGTGACAGACGATGTACATCAGTTTTCCCCGGCTTGTGATGCGATCATCAATGGGTCTGAACTAACGCGACTCAATAAGCTCGTAGATTTTTGTCAGTATGCTTTTAAGGTTGTGAAAATAGCGTTGCTGATTTCGATTATGTATAACCTGGTAGGTTTGTATTTCGCCGTTACTGCTCAGCTGACGCCAATTCTTTCTGCGATCCTAATGCCTGTTAGTTCTGTGAGTGTCGTAGGTTTAATTACTCTGATGATCAAACTGAAAGCCGACCGATTGCTTAAGAGAGGTTCTTAAAGTGCCGAAAAAGTCTTTGATGGGGTGCGAGCTATCTGACCAGGATAGTTCTCAGGGAAAAAATCATTTTTTAATCTGTTTCTATGTAGGCGAATGTTCTTCCGCTTGCGGATTTTTTCATTCAACCTGAGTTCTCGATAACGATTTTGTAACTCCTGAAACGGGCAGAAAAAGGCTATTTAGCCTTTATGGAGCGAATGAATGCCAAAACCGCCTTTTTTTCATAAAAGTATAAAACTATCAAAGTGTGGAAGCAGGGTTTTAGGCTGATGTCCAACCGATTAACCATGATAAGTGTCCTTATCAAAACCACAAAAGGTGACATTTTAAAAGAAGCCACTACAGTAGCGAAATAAATTAGGTGTAAGGGGAAACCCTTTCCTGTCATCTTTACGGGTCGATCGATAATCCCTTTGGAGTTATTACAACGGAAAAATTAAATAGCAAAAAACATCTACTCATGAAAAGACTAATACCCACCCTACTGCTGATTTCTTTCCTATTTCAGGTTTCATGCTCGGACGAAGATATCAGTTCCAACATAAATGAAGCTGATCTAGTCAATGGTTTATTGGAATATAATGTCCTTGTTGTAGTTGCTGAAATCGATAAGTTAACAGGAGATTTGCGGCCGGGAAGCAATGGCCATCTTTCAAATCTTGAAACATTGTCCAGGAGAATAGAGCAATCCGCTGAAGCCGTAAAAGTTACCGATTTTTGTAATGACTGCTATCATACTTTGTACACAGAATCTTTGTTGTATTTAGAAGTAGATTCTCTGGGAATAAAAGTGTCCAGAACACTTCATCTTTTGGGGCCAGAGAATGAATCTTTAAGGTGTTTGACCGTCACGGATTTCTAATATGGCGTACTCTTTTACCAACAAATCATGGTTTTTCTGCGTATTTCTCCGATCTTCGGAAAATGACGATCATAGACAATTTATTGAAGACTGTTGCCGGGAAACTGGATATCTACGAGACATTTTTAAAGGACGGAGCAACCGAAAAGTCTGTTAAGGACATTACTGAAATAACTGGTTTGGAAGTTCCCGACGCTCTTGCCGAACTACTCCTGAGACACAATGGAGAGAAGAAGTTTATGGGCTTTTTGGGACATGGATTTTTATCTGCAGAAGAGATCATATCCCAATGGCAGTCTATTGTCGCAATGAAGAATGATCCAAATTTTGATGTGGGAGAGCGGATGTATTATCAACAAGACCTAATTGCGCCAGTTTCTTTTTTTAGTGCCAAAAGGTTGCCATTTGCACACGATGGATCCGGGCAGTTGCTTTGTATTGATTACGATCCGGGACCTGATGGAAAAATGGGGCAGATTGTGTACGTACCAATGGGAGAACCTGAACCCTTATCAGTGATCGCTGGTAGTTTTCACGAATTTGTGGAATTTATAACTGAAGCCATCTCCTCCGGAAATCTCGCCCTGGCAGACGACCGGGAAGATTATGAAGCAGATGAGCAGCATTTTGCAGAAGTCTACTTTTACCAAACCTGGAAACAAGACTGGACTGAAGTCGCTAAGGCCTACCATCCCAAAAACTGAAGCAGATAAGTTATTTTTGAAATAATTCACTAATTTTCGATTAGAAGACCATAGAGGATGGATCAATGCAATTTTGATTTGCCAGTCGATTCGATGGGTATCTGACTGAAATCCGATCAGTATGAAATCCAAAGTGAGCGCTTCTAACTAGACCCACTAAAAACTACCAAAGGTGAAAAAGGACTTACTTCTGCTACATGGCGCTCTGGGGAGCAAACATCAATTTCAAAATCTGAAACCATTGCTAACGGATGATTTTATCATTCATGATTTCAATTTCAGTGGTCACGGAGGGAGCAGTGACACGCATGGCTTTTCCATACCGGGTTTTACACAACAGCTCATCGAGTACATTCAATCAAACAAATTGTCTGATGTCTACATTTTCGGTTATAGCATGGGAGGATATGTAGCGTTAAAAGCCTCTTTACAAATTCCATCATACATCTCAAAGATTGCGACGTTGGGTACAAAGTTTGACTGGAGTCCTGAGTCAACAGCCAGGGAAATCAAAATGCTCAATCCTGATGTCATGGAAACCAAAGTACCTCAGTTTGCAGAAAAGCTTAGGAAGGAACATACGCCGCAGGACTGGAAGTCTGTCGTGAGGGCTACTGCTGATCTTATGACAAAGCTGTCGGAACGCGATCAACTGGAGGAGGCCGACTTCAAATCGATCCAAACAGTTGTCACATTAGGGAGAGGTGATCAGGATAAAATGGTATCAGAAGAAGAAACAAATACAGTTGCTCTGTGGCTTCCAAATGCGGAGATCGTGGCGCTTGCCGATGTAAAACACCCAATTGAATCAATATCTCCTGATAAAATTCAAGATTTTATAAAAAGAACATTTGCATAGTAGCAAGAATATTTTCAATAGGAAATAGCGAAAAAGTTAAAACTTAACTGAGTATATTTTGTTTTCAAGTGAAATAGTTCATTAGAAGAACATTGCGCTCGTTTTGATGTTAGCCAAGACCTCAAAACTAATACTATTTCAACACACGCTATGAAAAAAATCCACTTTGATCGACTAAATGGGAATTGGAAGTTCCTGCTCATTATTATTCTCTCGTTGCTTTGTATTGCCTTTAGCTTTTTTAAGCCCATCGAATTTAAAAATGAAGAAATGTATGAATGGGTCTCTACTACAGGTTTTTTATTGCAGGTAGTATTTTGGTTAAAAATGTTTTGGTATCGAAACTATGTCAACTGGAATACCAAAGGTATCAATATCAGAATCAATTCAGTATTAGGAAAATCTCTGGCATTTGATAGGATCAAATCGATAGAAATAGCTGATAAACGCATCACGATCACCAAAAAGGATGAAGAAATCCTGCTGCTGAACCTGGTTGAATTCAAAGATGATGATGTAGAAAGACTTTACACAATTTTGATGTCATACAAACCACCCAAAAACAGGGGACAAGACGAACAGGCAGATATGCTTCATTCGCAAATTTCGTAGGAGAGATATTGTGAGTTTTGGTCGCAGAAATCGATTAAAAACAGACCGGAAAAGTAATTGACAGATTTATGCACCCGATCTGATCAGCGGAACTGTTGGATTTAGATGAAAATCTATGGTACTTTATAACACAGGTAGATTTATAATCCTGCTACGATTCCCTATATTGGTTTCTACTTTTACTGATTACGGCAAGCGATGACTCGAAAAACAAAAGTGTTATTAAATCTCATGCTATCACCATTGATTGGTTATGCAATATATTTGTTAATTGCCATACCACACGTCTATGGTCAGATGGCGATGGGAACTTTACTGTTTACTTTATTATTTAACCTCATACCCAAAAAATTAATCGCTATCCCTTTGTATGTGATCGGTTTTGGAGGTTCGGCTTTCATTTTGACGGCTGCTTACACTTTCAACACTTTTACAGAAAATGAGCGTTTGAAATTCGATATACCCACTGCGGTGATTTTCGAAACTACTGATTATCAAACTGCATTGGAAAAAGCCTCTAAAGAGGAGAAGCCAATATTTGTAGACTTTTACACGGGTTGGTGTTCACCCTGTTTGGCTTTTACCAAAAATGTGTTGACTGATGAGGCTGTAGGCCTTCACATGAATGAGGCATTTATCAATCTGAAATACGACGCGGAAATTGACGAAGGAATGAAAGTTGCAAAACGCTTCAAAGTTGATTCCTACCCTACCATTCTGATCATTGATGCCAATGAAAACTTATTAGAAGACCTGACTGAAACCCGAATACCTCAAAGAGACGATATGATTACAGTATCGAAGAAATATTCTTCAAAATAAACTCCTGCATCTTTTCAATAACTTATAAGGACTACACAATCAAATCTCTTCTCAGAGGAGCTTGCCATTACTATTTTGTTATTGATATGTGCTTTCAATTCAGGTTCATCCGGGCAATAACAAATTGAAGGCTCATCCAACTTTATCATGAAAATTCAAATCTCAGATTAGCATAAAACTGAAAAAATGCGAAAGAAATCTTTAGGTAACCTGACTGTTAAGAGTTTTGTAACTCATATCCTACCATCGAACCAACTGACTGTAAACGGTGGGATAAGTAATCAGGCAGAAGCGGAAAATACCACCTACTCAGGACATGCTGATAAGATTTGCGTGATCTATTATCTTACCAAAGGTTGCTGATAACCGGATCAAACGCAAGAAGCTTCCGGTCACGAGCCGGAAGCTTCCTTTGAATGAAAATTATATTTCTTTTAGTATTTCGAATCAATACTGGAAAATGAGGTTTTCCAAAAGTCAAAGAATTCGAGATTGATTTAGAATTACGCCCTGCCTGTTGAGTCTTACGTTATAAATTCATAACTTATCACTGTGTTATGTATTGATCCCCAATCGGGTATTT
Organism: Bacteroidota bacterium; assembly: GCA_038525605.1. Lineage (GTDB taxonomy): Bacteria > Bacteroidota > Bacteroidia > Cytophagales > Cyclobacteriaceae > JANSWY01. The sequence continues at coordinate 16,596 of JBCBHL010000128.1, forward strand.
AATCGGGAAATTATGCAAGCCCGGTGTTGAAACTGTCCGTTCGGTTGGAGGTCGTTTAAACTTTGGTGTTATGTATAAGAAAAGTAAGGTGTCATTGCCGCAAAAGGTGATTTCACTGTTCCTCATTTTGGTGGTCAGTCAGGCAGCTGGCCAAAACCTCATTGCTAATTTTAGTTTTGAAGATCACAAGTTGTGCCCGGAAGATCGCTACTTTGGTAAGACGGCCTGGCCTGTCGTTGGCTGGTACAATGTCAATGACGGTACACCGGATTATTATCATAGATGTAGCAACGGAAAGGTTAAAGTGCCGGACAACTGGGCCGGACAAGCGCAACCTGTGCATGGCAATGCCTATATGGGCTTATACCTGTGGGGTAAGTCAGATTATCGCGAATACATAGGCATAGAATTAACGGATTCGCTGGAGGCAGGCGCCAGGTATTTCTTCGATGGCTACTATCAGATTGCCCATCACAGTCATTATGTAACTGGTAGCATCGGAATAGCCATTACAGACGAACCCAGATATGGCTTCCTTGCCCAGCCTATGAATAACGATCCACAGATCTTTGTCCGCAAAGCGGATGCACTGGAAGGAGATGTGTTTCAATGGGAAAAGATATCAGGCTCATTCATCGCCAAAGGTGGTGAAAAGTACCTTTCTGTGGGAAACTTCGATCGGTCGGAAAATGTGTCGAAAGCGGAGATATTCGTTAATGCTCAAAAGGAATTTGAACTGATTGACCGATCCTATGCTTTTATTGATCATTTCAGGCTTTGGAAAGAAGGAACTGAGGTTCCACCGGACTCCTCTTTCCACGAACCCGAACCGGAAAAGTTTATTCTTTCCGACATCAACTTCGAATTTGATCAGTACCAGCTAAAAGATACAGCACAAATCGTATTGGAGCCTCTCATTAACTACCTAAATAAAAGAGCAGAAAACAGTTACGTGCTGATGATTACAGGTTTTACAGATGATGTTGGAACGCCGGAATATAACCTGAAACTATCTACTAACAGAGCCCGGGCTGTAGCATACTATCTCTATCAGCAGGGCATTCCCCGCAACCTGCTCAAGGTATTTGGCAAAGGAGAAATTCTGCCACTCGCACCAAACGACTCGGAGGAAAACAGACAAAAAAACCGGAGAGTTGAAATTGAGATCAGGGAGGTTTGGTAAGGCTGGAAAGTAGAAATTGTTAAGTTTGAAGAGCAATAGACCATGACTTTGCGAAAATTCCTGTGCAGTGGACCTATATTCTTAGAGGTAATGAAGTTTAATAGTTAAAGGTTATCAGGAAAGGTTTACTATGTGGATTTTTGATTTAAAGGACTAGTTAATTTTTATGTTCAATTCATAATTAATTGAAAATGCAAAATTGAACCTTCATCTTATCGTAAATCACTCAATACAAAACTAGACATGATAATGTCTACCATAAAAGGCAACTAATTTTTGGCACAATTGGTGTAATACAAAGCAAAAACTGTATCTTGATAGAAGAAGGGATACAGGATAAAAAACATTGATACACGCTATGAAAAGATTATTGTTTCTTCTTTTGATATCAGGAGCACTTTTTAATACAATAAAAGCACAGAATAAAACACTTAAAATAGGCATCATTTCATATAAGTCTGATGAAAAGATCGCCACTACATTCCAGCCACTTTTTCAGTATTTGGCTGATGAGATGAAAGGCCAGGTCTTCATCGGAAACAATCTCAAATACTAACTGACGATTCATC
>JBCBHL010000129.1:0-18321 GCA_038525605.1 Bacteroidota bacterium
GCAAAAATATCATTTCAAATTCAAAAGCCATGGTATCAGACCTACACGGCCTACTTTGGCTATTTAATTGCATTTCTCTTTTTTATCTATCTGGCTTATAGAATCAGAGTTCAGAGCCTGATTAGCAAGCAGGAAGAATTGTCAGAAAAAGTATTAGAAACCACAGCTCAGCTGGCAAGAGCCAATGCTTCACTGCAGGAAACAAACAGTGCCTTAAAAAAACTGGATCAGTTTAAGTCCAGGTTTTTCGCCAATGTATCTCACGATCTGAGAACGCCAATTATGCTGTTGTCGGGTAGAGTGGAAATGCTGAAAACCGATGAGGGATCTTATCTATCAGAAAAGGGAAGAGAATACCTGGGTAAACTTGAAGAAGATAGCCAGAAACTTGTTTTTCTGACTGATGAAATCAAAGAGCTCGTCAAAATAGAGGAAGGTAAGATCACTCTGGATTATAAAAGTGTAGATGTCAACGCTTTTTTTGAGAGAATAGTGGGCCTGTTCGACTCAGCAGCTTTGGTAAGAAGTATTAGCCTTCACTTTTCTTCAGATATACCAGACGGACTCCAAATTGCACTGGATCCGCACTACATCGAAAGGCAGATGTATAACCTCATTGCCAACGCATTGAAGTTTACTGGAGCAGAGGGGAACATATCGGTGAGTTTAACATTAGATGATCAAATGTTGATTATTGCTGTGAAGGATGATGGAGTAGGCATACCGACTGCAGATATAACCGAGGTATTCAACAGAAACTTTCAGGCTAAAAACCAGCATGGGCTTAGCGAAGGACTTGGCATAGGATTAAGTCTGGTAAAGGAGATTGCAGTGCTTCACAATGGTATTGTCAGCGTTAGAAATAATAGTGATAAAGGCGCTGAGTTTATTGTACAGCTGCCATTGCAGTCCAATCAGGATTTTGATAGCTATCAGTTGGGAAAAGTAGGAGATTACATATCCCGCAGAGACATCACCTTAAAACCCGCCATTGTGGAGGATGTACCGATGGTGCCGGCCAATATTGCCGACAATGTAAATGGAAAATCAAAGCTATTACTGGTGGAAGATAACCCTGCTGTTCGAACCTACATGAAGGAGCTTGTGGAGGATGACTATGAGGTATATCTGGCAAAACAGGGGCAGGAGGCGCTTGAAATTTTAAAACAGTATAAAATAGATATTATCATTACTGATTTGGTAATGCCGGTAATGGATGGCTTTCAGTTTATAAAAGGCGTTAAGGAAAAATATGAGTATCAGAATATCCCGGTAATGGTTGTTTCAGCCAGGGATACAAAGGAGGATAAATATAAGATTATGCAGCTGGGTGTTAATAATATACTCACCAAACCTTTTGATAAACGAGAGTTTCTACTGGGGATCAGAAACTTGTTGGAAAGATCAAAGGAATCTGTTACCCTTAAAATGATCACTGACCATGTAGGAGAACAGAACGAAACGCAACTCACCAAACTCAACGAGTTGATCTTTGAAAACATCGGAGACTTTAATTTTAAGATCGGTTTCCTGGCAGAGAAATTCCATTTGTCAGAAAGAAGCTTTTTCAGGATGATTAAAAATATCACTGGCAAGTCACCCCTGGAATATGTGAAAGATGTGAAATTTCAATATGCCTATGATTTGCTGAAAAAGAAAAAAGTACAATCTCTCAAAGAGGTATCTTTTGCCATCGGAATGAAGAACACTTCTGACTTCAACAAGCAGTTCCAAAAAAGATTTGGTCTAAAAGCCGATAGAATTTTAAAGGATCATTAAATATTTATTTTTAATCATTTGATTATACAATTATTCGATTAGCCTTCGTTGAGAGGGTTCCGGCTCTATTAGAATTTCAGACAACCAGATTCGAAAATCAGACATTTTCCCATTTTGATTTAAAAATTTGTAGTTTTTTTTTAATTATTCCGTAGTTTTACCCTACGATTTAATAGGTAATCAAAGACATTTAAAACTCCATAGCTGGTTGAGCGGTCCTTTAAAAAGGATCATTTACCCCAATTGTTATAATTGGGGTATTTTTTTGCCCTATTACATACAAACGGCTTCTTTTCAGCATTCATAAGAGCAATTGACCTTTTGTAAATTGCAAGTGCTATTCGACGAAATAGACATTTTTATAGACAAAACAATTTTTTCATAGTAAATAAGTGTGTTTTTTGGCGCATAACGCGGGATTTTGCAATGATTGGCAATACATATGATAATAAATTGCAATTAAATATGTTTCAATTGTGTATTTTTGATGACACACAATTAGAGTAATTAAACTTACAATGATAAATTATTCCCACTCACGCCTCGGGTTACGAACGCTTATCGTACTCATACTCATGCTATGTCATTCTCACTTTATAGTAGGAGAAGGGACAAAAAATCTGGCACCAAACGGTACTGGAACAGACACCGGAACAAATCAAAGAATCGCTTATCTCGTTCATGACGAGCCGGACGCCCCCGACGGTGTTGGTGGTGATTTTTTAAATCCGAATGCTTCTCCGGACGAAAGACTTTACGTTCATATTAAGGACGGGGAAACTCTTTACCTCGGTTTAAGAAGGATCGAAAATATTTTTGGTAATACAAATCAGGACCTCACCATTATTATCCGGGAAAATGATGGAACCCTCGCAGCATTTTTTACATTAACTGATGATGATACCTCTCCTACAAGCTCCACTTTTAATACACCACAAGCAGGGGTAATCGAATCATTTGCGGAAGTGTTGGCCGGACCTCAGGCGGTAGTAGGCGCGTCAGGATACAATGCCCTATCTTTTACAAACAGTGGTTTGGGTGATCAGGATTTTTACATTGAAACCATACAAATAGATGGAGGAAGTACAAATCCTGCCGACAATATCGAAGTTGCAAGCTGGTACGACCTTTGGGATTTTTCCGTATATGACGGAACCTCCGAAAAGCCCGGTAGACTTTTTAGTAAAAAATGGTCATTCACTTCAGGAGCAGAGACTAACAGATTGTCTGAAGAGTTTCAGGTTTTTGTCAGAGTGCCATCCGTGGTAGGTGGTGTTTCTTCCGGAAGCTACATTAAGGAGGTAAACCTTGGAGGTCTCGAGCCTTTTAGTATGAACTTAACCGCTTCGGCAACAGGCGCAGATATCGCTTCAGCAGCAGATATAGATGCAGATGGAGACGTAGATTTTATAGATGCGAGGAAGTCTCAGGCTGGAGATATTGGTGGTGTCGATTATGATATATTTATCAACAACCCCGATATCGAAATATATCCAACAACTACACTGCCCACGGTCAGCATTTCCAATGCTTACTTTTATTGCAATGATTCCGGAACAGGCGGGGAAGGGATCATCTCCTTTACCTCCAATCAGACCGGACTAATCGCTTTGTTTCTCAACCTCAACGGTGAACCAGGTTTCCAAAGTGGTACGGAAGATATTATCATAGAGCAGGAAATTGATGCAACTTCAGGTTTTGGTGTAGCTTCAGTCAGATGGGATGGACTCAATGGTCTGGGCGCAACAGTGCCTTCAGGTACAAACATAGAAATTACTGGTAGATTTTCAGCAGGTCCTCTGCATATTCCCATCTACGATGCGGAAAGAAACAGAGTGGGGCTCAATATTACAGATGTTAGACCGGAAACCAGTCTGGATCTAATTTACTGGAATGATGCTACCATCGCAGATTTAGATTCTGAAACCCCACCTTCAACTACTACTCAGCTGACTGGTACAAACGATGGTTTGCATATCTGGAATGACGATACAGGGGGCGATGAAACTAACGATGATGGAGGTAACCTGATTTTGGTCAACACCTGGTCTTTCGGGTTTATCCAGTCAAATACCGAAAATATTGTTTACAGTTTTATTTGCGATGACGATGGAGATGGTGTCGATACACGAAACGACGCAGACGGCGATAATGACGGAATCTCAGATGCGCAGGAAGGTGACTATAAAGCAGATACTGATGGCGATGGCCTCCCCGATTATGTTGACACTGATTTCGCAGGATTCACAGACGTCAACGGAGATGGAGTCAACGACAATTTCGATCAGGACCTGGATGGAGTACCCAACGCCCTGGATTTGGATAGTGATAATGATGGAATCCCGGATATTATAGAAGCGGGTCTTGCAGATGCCGACAATAATGGTCAACTGGATAGCTTTACTGATGCCAATGGCAATGGACTGGAAGATTCATTGGACCCTTCCTGTACAAATTTTTCAAGCTTTTCCGGTTTCGGAGAAAATATAGATTCATCCATCGGCTCAATTAATGTGGATAACGCATTAGGCGACATTGATGCGAGTTTCGCCTTGTTTAATGATGTAAATGATGAGATTATCGTCGATATGGGACTTACTATCCCATCAGGAGAAACAGTAGTGATCAGGCTTGGAACCGAGACGATCGGAAATCAGGTGTCTGTTGCTCAAAGCACTTCAGGAGCTGGTACCTTTACAAATACGCAAGTGTTCGCAAATACGGAAACGGGTATCCCAGGAGAAGATTTTAACTATGTATTGACCGCTGACGCCAGATTTATAAGGCTTAGATTAACAACAGATGTGGGAGGATTTACAGGCCCCGATGGACTTAGTTACAGTTTTACCACCACGGATAACCCTTGTGGATCAACATTCGGTACGCCACTCACTCTGGTAAACACCGACGGTGATGGTCTGGACAATTACCTGGACCTGGATTCTGACAATGATGGAATTGTCGATGCTATTGAAGCTGGCGGAACAGCTGCCGTTAATGGAACAATTGATGGCTTTTTGGATGATAACCAGAATGGTATCAGTGACCCACTCGAATTAGTAGCTTTGTCTATTCCGGATTCAGACGCCGATGGAAGCATCCCGGATTACCTCGATCTCGATTCCGACAATGACGGAATTCTGGATAATATAGAAGCACAGGTTAGTAACGCTATTATTTCGACCGCAGCGGGAGACACCGATGGAAACGGATTGCTTGATGTTTACGATCCAAACAATGGAGGCACTTTATTATTGCCTGTAAATACCGATGAATCAGATGGAGCTGACTATCAGGATACAGATGCAGATGGTGACGGTGTCGCTGATTTTATTGAAGGATGGGATGCCAATATCGATGGGTTTAGCGACCTTGATACTAACATTGATGGAAACATTTCTGACGAAACAGGTCATAATATCGATGATGACAATGATGGTATCTGGAATATCTTCGAATCGCTCACAGCCCCTATTCAAAATACTGACTTGGCTGATCTGGTAGATTATCAGGATACCGATGACGACAATGATGGCAGCCCTACATCCGGAGAAGATGTCAACGGAAATGACGACTTCACAGATGATAAAACACAGGGCCAGGGAGGTGGATCTTCTATTCCCGATTATTTATTCCGTGCAGATTACGACGGAGACGCTATCGCAGATGGTCCGGATGCCGATTCTGATAACGACGGTATCACTGATATCACTGAAAGTAACGGTGAATCAGTAGATCCTAGTGAAGATGCCAATGCTAATGGCATACCAAACTACAGAGATGCTGCCGATGCGGCAGTTGTAGGTGCATTGTCTTCTACAGCAGATGTAAACAGTGACGGTGTTTTCGATGTATTCGATTCGGACCTGGATGGTATACCTGACTTTCTCGACTTAGATTCAGACAACGATGGTATCTGGGATGCCATCGAAGCAGATGGAGGTTCTGTTCCCAATGGATTAAATACGACTACCGGACAGTTCGAATTGTTGGACCCTGATAATGATGGTCTCATGAATTTTGTTGATACTGATGATGTAAATCCCGGAGGATCGTCCGATTTGGATAACCCCAATACAGATGGAGACGCATTCAACGATTACATCGATATTGATAGTGATGGTGACGGAATAGAAGACATCATCGAAAGCCAGTCCAGTGACAATCCTCTAACATTATCAGGCAATGACTCAGATGGTGATGGTATCGACGATACTTTCGACCCGTCTGACGGAGGAGTGTTGATAGACCCGGTCAATTCCGATGGGCTGGATTTAAGAGATTACATTGATACCGATAGCGACAATGACCAGGTGCCGGATATATTGGAAGGAAACGATGCTGATAACGACGGAGTAGCAGATCACGGTACGCCTTCTTCTACTGATACTGATAGTGATGGCCTTGACGATACTTTCGATACTGACAATGGCGGTACGGCACCTGTTATCCAAAATACTGATGGGATAGATGAAAGAGACTGGAGAGACAGCGACGATGACAATGATGGTATTTTAACAGTTAATGAGGATGCCAATTCAAATGGAAACTATGCAGATGATCAAACTCAGGGACAGGTAGGATCAGTTCCTGATTACTTGTTTTTCGGAGATTTTGACGGAGATGGCATTGCAGATGTCAATGATGCGGACTCAGACAATGATGGGATTCCGGATTTGGATGAAGATAACGGAGAATCAATTGATCCAAGCGGTGACGAAGACGGAGATGGTATCCCTAACTTTAGAGATGCTTCAGATGCTACTGTTACAGCAGGGTTAACCAGTACAATCGACAGCAACTCAGACGGTGTCTACGATGTATTCGATCAGGACCTGGATGGAGTGCCGGACTTCAGAGATAGGGACTCAGATAATGATGGGCTGCCCGATATCATCGAAGTAGGTGGAGTAGATAGCAATGGAGATGGCGAGGCAGACGTTTCGGGCGATGTGGATGGCGATGGAATCCCTGATGCAGTCGACGTTGACCAGACTGGTGGAGCAGACAATGACACTGATGGTATCGACGACCTTTTTGACGCAAGTGAATCCGGCGGGCCGGATGCTGACGGAGATGATATCATCGACTCGGCGGATGAAGACAGAGATGGCGATGGACTGGCCAACGTTGTGGATGCTGATCCCGATAATAATGGAATTTTTACAACTACTCTTAATGCCACAATCGATATTGATGGCGATGGTATTGAAGACCACTACGACCTGGACTCAGATGGTGATGGAATACCTGATATTAAGGAAGCAGGAGGGACTGACGTTGATGGAAACGGAATAGTCGATAACCTGACGGATACAGATTCCGACGGAATGGTGGATCTGGTAGATAGTGATAACGGAGGCACGGCCTACATGGTACCAGATACTGACTCTGATGGGATAGATGATTTCAGGGATAAAGATTCGGATAATGATGGAATCACAGATACGGAAGAAGCTGGAGGAAATGATAGTAATAGCGATGGATTTACGGATGGTTTTGCATCTGATACCGACGGAGACGGTCTTTCAGATGATGTAGACGTGGATAATGGAGGTATTGCACTAGCCAATGTAGATACAGATAATGATGGAATAGCAGATTTCAGAGATCTTGATTCAGACAATGATGGTTACCCTGATTTATTGGAAGCGGGTGGTACAGAAGCGTCAGGATTTGAAGATGGGGTTGTAGATGCTGCCCAAAACAGTGATCCCCTGGAAGATACGGTACCCGATAATGTAGATGTTGATAATTCTGCTGTCAATGGTGGTTCAGGATCCGATTTTGATAACGACGAGATAGATGATTCCTTTGATGTCGATCAAACTGGTGGAAATGATACAGATGGTGATGGAATTGACGATACTTTCGATTCAGATCTTGACGGTGACGGACTGGATGATGCCACAGAAGCAGACCCGTACGGTCAGGTTGATACAGACGGTGACGGTAACAACGATTTCAGAGATCTGGATGCCGACGGAGATGGAATACCTGATGTTCAGGAGTTTGGGCTAACGATCGATAATGCCACAGCCCGCATTAATAACTTTGTCGATGTTAACCTAAACGGATGGGATGACGTGCAGGAAGCAGCAGTCTTGACTCCTCCTAATTTTGATGGAGATAATCTGCCGGATTTCAGAGACATTGATTCAGATAACGATGGATTGGTAGACCTGATAGAGGCTCAGACATTGGGTTCATTCAATGCCATTTCAGACGTCGATTCTGATAATGATGGATTGGACGATGCGTTCGATCCTGATAACGTAGGAACTCTTGTATCATTGCCTAACACAGATGGTACAGATAACGAAGATTACAGAGATACCGATTCGGATGCTGATAATGTACCGGATAACATAGAAGGAGCAAATGACGATAGAAATCAGTTCGCAGATTGGGATACCGATTCCGACAATGACCTTACTGACGAAGCAGGTTCCGATATTGATACCGATGATGATGGATTGTTGGATATTTTTGATAACGTAACAGGCGTTGGAGCAAGTAATATCATCGGTTCGATTTCTAACGGACAAGATTCCGACGCAGATGGTATATGGGATTTCCAGGATGTCGATGACGATGGCGATGGCTTACTCACAAACTCACAAGGTGGTGGAAATGAAGATGCCAACAGCGACAATGATCCAACAAATGACTTAAATGAGGACCCATCAGGTCTTACTCCAAACTATCTGTTCGGTGAAGATGATCCTGACGGAGATTTAATTGGGAATTCTGCTGATGCTGATGCAGACAACGACGGATTGGCAAATACCAGAGAAGATGGAGGTACTGGTATAGATCCTACAGGAGATATCGACACGGACGGACTGGTCAATGCGTTGGATTTCGATATCGATGGTGACGGTATCAGGAATGAAAATGATACTGATGCTGATGCCAGTGGAGCAACCGATGTGATCAGACTGACAGATGATAATGGTGATGGAATTGCTGATCAGTTCGATAATGACCAGGATGGAATTCCGGACTACCTTGATAGAGACTCAGATAATGATGGAATTGCCGACGTGGTTGAGTTTGGACTTGCTGACACCGATGAAAACGGAGCTGTGGATAGTTTTACAGATGTTAATGGAAATGGATTGAATGATGTAAATGATACGGATTGCTTTCTCCTGACCAATGCCAACGCAACGGACGAAACAACCGGCAATGGTACGAACCCTGATAATGCTGTGGGTAGTGACCTGGTGTCTTTTGCACAGGTAACATTAGCAGAGTTTATTATTCTTGATTTAGGTTTTGATGTTCCTTCTGGTTCTACTATTGATATCACTATGAACGATGCAGTTGGGTTGGTTAATGCCACGGCGGATGTGTTTCAATCAGTAACTGGAGTAGTGGGTACCTTTACTAATCAGCAACTTTATACTGCCACGACTGGCGCTGATCAGGGAACTGGCCCGGAGGTATTCAGTTACGTTTTAAGTGGTAATGCAAGATTCATAGCAATACAGGAAGCTAGTAATTCTAATACTCCTGTAAATATACATGGATTAACCTTTGATGCGGACTTCTGCTCGGGGGTAACAGGGGTAGCCATTACGCTTCTTGATACAGATACAGATGGTGTTGATAATCACCTCGATCTGGACTCTGACAATGATGGTATTTCTGATAACCGGGAGGCACAAACAACTGCCGATTATGTTGCTTCTGCTGCCGGAGATACGGATGGAGATGGAATACTCAATGTATACGATGAAGACATCGCCGCTGGAAATGCACTCGACCCGGTCAATACCGACTTACTCGACAATGAAGATTATCTCGATACGGACTCAGATAATGACGGTGTGCTGGATAGAATAGAAGCATTCGATGGCGATGGTGATGGTTTTGCAAACTGGGATACGGACGGGGATAACGACCCGGCAGATGAAAACGGGTTTACCACAGATTCTGATGGTGACGGTATATTGAATCTGTTCGATAATATATCTACTGTAAGCCTGATTGGAAATATTGATGGAACAGCCATTGCTTTGCAGGATACCGATGTAGATGGAGAAAATGACTGGAGAGATGATGATGACGATGGAGACGGTGACAACACTATCGATGAAGACGACAACACTAACGGAATTTATACAGATGATTTCACACAAGGTGGAGGAACTATCCCGGATTATTTATTTGATCAGGATTATGATCTGGATGGAATTGCCGATCAAATTGATTTCGATGCAGACAACGACGGAATCCTGACTGCCGATGAAGTGGGAGCTGGCCTGCCAAACCCATTTGGAGACTCGGATAGCGATGGTGTTTTCAACTATTTAGACCCTGATAATACTGGATTTGCAGATATCAATAGTGATGGAATTGATGATCAATACGATCAGGACAGAGATGGTTTAGCTGATTTTTACGACCTTGATAGTGATAACGACGGGATCAATGATGTACTGGAAGCTGGACTCACAGATGCCGATGGTGATGGTATTGTTGATGGTTTTACCGATAGCAATTCAGATGGGTTTATTGATGGTGTTACCTTAAATACCGGAACTTTGGAAGCCTCTGGAGGTGGTAATGGTGTTGGGACCGTTGGAAATGCAGCTGGCTTACCGGATGACGCAGTTGCCGACCTGAACAGAGACAATGAATTTATTACCCTGGATTTAGGAGCCACACTTCCTGCAGGAACTGCTATAGGTGTAGCGATCAGAAAGCCTAACGGAACGGATGGCTCTATCACCTTCCAGATTGGTCAGTCAGCCGTCTCAGGTGGACCATTTACAAATAATCAGGTGGATACCCCTCCAATTTCAGCAAACTTTACAAACTACTACTTCACCTTAAATGCAGATGCGCAATTCATTAGAGTTGAAGTAACTACCAGAACAGGAGGTAGGCTGGAAGTCGATGGTATTTTCCTAAATACGGATACACCGGAAGATTTCGATGCGGATGGCCTGGCAGATTTCAAAGACCTGGATTCTGATGATGATGGAATTGTTGATAACATCGAAGCAAGAACGACAGCAGACTATGTGGCACCTTCCGGAAGTGATGACGATAATGATGGAATTGACAATGCATACGATACTGATAGCGGAGCAACAGCACTAACATTGGTTAATACCGATTCTGATACAGAGTCCGATTACAGAGATATAGATGCTGATAATAATGCATCAACACCAAATGATGGTGTGCCTGATAACATCGAAGGCTTTGACGCGAACAGAAACGGTTTCAGTGAATTAGATACTGATCTGGATGGCGATTTGGCTGATGAATCAGGAGCTGGTGTGGATACCGATGGCGATGGATTGCAGGATATCTTCGATACTTTCGCTGGTAGAGGGACTGCTAATATTACCGCTTCAAATGCCGATCTGCAGGATACGGATTCAGACGGTATACCCGATTTCAGAGACACTGATGATGATGCCGATTTATTGAGTACAAGTTCAGAAGATGGTAATACGAACGGCGACTTTACCGACGATAAGACACAAGGTGGTGGTGCCACCCCTGACTATCTTTTCTTTAATGATTCTGATAGCGACGGTATCGCAGACGGGCAGGATGTTGATGCTGATAATGACGGAATTCCTAATGACAGTGAGTACAATTCTGCTGTAGTAACAATCGACCCCTTTGGAGACGAAGACGGTGATGGCATCTTTAACTTTACAGATAATTCAGATCCCGCTCTAACTTCCCTGACAGATTCCGATAATGACGGCATCTACGATGAATACGATAAGGATTTGGACGGTATTCCAAACTTCTTCGACCTTGATTCCGATAATGACGGTATTCCTGATGCCACAGAAGCGAACGGAGGAACATTACCAGTAGGAGCGACAGATAATGGTCAGTTCCCGGGTACTGATCCGGACAATGATGATGATGGTCTTGTAGATGCTGTTGATACAGCTCCTTCAGATGCGGGAGTATTTGGAACGTCACTGGCAATTAATGACACTGATGGTGATGGTACACTTCCCGACTTCCTGGATCTGGACAGCGACAATGACGGTATCGTAGACCTGGTGGAAGGTGGTGGAAATGACTTCAATGGAGATGGACGAATCGATGGCTTTGGAGATACGGACGGTGACGGACTGGCAAACCTTGTGGATTCCGATAATGGTGGAACAGCTCTTCCTGTGACTAGCAGTGATGCTGATGGTTTGCCTGATTACAGAGATCTTGATTCGGAAAATGATGGAGATCCCGACTGGGACGAAGGTTTTGACGATGATAATGATGGTGATTTTGAGGATAATTATGAAACCAGAAGAGCCACTTATGCCGCTAACAACGGAGGATCGCCCGGGGTCTATACTACAGATGACTTAGATGCAAACATGATTCCCGATTATCTTGATGACGATGATTTAGATGGCAGACCTAACTTCCTGAGCCCAGGCCATCCCACTTATGTGGATACCGATGGCGATGGAATCGTTGATTTCTTCGATCCGGATAACGGAGGTACTATATATGGTGCGCCGGATAGAGATTCTGATGGATCACCAAACGTTGTAGATGGTACAGATATTCCTCTGCCGCTCGATTTCTTAGGACTGACTGGTGAATATACCGACGGTTCGGTTGTTCTTACCTGGATTACGGCAAATGAGGTAGATAACGACCGTTTTGATATCGAGAGAAGTTTCGATGGGGTGAATTTTGAGGTGATAGGAAACGATCAGCCACTCAATAACATCAATCAAACAAATACCTACAGTTTCGTTGATAACAAACCGCAATTCGGAACCAATTACTACAGAATCAGACAGGTAGATTTTGACGGAGCGTCGACTACCAGTGAGTTGATTGTGGTGTTTGCTGAGAAAATAGCTGCTGAGTTTATCCTCTATCCAAACCCGGCAACTGATGTGCTGAACGTTAAAACGAACTTCAGTTCTCCGGCGATGGAAATAGAAATAGTGTCTCTTTCCGGTCAGAGAATGCATACAAAGAGGTATACGCAGGATGCATCAGCAGAAGAGATCAAAATTGATGTTAGCCAATATCCGGCAGGGGTATATTACATTGGACTAAAAACAGACGGTGCTGTACACCAGTTTAAATTAGTCAAGCAATAGCAGAATATGCCCTATCAAAAGAGCCTTCTTTTTTTGTTTCTGATGGCTGTCAGAACAGAAAGGAAGGCTTTTTTATGCGCCAACCAATAAATTCTGAAAATAAACTGTGAGGAATAGAAACCTTTTCTAATTAGCAACCTCTTTAAAGCAAAGGTCAAAAACTTAAAATACTTAACTAAGATGAACAATACTCACAGAATTTTTAATGCACTGCTGATATTTTCCTTTATGATATGCTTGGGAGCCTGTGCTCAAGATGACTTGGGAGAAGTCATAGTGAAAGAGGAAAGGAATTTACCCGAATTTAACAAAATCAATGTCCGAACACTAGGCGAAATAAATTTGAAGATAGGAGAGGAAAGGACTATCAGGATCGAAACCCATGCGGATATTATCAACGATGTATCGTACGAAGTAGTGGATAAAGAATTGGTCATCAATTACCGCAGTAGTCGCAGAAATCAAAACATACGAACGCTAAATATTACAGTCACTGCGGAAGACTATCAAAAGATATCTTTAAATGAGGTGTCGGAAATCAAAGTAGATGATCCTATCAATACTGCTAATCTGGAAATAAATCAACGCGACGTTGGTAGCATCAAACTGGCAGAAGTAAATGTTGATAACCTGATTTTAAACCTCAATGACGTTGGAAATATTTCTATTGATAATGGAACAGCAAAAAGAGGTGTATTGACTCTCGATGGAGTTGGCAATATAAAAACCTTTGGAGTTACCTACGAAACCTGTAAAGCCACTCTAAACGATGTGGGTAGCATAGAGGTAACTGTGACGGAATCTTTAGATGCAGAAATTAGAGGGGTTGGAAATATTCTATATAAAGGAAGTCCATCAGTTTCGAAAACAGAAAGAGGAACGGGTAAAGTCACCAAAAGATAATTTTTTTTAAGCAGGTGTGGATTGGATAGAGAGTTGGGTAATACCCGACTCTTTTTTTTTGGATCAAGTCAGTTAATGCTATTTCAAGTGCCAGAATTAAAGTGAATTCGGATAAAGTAGAGATTGAGAATCCCTCTTACCGGATAGCTAAAATTAAGACCGAACAAAAATGAAATATGCCAATTACACGATATTTCATCAAAAATATCACTTCCAATAAATACTAAAAAATCAATAATAATTAAAATATAATAGCTAAAAGTAATTTAATTTTGACATTAAATTCTTTATTTACTTTGATTTGCAGAATAATTTTATAATTTAGTGTTAACGAAAAAAGCAAAAATATCTTTTTTTAATTAGTTGTTAGCTTACAAGCCGAAACGCACTCTTAATTAGAAAGAAATACTTTTAATCGTTGTAGTAGAATAAGGTTGGCACAAAAAAACAGGAAAGCGTATTCCTGTAAATGCTACCCGGCGAGGGTAGCATTTTTTATTTTTAGGGTTCTCATCAAAATATAACCACAGCTAAGCTTTCCTTTAATATTAACCCATACACCAGACTTCATGAATTTCAATTGCTGATTACTGGCAAGAAAAAAGCGTAACGATGTTGCACTATTTTGTATTCAAAAATGAAAAAACAGATTCGCTTGTTGAAAATGTGAAAACAAATCAGTTTGTTTGATGATTCTTTACAACCTATTACAGAAAGTATGGAAGATATAAAAATCGAAAAACTGAGTTCTTCCCAGGTCATCGAATTTCAACAGCTGATTACCCTCTTCAATCATGTATTTGAATCACCTGCTATAGAGGTAGCATCCAAGGAATTCTGTGAGACTACCTTGAATAAAGAGGACTTCATAGCTTTTGCTGCTGCGAGTAATGATGAAATCATTGGAGGGATTACTGCTCATGTGCTACCATCCTATTACCGCGGAAAGCTAGAAATATTTATCTATGATTTGGCAGTGTCAGAGGCTTTTCGGAGAAAAGGTGTTGCTAGGGCCTTGATGAATGCCCTTTTTGAGGAAGCTGCCAACAGCAATATAGAGATTCTATTTGTAGATGCTGAAGTAGAAGATCGCGAAGCGTTGCTGTTTTACGAAGCAATGGGTGGAAAGAAATTATCAACTGCGCAATATACTTTTCAACTATGAAGCAAATAGCCTATCTCACAGATGCACACATAGATGAACCGTTTCCAAAGGCTTTAGGAGTGGACGCCAGGGCCAATTGGAGTAAGGTTCTTGCAGATGTTCGGGAAAGACAAATCGATGAACTAGTATTTGGCGGAGATATGGGAGAACCGGAAACTAACGAATGGTTTTTCCAATCTATGAAAGAGTTCAAACTGGATGTAACGCTTGGTAATCATGATGAATATCAAACGGTGATGAAATATTTCAGTCATTCAGCCTATATTGGGAAAGAGGAACTGTTTTACGCCTATGATGATATAGGATTTAGAAGAATTTACCTGGACTCATCAGCAGAGACGATCAGCGATATTCAGTGCAATTGGTTTGCAGAGCAACTGAAGACAAAGTTACCGGTGCTCCTGTTCATCCATCATGCTGTTTTTCCTGTAAAGACAGCGATTGATCGTAAGCACTACCTGAGAGGAAGAGAAAAATTACAGCAATTAATCGTTGATTCAGGTAGAAGAGTACATATCTTTTGTGGGCACTATCATATGACCGACGAGCAGCGGATTGGTCAGGTAAGTCAATATATTTCCCCCGCTATTTCCTATCAGGTATATAAAGAGCAAGATCCTATTCAGGTAACGGCAGATTTTTTCGGATACAGGATTATCCGAATGATTGATCAGGAGATCGAAACTGAAGTAGTTAGATTCGATATTTCTGGCTAATCAATTGTGAACTGATCAGCTTCGAGGGAGAAATTAAACTTCTCCCGGAAGCGATCCAATGGCTCTTTTTCAATAGATACTACATTGATTTCTTCCGATTCGGTTGGTTGATAAACATGTTTTCCCAGATAGTCCACTACTGCGGAATGTCCGTTGTATGGGACTTCATAGCCATCAATACCCGTTCTGTTGACACCAACTGCATAGCTCTGATTTTCAATGGCTCTTGCCTGTAACAGTGTATCCCAGGCGTTCACTCTCGGGGTGGGCCAATTGGCAATGTATACCAGCAAATCGTACTCGTATTGCCGACTCCTTGACCAAACGGGGAACCTGAGGTCGTAGCAAATGAGTGGCATAATTTTCCATCCCCGATACTCAACAATCAACCTTTCATTTCCAGCTTTATAATCCCTGCTTTCCCCGGCGAGTGAAAATAAATGTCTTTTGTCATAATACTGAAAGGTCCCATCAGGAAAGACGGTAAATAATCTGTTTCTGTATTGCTGATCTTCTTTGATAATGTAACTGCCTATTACCAGACACTCTTTTTGAGCAGCCATATGCTTCATCCAGCGAAATGTCTTGCTATTCATAGGTTCCGCTAACGGTTTGGGATTCATTGAAAAACCTGTTGAAAACATTTCCGGCAACACCAAAACGTCAACAGGTTGATCTATTTGCCAGATTTTTTCCTCAAACATAGCAAGATTAGCATCTATGCTTTCCCAATGCAGATCAGTCTGGATGGTCGCTATCTGGAGGTTATGGCTCATTTTTTAGAGGGAACCTTCGTTCTGTAATCAGCTTTGAATTTTCCCTTGCTAATGTTGGCAAGTCTTCCTTTGATAATACGCTTTTTGAGCGGTGAGATGTGGTCAGTGAAAAGAATACCCTCTATGTGATCATATTCATGCTGGATAATCCTGGCCTTCATACCGCCATAAGTATCTTCATGCTCCTCCCAGTTCTCGTCGAAATATCTGATCGTTACTTCCTCATGTCTGCTTACATCCTCCCGGATATCCGGAATACTCAGACAACCTTCTTCAAATTTCCATTTTTCCCCGGTTTCATCGAGGATCTGAGGGTTGATAAAAACTTTTTTAAAGGACTCCATTCCTTCCTCGTCTTCCAATTTGGTGCCATCTACCACAAACATTCTGATTGATTTGCCTATCTGAGGCGCTGCGATTCCTATGCCGTTGGCTGAATCCATAGTTTCGAACATGTCTTTTGCCAACTCTTTTACATCTATTGAATCCTTTTCAATATCTGCTGCCTTCTTTCTTAAAACAGGATCTCCAAATACTACTACCGGGTAAATCATTATATACTATCTAAATACGACTGCAAAATAATCGCAGCACTCACTTTATCAATATTTCCTTTCTGCTGCCGATCTTTCTTTTTACTACCAGACCTAATCATGGCATCTAACGCCATTTTTGAAGTAAATCTTTCATCGTGCAGCACAATTTGCTTGTCCGAAAACACTTTTTTAATTCTGTTGACAAATGCCTGAACCAATGGCGTAGCATTTGTGTCTTCATTGTTCAGGTTTTTTGGCATCCCCACTACAATTGCTTCTACCTCTTCATTGCTGAAATACTCTTTTAGGTAATTCTCTACGTCTTTGGAATGTACGGTATCAAGAGGGGAGGCAATGATTTTGAGAGGGTCAGTTACTGCCAGACCTACTCTTTTTGAACCATAATCGATGGAAATGACCCTGCCCATAGCGGTTGTTAGTTCAACGTGCTTAATTCCTCAAGCTGCGATAAAACCGTCTCTTCCAGTTCAATTACTTTAGGGAAAAGAATTTCGTTTTCTACATGAGCATGATTCGTAAGCTCTTCGTCAAAAGCCAGCAACTCCTTTACAATCGTTTTGACAACTACATCATTATTTTCCTGATCCATGATGCAGGAGATCATTTCTCGCAGACCTTCCATTTCATCTTCCTCGCTGTGTTCGTGAGAAATCTCTTTTAAAGAATGTTTGTTGCTACCAATGATTACTTCCGAAATACTCTTTTGATCGTAGATGTCAAACTTTTCCAGACTTAATATATATCCGAAAAGTGTATCCTCTTCCTCGTAAATGTGTTTGATGAAATCTTCCAAAAATACCGGGAATATCAAATGTAGGTCTTTCAGGTCGCTATTCTGATGAGCCTCTATTTGCAGACTGTCTATCAATGAGTGGATGTAGGGTAACCTGTCTTTGATAAAAGTATGATGACTGTGTTTCAGATATCCGATAATCAAACCTACAGGGAAGGCATTTAAGTCAGCCTGGTCGGTTTCCTCATTTTTGGTGAAAGAATCCAGTGTTTTAAGAACCGTGTTGATATTAATATGCCTTTGTCGACAAACCTCAATAAGGGTTTTGTCCGCAAAATCCATAAACCTGATTCCCAGGTAATGCAACGCTCTTGCATAGATGAAGTTCTCATCAACAAGCTGAACGATATTTTTATTTAAAATCAAACCATAGAAATTGATTAATTACCTTTGCAGAAATGTTGATGTTAAATAAAAATATCGTTCAGCTTGTTGATGAGAACTTCATTTTAGTGCTGAAAATTGATCAGCAATACACACAAAGACAATAATTTTTAAAAAATATTTAAAATAAACAGGCATTG
>JBCBHL010000130.1:0-18218 GCA_038525605.1 Bacteroidota bacterium
ATTAAGTGATCGTATCGCTGCGATAGGCTCTGTTTCCGGCCTGATGAGTGATGAAATTTATGCTGCGTGCAATCCGATGCATTTTACACCCGTTATCACAATTCATGGTACCGCAGATGCTTCAGTCAGTTATAATGGCACTTTTCCTGTAAACTCGAAACCCGTGCCTCAGACGATCGATTACTGGTTAGATTTCAATAAGTTGAATGTTAATCCCGAAATTGTAAATTTAGAAGATATAGACCCGAATGATGGTAGCTTGGTCGAGCTTCGATCCTATGAAGGTTCACATGAGTGTGCCTCTGTAGTACATTACAGAATTAACGGTGGAGGACATACCTGGCCAGGCTCCTGGGGAAATAAGGACATTGACGCGAGTGGGGTCATTTGGGATTTTGTATCAAAGTACGATTTGAACGGATTGCTTGAATGTGACTTTGTGTTATCTGCGGAAAATACAAATGATCTAAATGAACTGGGAATCTATCCTAATCCAGCCCGAAATTCGATCTTTGTAAATACTGTTGCGAGCAAGTACACAGACTATCGTATTTATTCCATAGCTGGTGAGCTTGTGCAACAGGGAAAGCTTAATTCTGTCAGGAAGGAGATAGATATCTCTGGGTTATCTCAAAATATCTATCTTCTTCATATTGGATCGAAGACTTTTAAATTGGTAAAGGTGGAGTAAAGAATAAGATTCTTAGCTCTAAATTTCCTGACTATACATGTAGCAGGAGATTTAAAGAAGAAAGCTACAAATATTTACCCACCTTTAAATAATTTAATTTAAGAATATCACCACTTGATTTTGTTTTCAAGTCCTGAAAAGGGTAGTTAATTATAGTCTTAATTTTTGCCCTTTTCTCTTCATTTTTCTCTTTCAATGATTTAGAAATTCACTTGAAGCCTTACCAGTTGTAATCTGCTATTATGCTTTTCAAAAAGGTATATCTAATCTTCAATCATTATTTTTGGATTTGTTAAAGTAGCCTTGGTTGGGATTATATTCATTACGCGCTTTACAAATCTAATGATTATTATATTAGGATTACAAGTAACTAATCTGCAATAAAAATCGACTTTTTCCTGTCTGATACCAAATCAAAATTTATAAATTAATCACGATCTATTTAATAATGAATTATTAAAATCAGATTTAATTTTCAAATAAGGTTTTTACATTATCGATTTGTTGAACTTACAATAAAGTATTTAAATTAAAACTGTTAAGATGAAAAAGTATTTATTGCTGTCCCTATTTTCTTTTGTTCTACTGTCTTGTCAAGATGATGATTCTGATACTTCTTCCCCGACTATTACAATTGTCAATGGGTTAAATGATGGTGATGAGATCTGGGGTACGATTCTAATTGAGTTTGATGTGGAAGAAAATCTGCTTAATGATAGAATTGAGATCTCATTGGATGATCAACTTATTGCAACATTAAATGCTGATCAAACGACTTTTGAATTTGTGAGTACAGATTACGAAGATGGAACCTATAGCTTAAATATTGTTGCTTTTGATGCGGCTGGAAATATGTCCAATGAATTGAAAGTTGATTTTAGCATTAAAAATATTTTAACGGTCATATCAATAGGTGAGAATTATTTAAATCCGGATTATACGAATATTTTTTTTATAACAGATTCCCAAAATAATCTTTTGGGATCTACCCTAGTCGAAAATGGAGAGCAGTATGTCTTCAAAAGGCCAGACTCGTTTAATGAACTTACTTTTAACTACCATTTTCTGGAAGGGGTAAATGAAAATACAATTGCATTGATTTCTACAGTCGCTGTAGAGATTGCTGATTTTGTTTTTGAGAAAAGTGAAACCTCTTCAAACGATAGAGGTGAATCGCTGGGGCAAGCTAATCTTTCTATTGTAAATGTCCCTGATCACGACTATTTCAATTTCTTCCCAGGAGATTATATACTGGCTGGTGAATTGCTGAGGGATAACCCAATTGATGTAGAAATTTTTGAAAATCGCGATGACTATTATGTTTATTTCAAAAACGGTGATAATGGCTATTATAAAGAAGGACAATTAAAACAGGGAACTGAGGTGCTGGACTTTTTTGATTTTTCTGATGCCATGGAGCGGTTTGAGGTCTCTGTTGATGGGAATATCGGTACTATGACCATTGCTGCCGAAGATATGCGAGCTGGCGGACGAGTAAAGCCTCTTTATCTTAATTTTTTTGGATCTAGATCAGGAAAACTAGTATGGCATTTGCCAAGTGAAAGAGAGCATTTTGGTAATTATTTTTCAACTTTTAGCTATTCGAGAAATAGTCTTAATTATCAGTCAGTTGCAAGAAATTCGACAGAATTTCAAATTCCAGAGCATATTGATGCCAGCTTAAGTGTTCAGTCTATTCAGGTAAATAATATGGAAATTGATACTGAAGGTAAGTTTGATGAGCTTTCAGTAGTTTTAATTGCTAATGACTCACCGCAGTTCTTTGTTTGGAGAATTTCAACTAAAGATACAAACTCACCTTTCGATACATTCCCAACGTTACCAGAAGAGGTGGTTTCTCGTTTTCAAGAATTTACAGTGTCAGCTTTTGATAACATTACTAGTTCTTCAGTGAAATTGACAGAGATTTATAATGATGGAGATGAAAGATCAGTGAGTTTTAGGGAATAATTTTTTTGGTTTTGAATTCTTATGTCTACCAGATTTGTGATTAACTAATTGAAGTAACTTCTTATTTTGTATTGTATATAATCCATTCTCGGAATTGCTTGAGAGAGATCATTGATTATAAAAGTAGCGGGCAAAGCCAAAATCTCGAACTTTTTAGATGGTGGGTAGAAGCTATTAGTGAAATTGATTTAGAGGGATATTGACGGACTGCTGAGTGAGAATAAAGTGAGCAACCGTCGAATACGAAGTGTGAATTAGAGCAAGAGTCTCGATGGAAAACAGCAAGACTCTACTCAAGACTCACACTCTTGCTGTTTTGTAGCCCCGGCAGGAATCGAACCTACATCTAAAGTTTAGGAAACTTCTATTCTATCCATTGAACTACGGGGCCTTTAAATTAGAAGCGTAAAAATAGTATTAAAATAATGAAAAGAAACACTCAACTTGAATTATGATTTGCTTCTATGTAACCTATTTCGGCTTCTAAACCAGATTCCGACTGTTTAGTGGTATTTTAATATCCAAATAGCAAGTTGAAATTTACGATTGCCTGAGTAGAATATCCCTGGCTTTTGTAAAAGTTCTTATTTATAAACATTATTTATTGTTTTTCGTGTCACCTATTTTCTTTAGTCCATAAATTCCTCCTACGGCTAACAGTAAAGATAACCCTCCATCGATAGGTGTCGCAGGTGGCGCACCCTGCGCCAAAACTATATTAGGTAATATCGATAGTATGGCTATTAGCAATAGACTAATTGATATAATAGTTTTTCTGCTGTTTTTATTTTTCATTATTGTCGGAATTATTTTAAAAATATTTTTTTAGTCTTTTTACCATCATGGATTAAGTAGATACCTGGAGAGAATGCTGCCAAAGATATCTGATCGTTTCCTGTTACTTGCTGAGTCATCAATAGCTGCCCTGAAAGATTGAAAACAGTAATTGGTAAAGATTGCTCATCATTTTGCCTGATGATCAGGTTTTTGTTGCCAACATAGAAGTGAGCTTCTTCAAACCCGGTCGGTTGTTCTTCCATTTCATTTTCAGTCAGTAATTTAAACCGATCAATGTTCACACCGCCATCGGTATAAAATGTATATGATCTGGCAGAAATATCGACCACTGAACCAGTTCTGAGGTCTTTAAGGAATACCTGCTTTTCATCAAATTCGTTTTTTAGATCGATGGTATAAACTCCTGATTTTTCAAGATTCATTCCCAAGTCGATCACACTTTTCTCATTAATACCTTGTATGACCAAAGCTTTTTCGTTTTTCATGCTGTAAAGTGCATTTGCAGCTTCCTGATTGATAATTTCAGCATCATAGATATTTGATATGATGTCATCATCAGTATTTTTAGTCCATCCTATAATGGCCTGCTTAAAAACTCCCGATTCATTTGAGAGATTGATTCTTACGAAAGGAATGTTATTACTTTCCCGGTAATAATTATCATCAGCGTTACTGGTGCTGACGCGCATTGATTCATTGAAAGTGATATCAGTATTTGAAGCATCATTCAACTTCACAAAAAAACCTTGCATAGCCCCTATGTGTTGGTTGAATCGGTCACTGTTCCCTGCATTGCTGTTTTGTGTCACAGCAATTCCATTGGCTGTAATATAATCTGAACTGGTTCCACGGGCTGATTCTGAATTGTTGTCATCCCAAAAATAGACAGCTCCGTTCGTATTGCTGTTTGCCGCGAGAAATCCGGTAACACTAATGGCTGCCGGATAGGGGTTTGAAACAAGATTCCATCCTTCCGGATTTGCATTTGGTAAGTCAGTGAAGGTACCGCTGTAGACAATTGTTCCGCTATTGGGTGTGCCGGTAAAGGAGATTTCTTTTTGAAATGCCTGTGCATATCCTCTTCCCGGTACCAGTTCGCTACCTGATGCGTCGATCCATCTGTTGATTCCCTGATCTGCAAAACCTTGTGTTTCATCATATTCATAAACCACCGAACCAAGGTCAGAACCTGTAATTGATGATGCTTGCTGCATCGGAGATCCTACGAAACTATATTTGCCGTCTGCATATCTTGTTTCTCTTTTGATGGTAATATCGCCTGACATGGTATTGCCATCATAGGTGATGAGAGAACCGCCGGACTCGATGACAATAGTACCATTGTTAGTGATATTGCCGTTTACTACCAACGCCTCTTCACTATCGACAGTTAATGTAATGCCGGCGTTGACAGTAAGGTCATCACAAGTGAACTTTCCATCTGTTGAGAAAGTATAGTCTGTTGTCAATGTTGCGGAATTACCATCATCCGGGCCTGTGCTATTACTCCAGCTTCCGTTCCAACTAGTACTGGCATAAGTACAAGAACCATCATCGAGATTTGCATTCGGATCGTAGTTTGACGAAAAAGGATCCATACAACCACTAACGACATCAGCACAATCGCCTTGAGTGGCGTTTTTATTGGTAACGCAAGAGGACTCAGGTCCTACTCTAAAGGTATTGTCTACAACTTCTCCTTTGAAGCACCTGGGTATGTAAGGATATTCATCTGTTAAAACATAATAGTAAGTTCCATATGGAAAGTCCGGGGTAACACCATATCGACCGTTACATTCATCCAGAATTGTATTGGCCTGGATAAACTCGTAATCTTCGTAGTAATTACCATCGTAGGCTCCATCAGGCGCTGTTAATCCATCGCCTCCTCTATCTCCGGATTTCAATGAATAACCCGACGTAGCGGATTCAATAGCGCTTAATTCGTCGTCTGCATCTGAATAGACATATTTATAGTAAATGGGAAATCCATCTGCAGCATAACCCACTAAAGGAGAGTGAGCTGAGCCATCTATTCCGAGATCATTGATGAAGTAATCAGTTGGAATGTTATGGTAATGGTACTCCCCGGAAGGATTTATGTGTCCTCCATTTGTTGTTCCCATTCCAACACCAATACTATTAGTAGTGGAGGTCGCTTCAACATGCCAATCAATGTTGTTGCTTCCGTCGCTATTGGTAAACGTTTCTGCAGAGTTAGGATCGTATTTTATCCCATTGATCGATACACCAAATTTGTAGTTAAATTCGCAACCGACAGTTGTTTCTGTTTCCTCGTATAAAGGAGTGAAATTAGCTGCTTCAACAGGATATGCACACATGGTATAGCTGAATTCTTGCGCTGTCGGATCAGAGGGTATGCTATTTCCTTGCATGTGATTGTCGTCATGGTCCGGTAAGCCATTGCTGTATATGTACCTGATGTTGTCAATTACTTCAAAGCAAACAGCATTATCTGTTTCTTCCGCAAAGATGTCTGCTGAGACACACTGGCTGTAGCTTACTGATGTGATTGAAATAGAAATTAGTAGTAGTATAATATTTTTCATATCAATGTCTTAATTGAGCGATAGGGTAATTTTTTTTCTTTCAGCTTTTAAGCTGTAATGTTTTTCGAGTTCATCGATTTTTATTCGGAGCTTAGTGACGGAATGATCATCGTATTTCAGCAGGTAATCACTTTCAACTTCTATTTTTTGAATCTTTCCATTTGAGGAACCTAAAAAGTACCTGTAAACCACATAGTCTTTTTCGATGTTGAATGATTGATTTTTAAATGCTAGAGGCTCATCGTTGAGAGTCATATTGATGTGTTGCTGGGCATAGGAGTTACCGCATACCTTCACCATATTTTCAGGAGGGCAACTCTCCTCTTGTAAGAGTGCCATTGTAAACAGGTCTTTCTGAAAATATACTTCCGCATACAAATCATTATGATAATTGTCAATCAAGACATGGGCAACAACATTAGAGTGGATAATATTTGTTTCAGGGGTATTGAAACTGAAAAAAATCAGTGCAGTTAGAACTGGTAGAATCCTCATAGCTTTTATCAAGTGTTATGTAGCTATAAAGAGGAAAATTGATAAAACCCTACTGCAAAAGGCGAAAAAGAGCGAACGGGTAATACTTTAATCCCAGTATTTGATGTTCAGTTGTCTACTTTAATCAAGTATAAAGAATATATTATCGGATGATCATGATGAGAGACATCGCTACCATTGTCAGATCTTCCACAATTGTAACAGTACTCATCGGTAGGTTAAAAACATCACCCAGACAGGCACACTTAATTTTTCGTTTGTTGAGGTTACTTTCGATTACGCCAATGCTGCTAACACCCAGAATAACTGCAGTCGTAATATTCGTCTCAAGTGGGTATAGGTTTGTGAGATATAAAACCCCTAAGCATAGTTCGACAAATGGATAAATATATCCCCAGCTATTCCATTTAGCAGCTATGATATCATACATTTTGTAAGAATTAGCAAAACCCTTCAAATTCAGCAGTTTGAAAAATGAGAAGACGATGAAGAAGCCTGCCATAAAATGCCGCATCCAGGTCATTGCTGAAAAGGAATTGAATGGAAACTGACTTAAAAGACTCACTCCTGCGATGAATGTGACGATCAGAATAAGTGGTTGATAGGTTTTAATACTAATAGGAGCCTGTGTAGCCAATGGTTTGATTTCCGGCATTGGAGGAAGCTCTTTTCTCACCTCATTTTCAGAGATGGAGTAGTTTCCTGTATCGGCCAAAAAACGATTGAGTGATGTCAGATCAAGGTCATTGTCAGTAATAATGGTGGCCTGAGGGTAATGAAGCTGAACATTGACTTCTCTGATCTCTTCTACATTGCTTAATGTCTCCTGTACCTTAGAGACACAGCTTTGACAAGTCATCCCGGAGATTGCATATTCAACTTTCATCATACAAATATGCTGATCCTCATTGGATTTATTGTTATAAGATTTTGAGGATTATTTACACATTTAAATCTTATCCAATGAATTCCGGTTATAATCTTTAATTCTTTTATAATGTGATGGCGAGACTCCTGTTGCCTTTTTGAATTGACTGGAGAGATGTGCTACACTACTGTAGTTCAAGTGATGCGCTATTTCCGAGATAGAGTACTGGTCGTAGGAAATGAGTTCTTTTACTTTTTCGATTTTTTGGTTTAGAATAAATTTTTCAATGGTCTTTCCTTCCATTTCGGTAAACAGACGGCTAAGCTTTGGATAGCTGTGATTCAGTTTATCAGACAGTAATGTTGAAAAGTTGTTTTTCAGTTGGTTTGGATTGTAATGAATTTGATTAACTATGATCGCCTTGATATTTGATACCGTGATAGTTTTGGAGTCATTGATTAATTCAAACCCTTTCGATCTTAAACGTTGATCAAGTAAATTTTTTTCTGCTTCTGATAACGCCCTGTCTAAAGTAGCTTGTCCCAGTATTATTGATTTAGCCGACAACTTCAACTCTTCCAAAATGCTATTGACCGATTCAATGCATCTGGGACAAACCATGTTTTTGATGCTTATCTTAATCTCTGCTCCAGTGTCCATTTGGGGTAACTTTTGTATGTAATAATTATACGAAACTAAGATTAGACCTGTTGTTTCAATTTTTGCTATTCATCCCGCAGACTGTCTATGGGGTTAGATATTGCAGCTTTCACAGTTTGCAGGCAAACGACAGTAATGCCAATTGTGATGGCAGCCAAACCTGCAATCACAAAAACTGACCAGTTGATTTCGATAGAATAAGCAAAATTTTCAAGCCATCTGCTCATCAGTAAATAAGAAGCGGGGATTGAGATCACCGCAGAGATTGCAATCAATTTGACAAAGTCCTTAGATAGTAAGGTGAGCAATTGAAAAATGGAAGCTCCCAGCACTTTTCTTACGCCGATTTCTTTCACTCTTTGATTGATTATAAATGCCGATAATCCTAATAATCCAATACAGGCAATCAAAATAGCCAGAAACGTAAAAACTCCAAAAATCTTACCTGTAGCTTTTTCTGCTTTGTAGAACTGCTCCATGTTGGTCTTTAGGTAGTAGGATTTGAATGGAGTGCCAGCAACAAAATTATTCCACGTATTTTCTAGCTGCTGAATAGCTCCCTGATCGCTACCATCAATTTTGACTGCCATTTTGGAAATAAAGCCATTTGGGCCATTCAGATAAGTGAAGGCAGCAGGTTTTAAATCCACATGCAATGACTGAAAATGAAAGTCATCAACTACACCAACAATTGTATATTCAATCGGCTCGTTATTCGCATTGATTTCCTGAATTTTCCGACCGATTGGGTTAGTCAATCCTAGTTTTTCAATAGCAGAACGATTCATTATGATCGAGAGACTGTCGTTAAAATTTCTGGAGAAAAACCGTCCGTCCAGCAGTTTGATATCAAGCGTTTGCTGAATCTGATCATCAAAAATCATTCTTCGCATGATCATACTCTCTTTTTGATCAGTGCCTGGAACTCTTGCTACAAAATCAGCTACCTGATCTCCTGGCATATTAGAGGTATATCCACTTGAAATAATATTTGGTAGTTTATTGATTTCTGTTTTAAACGTTTCAAATCTGGAGATGTCCTGATTAGTGGCAATTTCATTGATGTTTTCGATGACAATCACATTTTCTTTATTAAACCCGATCGGTTTGTTCAATAAATAATCCATTTGGCTGAAAACAATCATTGTCGCGCTAATCAATGCTATAGAAATAGCGAATTGCAATACGACCAGGCCATTCCGGAGATTGGAACCTGTTTTGGAATTTTTGAACTTCCCCTTTAGTACTGCAAGTGGTTTAAAAGAAGAAATGAAAATAGCTGGATATAATCCGGCAAGAAGGCCTGTAACCAGTACTATCAGAATCATTGCAGTAATTGAAGCGGGGTTGATCAACTGAATGATTGACAATGGTCTTTCTGCCAGATTCGCAAATTCGGGTAGCAGCAGATATGTTGCAACCAGTGCTATGATCATGCTTATAAGTGTGAGTATGATCGATTCAGTTAAAAACTGGCTCACAAGCTGTTTTTTTTCCGAACCCAATACCTTTCTGATTCCGACCTCTTTTCCTCTTTCAGTGGACTTAGCGGTAGAAAGATTCATGAAATTGATACAGGCAATGATCAGGATGAAAATCGCAATTGCCGAAAATATGTAGATGTAATTTAAGTTGCCGTTAGCTTTTAATTCATTCTCCAGATTCGACTTAAGATGTATATCCTTCACCTTTTGAAGGTGATAATTGTAGCCATTTCCGGATTTGATATACTCATCATATGAGATGCCATTTCTTTTCTGAATAGGGCCTTCAGCATATTTCTTTACGAATGCAGGAAATTTATTTTCAAGTGATATCGGGTTGGTACCATCACTGAGTCTTAAATAAGTCATTGCTGAAAAGCCTACCCAGTTTATCTGATTGAAGAAGGGTAGCTGATGCATCGCTGTGAGGTAATCAAAACTAAAGTGAGAATTTGCCGGATAGTCTGCTACAACACCGCTAACTTTTTTAGACGAACCTGAAAACTCTATGCTTTTCCCTAAAGCACTTTCAGTACCAAATAACTTATTGGCAGTAGCCTGATTAATTACCACCGAATTTGGATCATTTAAGGCTGTCTCTCTGTTGCCCTGAATCATCTCAAAATCCAGAATGGTCAGGAAAGTTGAATCAGCAAAAATGAGATTGTTCTCTATGTAGTAGTTGTCTCCAACTTTTACAGTAGTAGGATTAAATGGTTTAAAACACCTGCCCTGAGCTTCGATTTCCGGAAAATCTTCTACCAACTGGGGGCCAAATGAGTGAGGCACAAATGGGTAATTAACTTCCCTTTCAGGATATACTCTGTTGATCCACATCCTATAAGTGTTTTCATCCTGAAAATCATCATATGAAGTGTCATAGTTAACATAGAGGTATATCAGCAGGCAGGTGGTAAGTCCCAGTGCCAGTCCCAGAATATTGATCAGTGAGTAGGTCTTATTTTTGACCAGGTTTCTGTAAGATATTTTGATGTTGTTTCTTGTGAGCATAACCTTTCTTGTTTTTGTCCTTTTTTTGATAATGTGCGGTCTTAAAAATAAAATTGTTTCATAGTAAAAAATGAGGTCAGCGAGCCACTTTTTATGCTGATGCAGGTAGTCGGAATACTGTTCTTCAAGATCACCAAGGATTTCATCATGCCAGGCTTCTGAAGCAAACCAGCGAAAGATTTTCTTTGCTAACCTGGGAGGATTTGTTTTATTGGCGTCTTTCAAAAGGATGTTAAAAATTGGTTAGGTGAGATTCCGTCCCATAAGTTATTCCTGACAAGACGAATCTCTGCTACTACGGTAAAACCTTTAGAGGTGAGCTGATACAATCTTTTACTTCTGCCCCCTCTGGAGCTGCTGACGCCACCCATCGATGATTTTAAAAAACCATGTTTTTCCATTCTGTAGAGAATCGTGTGAATTGATGCCAGCGATACATTTCTGTTGAGTTGTTCCTTTAACTCGTTTTTAAGTGTGTAGGCATAGGCATTCGGCTGTAAATTCCCTACCAGCAATAAGATCACTTCCTCCTGACTGCTAATTGAATCTTTTTCCATTATTTAAAGCTATTTGTTTTTTACGCAAAAAACAAATGGATGTGCAGAGTTACGAATACATGATAGATTTGATTATACTACCAACAGGAGATTTGAAATGGTGTGGTTTCTCATTTCTGTAAGGCACAAAAAAGACGGAACCTGCAAAAGCTCCGTCTTAAAATAATGTGTTTGATACTTTGATTTAGTTAGTAGCGCAACCCAGATCAATTTTTGATTGAAAATCAGCATTTGGGAAACATGCACCGGTAGGAAGTTCCGTAGGCACGTATCTCAACAGGTTGGGGTCTCTAAGTCCATCTCTGATAAATGTTACCAGATTGTCCATGTCTTCACCAGAAAGATGAAGTGCTTCGAATTCATCTGCCAGTTGTGAGGCCGGGACACTGCTGTTTTCAGATACCCCCATGTTTTTGTATTCAATAACCTCTCTGATGGAGTTGAATGTTCCTCCGTGTCCAAGTATTTCAGCTTCGCTCAGATTATATAATTGAGGAACCTTAAACTTAAAGTTATCATCAGCATTTCCGGTAAATCCACCTCGTCCGAGGTTGGCCCCAGCTCCTGTAGGTGCTGCTAAAAATATATCCGAACCTTGCAGGTCACCCATACCTAAAGCGTGAAATTCCATGGTGTTAAGAGCAGGTCCTGTGTGGCATGCAACGCAATTAGCACTACCGAAGAATAGCTTCGCACCTCTCAGTTGAGCAGTTGAAAGTGCATTGTTATCACCTCTCAACCAGTTTTGCCAAGGCGACTGATTGGCCAGTACTACTCTTTCATAGGCGGCAATTGCCAAACCTACATTGTCTAAAGTATATCTTTCCTCATCTGAGACGCCAGGGAAGGCTCCTTCAAATAAATCTCTGTATTCCTGATTTTGTACTATGTCATCTGACAATTCCAGCCTGTGTACTCTTAAACCAGCTAATGCCTGAGTTTCCACACCTTCAAAACCCTGGAAATTGGTCGCGATTGGCGTGCCAGCGGGCCATCTGTCTTCGGTACCAACGTTTGGTCCTTTAGCACCAAATTGTCCGTTCCATAACATAGCAATCTGATATGCTGAATTCAGGAAAGTCGGGCTTCTGATAGGTTGTACGTCAAGGCTGTCTGCTTCATAGAGCGGGCTTTTTTCTCTTCCTTCACCTTTCAAGCCAAATCCTATTCCGCCATCACCAATTCCCTGTCTGCGTCCAGCCTGGAATCCTGCTGCAACCTGGTGACAACTGGCACACGAATAACTCTTAAGACCTACAGCATATTTTGCTCTTGTACCTAACGCAGTTTCGTGAAATAATAATTTTCCGAGTTCTACTTTGTCAACTGTAATTGGATTTTGAGGATCCTGAGGAATGTTGGCGAAATCATCGCTATCCGGTAGAATAAAGCCACTGATGCCATTTTCCGGGTCGGCTTGTCTCAATAGTCTCTTTACTTGTTTGTTGAGTTTGGCATCTGCAAATTGTTCGTCATCATTACACGAGGCAAAGATGACCAGGCACGACAAGAGTGCCATTAGGCATAAATTTTTCATGAGTTTGCGTTTTCGTCTTTTAGTAATTTAAGTTGCAACTATTGGCTGGAAGAAAAATGATTGGGCCGTTACACAAAAACACGAAACGACAAGGTTCAAGAAAAAATACCTTGTCATAGTTTTAAAAATAAGAAGTGATTATCTGGAATGAAATTGAGATAGTTTCTTCCGGAATACGTTCTCACTTACAATGCTTTTAAATAGTTAGCTAATCTTAATTAGTTCCGTTAAATAGTCTATTAATTATCGTTATCATTTAAAAAGTTGCTGAAAAATAAATAAATGTCTTCAATACGACAAACATTTTTGTACTTGATTTGTTTTCGGTCATTTATTACTTGCCGACTAACGGGTCTATCATGATGTGTTTTCAATCGAAAAGTCTATGATCGTTTGTTTGATCATTTGTTTCGACCTCTTTACAGGTGAATGAGTGTTTTCTGAATAGCAGTGGAAACATCAGATAGATTTATTTTTGATAGCAATTGCTAAAGTAATTGTGGAAGAGGCGAGC
The DNA here is from genome assembly GCA_038525605.1 of Bacteroidota bacterium. Taxonomy (GTDB): domain Bacteria; phylum Bacteroidota; class Bacteroidia; order Cytophagales; family Cyclobacteriaceae; genus JANSWY01. The sequence goes on from JBCBHL010000130.1 coordinate 13,157, forward strand.
TGCCGATACTTTTTAAAATGCGTTTTTTAGCCGGATACGTTATTTCAATTGAATTATTAACCGGGTTTTTTGTCTCGCAACAAATGTTTCTCTTCGGAAGTCGTCCGATTGTCACACACTTTTTCTAATTTTCATTAAATGTTTTAATCTCCGTAATATGAAAAACATATTGGTGGCAACTGATTTTTCGATCAGAGCTAATAATGCACTGTCATTGGCAAAAGTAATCGCCGCAAAAACTCAAGGGTTGATTACCTTGCTACATGTGGTAGAGCTTCCTGGTCGCTCTCATACATCTACAGAAGATTTGTTGAATGCTGATCAGATGACTGATGTTTATGTATTGAAATTAATTGAAAGGGCTGAAGAAGAGTTGAAAGCCATTAAAGAAGCAAATTCTGAAGAATCACTGCAAATAAATGTGGAGATCAGAAGGGGAGAGCCTTTCAAGCAGATTCGTACTTATGTTGCGTCTCATGATATCGACTTAGTAATTGCGGGGGACAAAGGACATTCTGAATTTGAAGATATATTTATTGGTTCACTGTCAGATAAGCTTGTCAGAACGATGGACTGTCCTGTAATAACAGTGAAAGCAGCAATTGCCGACAGGCCTTTGCAAAATATACTGTATGCGGTCAATGGTGAGCACGACGAGGAGCCGGTTATGTTATATTTACAGGCCTTGAATGAGTATTTTGATGCTAAAATACACCTGGTTTGGATTAATACTCCCTACGACTTCAGGGATGATTCAGATACAAAACCGTGGTTGTATTCGCTTGCTCATCAGTATTTTAGTACTAACTACGCTGTGAGTGTATACAATCATCATGATAAAGATTTTGGCGTGGTATATTGCGCCGATGAGGTTAAAGCAGATATGATTGTGTTGGGAGTTTCGAAAAGGTCTGTAGTTCAGCGCTTTATAACAGGAGATAGTCTTGCAGAGGATGTCTCTGATCATACCATTAGACCAGTATTAACATTGAAATTGAAATAATGGGTTTTATTTCTGATTGGTTTACAGATAATTGGGGTTTGTCTGAAGAGTTTCAGGGAAAAATCCTGTATTCTATCATTGCATTTATTATTTTATCGATGATCAGGTACCTCGCATTGAGGTTCTCATTTAGGAAAGTAAGCAATGTAAAAACACAATACTATTGGAGAAATAGTATTAAAAACACTCACAATGCACTACTCATTATCATAGTCGGCTTTATATGGGTGGAGCAAATGGATTCGCTGGGTACTTTTCTGGGATTGATTGGTGCCGGCTTAGCGATCGCTTTACAAGACCCGATTGTTAACCTTGCAGCCTGGGTATTTATCATGGGTAACAGGCCTTTTGAGGTGGGCGACAGGGTGGAAATTGATGGAATGGCCGGTGATGTGATTGATATTCGCTACTTTCAATTCACGATTAATGAGATCAATAACTGGGTAGATGCTGATCAAAGTACCGGAAGGATTATACACATTCCAAACGGTCGGGTTTTTAAGGCATCACAGGCCAATTATACGCAAGGCTTTAGATATATATGGAATGAGATACATGTATTGGTAACCTTCGAAAGCGACTGGAAGGCTGCAAAAGTTTTGCTGGGGAATGTACTTGACAGGCATACGGAACACATGTCGGAAGCGGCAAAAAAAGTGTTGTACAAAGCTTCCAAGCGATACATGATTTACTATAACAACCTTACACCTACTATCTATACAACAGTAAAAGACAGCGGAATTCAGTTATCGATGCGCTATTTGTGCAATCCTAAGAAAAGAAGAGTGACAGAACATCAGATCTGGGAGGATATCTTAGAGGGGTTTAACAATTCAGACAAATATGAGTTTGCTTATCCCACCAGTAGGATCATGGTTGATAAGAATAGTCCCATTAAATAGAAGGATCGAGATATTGATCTGGTTGAAATAAAAAAGGAGGCTATTGCCTCCCTTTCAAATTATTGATCTTCTTTTTCGCCTCTTGGACGCTTCCATTTAACGGGTGGTGCCGGTTCAGGCTTCAAATCAACTGATTGCGTTTTCATGAGTTTCAGAGCTTCCTGTACTGCTCTTTCAAGTTGTGGATCTGATCCTTCCAGGACTTTCTTAGGATCCTGAATTACTTCGATATCTGGAGCTACTCCTTCACCTTCTACGGCCCATTCTCCATTTTTATCGAAAAAACCACCTCTGGGAGCGACCATTCTACCTCCGTCAATAAATCTGGGAGTATCCCAGGTTCCAACTAGTCCTCCCCAGGTTCTTGTACCAATCAACGGACCAATTTCCATTTGTCTGAAAAGATAAGGCAACAAATCACCTCCGGACCCTGCTCTTTCATTGATGATCATCACTTTTGGCCCCCATACAGCCGCCATCGGTGTAGTCCACGGTTTGTGATCTCCAACCTTTGAATTGAAATATCCCTGCAGCTCGCGAGACATCACATCTACCATATAATCAGCTGCAGAACCACCACCATTGTTTCTTTCATCAATGACCATTCCCTGCTTGTGCTGCTGAGCGAAATAATATCTATTGAAATAAGAATAGCCGACGAAACTTGTATTCGGTACATAAACATAGCCTAGTTTTCCATTAGAAAGCTCTGCTACTTTTTTTCTGTTCGTCTCTACCCAGTTTCTTCTCCTAAGCCCGGATTCATTCCTGATGGGCTTCACTTGGATTTCACGAGAATCCTTTAACCCCGGCTTGCTATTGATGTGGATTGTGGTTATTTCGCCAACAGTGTACTCAAACATGCTGTAAAGGTTGGTGTTGCTATCTATCGACTTACCATTTACGCCTACGAGGTATTCGCCTGCTACTACATTAATACCCGGACCTGACAATGGTGATTGTTGATCTGGGTTCCAGTTTTCGCCAGTGTAGATTTTCTTGATTCTATAGGCGCTATTTTTGATTTCAAAATCTGCTCCCAGCAGCCCGACTGGTATTCTTTTTACGTTTGGATAATCTCCGCCTCCAGTGTAGGAATGTCCCACCGATACTTCACCACCTAATATATCAATGAGGTAATTCATATCTTGTCGATGCTTTACATGTTCCACCCACGGCTTGTACCAATCATAGATTTTGTCCCAGGGGGCGCCATGCACATTGTTTACATAGAGGAAATCTCTCTGGAATCGCCATGCTTCTCTGTAGATTTGAAGCCATTCGTCGGCAGGTTTAATCTTCTTTTTAAGATTCATTTTCAAATTGCCCGCGGTGGTTTTTTGTTCACTCCCGGAAGTGCTCACAATTCCCCAGGATGATCGCGATCTAAACAGCATGTGTTTTCGATTTGCAGAGGTAACAGCCGTTCTGATCCCCTTCAAAAATACCGACGACTTTTGCTTTTTTAAGTCATATTTATGCAGTTTCCGTCCGTTTTCATTTTGAATTGATTCAGCATAGAAAATGGTCTTTTCAGGTCCTGCAACCAGACCGGTATAGTTTCTTTCCGGAATATCCAAAGCGATGATTCTTTGAAACAAACCATCTTCATCGATCTGAACATTAATATCCTCGTCATCACCATCAGCACCACCTTCTTCGGTTTCTTCATCACTTTTTAATGCTATTGGAGAGCTGGTATTTTTTGATAACACCGCCACGTACAAAGCGCGTGTAACGGGAATATTATAGGAACTCATATCCAGCCAGCCTGTGTTGAGACCGTAGTTTGTGCTGGCAAGGAAATACAAATACTTTCCTGACTCATCCCACACTGGCGTAATGGCATCAGCCATTTCATCGGAGATGTTGACAATTTTCTGTGATGCTACATTGTATGCTTTTACAACTTTAAATTGCGCATCAGACAATTTGACATAAGCGATCCATTTAGAGTCTGGAGACCAGCTCGGATTCAATGTTCTGTTGGGATGTGCATATCTTTCCGTATCAGCTTTAGTCGCTTTCTCCGTTTCCAGATCTAAGACCCATAAATTAAAATCCGTATCGGTATAAGCGATATATCTTCCGTTGGGAGACCATTCAGGCCTGAAATAAAAAGTGTTGTTTGGTAGTGGAATTGATTTGTATACTTTTCCGTATTGATTGGCAATTTCCAGTTGATACTCTCCGCTTTCATCTGAAAACCAGGCCACTTCCTGACCATTCGGCGACCATACAGGAGCTCTTTGTGCACTTCCCGAATTGTTTGTCAGGTTTCTCCAGGTACCGTTTTCTTTGGGTACAGTAAAAATATCACCTCTGTATTCGAAAATAGCACGCTTACCATTTGGTGAAATTCCGGCGTTTGATAGGGAGTTGGCTCTTACATCTTCCCATCTTTCTCGGGCCCAGTTCAAATCTCCTGTTACATCGATAACCAGCTGCTTTGATTCATTATTGTCTGTATTGAGCAAGTGAAGATAACCACCCTGTTCGTAAACAATTTCTGTTTCAGAGGCGTCAAGGCTCTTGGCATCAAACTGCGAATGAAAAGTGTGTTGCGCGTAAGCTTTGCTGTTTAGATCATATGACCAGATGTTGCTGGCATAATCCCTTTCCGATAGAAAAAATACTTTTCCCTTATGCCAAATGGGATCGAGGTGTCTTTCTTTATTGGCCTGAGGTACTCTTGTTAGTTCATTTGTTTTAAGGTTTTGTATCCAGACAGGCATGGCCATTCCACCACGATAGTTTCTCCATTCGGGATCCCACACTGTAATTGGAATGTAGGCAGCATATTTGCCATCCGGTGAGATTTCGCCAAAGGCAATTCTTGGAATAGCAAGTACTTCGGGGAAACCACCCGTTGCGGGTATCTGATAAAACTGATTAATTCTTGTAGGAACTCCTGCCCTGCCAGATCTGAAAACAACTGACTTACCATCAGGCATCCACCCCTGGACAATATCTGCTCCCGGGTGCCATGTGAGTCTTTTTGGAGCTCCTCCTTTGACTGGAATTACAAAAACATCAGTGTTTCCATCGTATTGGCCGGTGAAAGCAATCCATTGACCATCAGGGGAGAAGTGTGGGTTTGATTCTGCACCAGTTGATGTAGTCAGTCGAATGGCATCACCACCATTCTTGTCAAAGG
>JBCBHL010000131.1:0-18101 GCA_038525605.1 Bacteroidota bacterium
ATTGATCGTTTTTTCCTGAATGAATTTTTGTTGGTAGTGATCTAACTGATCATAAAACTCATTGGCTTTTTTAATACTCATAACTTTCTTTTTAATAAACTTCTGCTGTTAGCTGTTTTTGGTAGATAGCACCTAGTTTTTGATTGCTAACTTCCCAGCTACAGACAAGTAATACCTTTTTATAAGCAGCAGCTGCAATTTTCTTTCTTGTATCGGATTGTTCAATTAGCATTCGAATATTTCTGGCAAGCTCTGCCGGTCTGTCCGGTTTGATTAAAATGGCATTTTCATTGTGAGTGAGAATTTCCCTCGCAACGGGGATATCAGAGGCAATTATTGCCGTTTTGCAGGCCATACTTTCGTAAATCTTCAGAGGAGAGCAGCCTTGCTCCAGGTTTCTTTCACACTCACTTAAAGGCGCAAGGGAAATCAACGCATTCTGAATAATGTAATGCAGCTGGTTCTTTGGTAGCTGATGGAACCAAACGATTTGATCTTCCAAATCAGCATTTGAAATCAATTTTTTCAATTGTTTGGAGAGTTTTTCTTTATGTGACGAACAAATCACAAGTTTTAGATTGCTAAGGTCATCTAAATACTTCATCGCTTTGATAGCAATACTGACACCCTGCCATGGCTGCAAAGCACCGAAGTAAACCACGTATTGCTCGGGTAAACCTTCAACATTCTCCAGTTTGGTAGGGATGTGAGTTCCATTTGGAATTACGTGTATTTTCTTTCCCGGAACTCCCCTTTTCATAATATGTTCTGCGATGACTTTCGACGGACATACCACTTCGTTGGCGCGATACAGACAAATACTTTCCAGTGCTTCTATCTTTTGAACGGTAGATTTAGGAAGGATTGCATAGCGTTCCTTTAGTTCGATAGAAGGAAACCCATTGGCTTCAAATACCTGATAGATATTTTTATTTTGAGAAACAGCCAGTCCACCCCAAATATCTCTGTACTGCACAAACTGTAGTGAGTCGATCGTGGCAATCTTTTCGTTCACCTGTTTGCTGAAACCCATCCCTCTCGTAAGGTAATTCCCCTCCGGGCTTTCAGGTTGCCATTGATCTGTTAAGATAGGTGAGGTGCCCGATAAGGTCATCAACAAGCAATTTCCGAAAACATTTTTGATGGTTTGCCATACTTCAGTGATATGGGTAGCCGAACCTTTAAATGAAGGATATGGGTCAAAGGCGATATACGCGGCATCAAAATTATTGTTGTCAGGCATTAACATGGTGGTATGTACGAAAATAACGTTTTATGAAGTTAATATCAAAAAGAGAGATTTAAACACTGTGATAATTTTGATCGTTTAGCTAATGAAGTTATTATAAATGATTTGATAACAAAGCAATTGATAGTACAGATGTCATTAATTTTTGTCAGGTAGTAATTAACACCTAACTGTGAGGCGAATGTCAATCGTTAACATTGCCATACTATTATCATTGAAAGTTCAATCAAATTTTGTTTTTTTGTAACATCATTTTTCAGAACATTATGCTGATCTAATTCTCATTTGAGTCATGATAAAAATAGGCCACAGAGGGGCAATGGGATATGCCCCAGAAAATACGATCAAGTCGTTTACAGTAGCATTGGAGATGGGTGTTCCCATGATCGAAATAGATGTTGCAGCCTGTGCCTCAGGAGAAGCTGTAGTTATTCACGATGACCGGGTAGACCGCACAACGAATGGGGAAGGATACGTAAGCGAACTCAACTTGGAGGAACTGTTAAAGTTAGATGCTGGTGAAGGGGAAAAGATACCGACGTTGCGCGAAACATTGCAATTTCTCACTGGCAAATGCGAGTTGAATATCGAACTGAAAAACCGGGCGGTCGTGAAAGAGGTAGCCAGTCTCATTTCAGAATGTATCAAGAATAAATCATGGACAGCAGATCAGTTTTTGATATCTTCCTTTGATCATCACGCGCTTAAGGACTTGCAGGAATTGCATCCTGATATCAGAATTGGGGTACTTGTGGGAATTATTCCGTTAAACTATTCTGATATCACGAAGGGACTTAATGCCTATGCCATTAATCCTTGCCTTGATTTTTTGAATAGAGAATTTGTGCAGCATGCCAAAGATAATGGCCTCAAAGTATTTGTCTGGACGGTAAACCACCCGGAAGACATTGGGAAAATGAGAGAATTATCTGTAGACGGCATATTTACTAATTTTCCTGACAGGCTATGAGAAAACGGATTTTACCCTCTTTGCGCAAGAGAAAGAAGGAACATCTGATCATTTTTATACATGGTCTTGCTAATAAGCCTCCTAAGGACCTGTTGCGCAAGTGGTATATAAAATCAATTTGGGAAGGGCTCAAAATGTCGCGGCTTACGGTAGACTCTTTTGAACTGGAAGTGGTGTACTGGGCTGATTTAATGTATCCAAAACCGCTTGACCCAAATATAAAGGACAAGAAACACCCACTGTACCTCGATGAGCCTTACATACCATTCGATGGGAAATTTAGAAGAACCACTACCAATAAAAAGAAAACCTTCCTCGATAGACTGGAAGAGAAGCTTGAGACACTTTTTATGAAGAATTACCGCTGGATCAATTTGGATTACATCTTTGATTTGATAACCAGCAGAATTGTGAAGGATCTTTACATTTATTACCGAAAAACCATCAAAAAGGAAGGTGATATTGAGGAGGTTGCCAGAAAAGTGATCAGAAACAGATTGATCAAAAAACTTAGAAGAAACAAGCATAAAAAAATTATGCTGATTTCTCACTCTATGGGGTCTATCATCGCGTATGACGTCTTGTTGCACGCTGTTCCCAATATTGAAGTAGACTATTTTGTAACGATAGGTTCGCCTTTAGGATTACCGATGATAAAAAGGGAAATATTCAAGGAGTTGAATATGGAATTTGATGTTAATAAGAAATTACCAACTCCGGAAAATATTATTGGGCATTGGTATAACTTTTCAGATAGCAATGATGCGATCTCAGCTGACAAGTCATTGGAAGACGATTACAAAGCTAATGAAAAAGGAATCGGACCAAAAGATGTAGAAATAGTCAATACTTATGAAATAAATGGAGTAGCCAATGCTCATAAGTCATTTGGATATTTAAGAGCCCCGGAGATGATTGCAGCTATTTATCATTTCGTAACTGATAAGGAGCCAGGTCTAATCGAAAACCTGATTAGTAAATGCAAAGAGTACATAGAAGAAGTGATAGAAAACGTTACTAATTAGAAACTGATTTAAGTTTGATTCAATTTAATACGTTCATATCGCTCTTTGAACTCCTGCTAGAAAAGACTTTTTTAGGCTTCCAATTGAAGCTGAACTAATACTATTCTTTGCAGGTAGTGGAAATTGACACGATCTATAGTAGTATGAACATCTGATTTATTCTGGTTAAGATAGCTACTAAAACGTATTGATGAACTATTATGATTGCTTGATTTCATAATTTAGCCAGAAAGTTTGTACTACGCTGATAGTTTTTGGAGTTGAAATAATCTCCTGTCAAAATCACATCATTCAACATTTAAAGTAATCAAAATAATAAATCGTTGCTTTAAATTCTTTTAGAAATTGCTATTTATCATCATATGATAATAAATAAAAAAGAAATCTAGAATATTTACAACTTTATATTTTCCATATATCCCAATTAATTGATGATTCATCACGAAGAAATGCACCTTTATCGATAAAATTAATGACCAATATTTTTCCAATTTCTGATGGAGTATCTTTGAATAAGTAAACGCAGGTCTGATAAGCTTTGGTCGGCAAGTTTGATTTGTAATTTTAGCGCATAATTAAACATAAGGTATAATGACTAATCTAGAAAAGTCTTTTCAAGCTAAGGCAAGTACGCACCCTCCTGATTTTTATAATAATCGATATCTGGTGATTTTTACACTGCGAGGGTGAAGATACTATATTGCCTCATTGTATATTATAATAACAATAAAGAAACAAACACACTTTTGCTGAATTGTTCATTAAGGACAAGGGAAGCTATCTAAAATATTCAAAATTAATTGCTCGGTTGATTTAGAGGGTAATGTGCAGCAAAAGTGTTGTGCAACCCTCTTTTTACATTGGTGATTGTTTGAATCTAACTCTTTTGTAGAAACAAGGTGAAAGTTGTCTTGTAAAAACTTCTGAAATTCCAGAATTGTAAGCCGCGCTCTGCCTTTGGCTCATTTGAGGTTTACTGCGAAGAATACTCGTTTCTGCTGCATAAAATCTTTTCGGTTATGGAATGAAGGGCGATTTTTATAATCCCCCTTCCATACGGCCAGGGGTCGGACTGGCCAGGGGGACAGTTTTGGCTGTCCCCTAAATTCCATTGATAACAGTAAAACCTTGATTAAGTAAATGATAACATATTCCTGTTGAGTTATCATGGCCTCACTTTTGGTAATCTGACTTTAGGATAAATCCTACTTTTCTCGCCCCTTTGCATTTATTCAATTGGCTGATTTTGAGCAAAAAATTCTACCTTGAAATTGAAATAATTTTTAGAAAAATAAACTTGATATTTTCATTACGAAAATGGAATTATGGCAAATTTAATTTGTCTGATAGGTAGATTTTTATTCGAATCATTTATTTGTAGCATCTTTTGATAGTATTTTGAGTGTAATACAAATGTCTTCAACCTTTCAATTAAAGGCATTCTATTTCTATTTCGGAAAAATTTGTGTTATATTCGAGGTGTTGTTGTGGATTAAGATTTGATTAGTCCTTTTTATTTTGAGTTTTTGACCTTGGGGTTCAGGTGGAGACCTGAACCTTTTTTTATGCTCCTAATTTCAAGTTTGATTAGGTTATTAAAACTTTCATCACGCGCTTTCTTTCTAAAGCAATTGCAAAATTCACTTTACATCCTTTTCATTTTATACTAATCAAAAGACAATCAATGATTCGGTAGGTTTACGTTTGCTGTAATGCTCTTACTATTTTATTTCTCTAATAGGGTATTATAGATGAGAATTATTAAAATTGAATCAATCAGAAGTTCAGAGTAAGAATACCTCGTTTCTCGCTCTCAAACTACCAAAAGGCAGAGATCAATCAAAAAATCGTAAAACGTTAATTTTTAGCTGTCGCCAGGTATAGTCAACCAATTCGTCACCTCACGAATATTGCTTGATCCATTAAAGTTTCCTGGAATTAATGTTATGCTCTTCATGTAAATCCCCTTTAATCTGAATGATTCTGTTTTGCAATAGATAAATGATCGAAACCTTCCGGTTGAAAGGTCCTGATCTGATGGCACAATCAATCCGAACAGTATTAAAATTTTAAAGTAATTTTCTCTTATGGACATTTGGCAGGTAAAAACTCAGCCCGACTGAACTGCAGATTGAGATTTGACCGTTTTTGAACACTTTTTTGTACAGTATGATACAATATCCCAGCATTGATTGATACTGAAAATAGTTAACTAGTTGATTTATAAGGATTTGAATTTAATGGCATTCTTATTGGCACGGTAGAATTGAAAATAAAACTAGTAACCGATGGATCGTAAGATTAAGAAAAGTAAGTGGACAGTCAAGAGAATAGCTATCATAACAGCATCTACTGCATTTGGGCTATTCCTGATATATAGCTTTGCTTTAGCTCCGGGAGGATCTAAGCTGAAAGTAGATTTGGAAAAAATAAATGTGGCCGATGTTAAAGAGGGTGAATTCAGAGAGTTTATCCCGGTAGATGGTAATGTTTTACCAATCAAGACGATCAGATTGGATGCCATTGAAGGAGGAGTTGTAGAAAGAAAGTTGAATGAAGGAGGAGTTTTGATCCAAAAAGGCGACACCATTCTAAAATTGTCCAATAATAACTTACTTCAGAATTACGTCAGAGAAGAGACTCAGGTCTTTCGACTGGTAAACGATCTGGAAAATACTAAACTTGGTCTTAGAAGAAATCAGTTTGAGTTGAAGAGAAGGCTCACTGAACTGGACTTCCAAATTGACGCTGCAAAAGACAACCTCGAAAGAAGCGAGCCATTATATAAGCAAAAAGTAGTTTCCGAGCAGGAATTCCTCAATATAAAGAGAGAGTATGAGCGTTTGGTATCCAACAGAAAAATCGAAGTAGAATCCCAAAACTTCGATAGAGAAAACACAAAACTTCAAATATCGCAATTGGAAGCTACCCTTGAGCGAACAAAAAACAACCTCACAATTATCAGAGGAAATCTGGATAACTTATTTGTGAAAGCACCAATTACCGGAAGGTTATCGTCTGTAGATGTGGAAGTGGGAGAATCTATCTCCGTTGGTCAGAACATCGGTCAGATTGATGATGTCAGTGGTTTTAAAGTGCGTGCAAATATCGATGAGCACTACATATCAAGGATTTATGAGGGATTACAAGGTACGTTTGAATTTGCAGGCAATAGCTACGGCCTTGAGTTGAAGAAACTTTATCCTGAGGTAAATAACGGACTATTTCAGGTGGACATGGCCTTCACGCAGGGTATTCCCGAAGGAATCAGAAGGGGTCAAACCTTACAGATCAGACTTCAATTAAGTGAAAACATTACAGCGATCCAGATTCCGAGAGGAAGTTTCTACAATACTACGGGAGGTAATTGGATATTTGTATTAGATCCATCGGAAGAGTTTGCTACGAAGCGAAAAATAAGACTGGGCAGACAGAACCCGAGGTTTTATGAAGTGCTCGAAGGGTTAACCCCAGGTGAAAAAGTTGTAGTGTCATCTTATGACGGATACACAGACAAGGACAGATTAGTATTTAAGTAAAATTCAAAATAAAAAGAACAAAATCATTATTATGGAAAATTCAAAAGATTTAATCAAAACGGTAGGACTTAAGAAGTATTATTATACTGACGAAATTGAAACCACCGCACTTGCAGGTGTAAACCTGACAGTAAAAGAAGGTGAATTCGTTGCGATCATGGGTCCATCGGGTTGTGGTAAATCAACCTTGCTTAATATCATCGGTCTTTTAGACAATCCATCAGAAGGGGAATTTCATTTCACCGATCTGGAGATTTCTCAGTATAATGAGAGAAAGAGAGCGGATTTAAGAAAAGCAAATATTGGTTTCGTATTCCAAAGCTTTAATTTGATTGATGAACTTACTGTTTTCGAAAACATCGAATTACCATTGATTTATTTAAAATACTCTGCTTCTGAAAGAAAGAAAAGGGTAGAAGAGGTGATGGAGCAAATGAAAATCATGCACAGAAGAAATCACTTCCCTCAGCAGCTTTCAGGTGGTCAGCAGCAAAGGGTAGCGATATCCAGAGCTGTAGTGGCAAAACCTAAATTGATTCTTGCGGATGAGCCTACAGGTAACCTGGATTCTGCAAACGGTCAGGAAGTGATGAGCCTTTTGACAGAACTAAACGAAAGTGGAACTACTGTGATTATGGTAACTCACTCACCAATTGATGCTGAATACGCCCATAGAGTTATCCACTTGTTCGATGGTCAGATTGTATCTGAAAACATCAACGCCAAAGACAATAGCCTGGTCTAGTCTGGTGCAGTCATAATATAAAGGGTCAGTATCGCTCCTATAAGATGCTGACCCATCAATCTCATTTAGAAATTATACCTATGAATATCCGATTATCTATAATTGGGCTGTTACTTCTCGCCCCTTTTTGTTTAGTTGCTCAGGAAGAATTGTCTCTTGATGATTGTATCAAGATTGCTTTAGAAAATAACCTCCAGGTAAAAAGAGCTGAGAATAATGTTAAAATTGCTAAATCCAATAGAGTACAGGCATTGATGGAGTTTTTACCAAACTTAAACGCCAGCGGAAATTACAATTTTACATTTGGAACCGATTTTGATAATATCTCTGGTAAATTTATAAGCACTACTACCAGAAATTCACGAATTAGTGCTGGTTCATCTTTGATGCTTTTCAATGGTTTTAGAAATACCTACCGATTGAAGAGAGTTAAATCTACCGAAGAATCATCCAGATACACCTTAGAATCCTCAAAATTAGATACTGAATCAAATATCTTACAGGCTTACTTAAATGTGGCCTTAGATAGAGAAAGGGTGAGGATTTCGGAAGAAAGAGTTACGCTCCTGAATGAACAGCTCGAACGTGAAGTAAAAAGAGAGTCGGTAGGTGTAGGTAACCTCGAACAGGTATATAACTTCAGGTCGCAGTTAGCAAATGAAAATCTTAATTTAGTAACTCTCACAAATGCCTTTAAAGCAGATAAATTAAGATTGATTCAATTGTTGAACTTACCGAATACGAAAGATTACAAAATCAGAACCTATGACTTTGGCGATGAAGATTTGATCCTCAACAATCCGGATTTTCAGGGAATCATGCAACAGGCTTTGATGTTTTCTCCAAGTTTGAAAAGTGCTCAGTTGGATTATGAGGCTGCCAGGTTGGGACTGAAAGAATCCTTCAGTTCGCTAAGCCCCACATTGACCGCAAGCGCTGGTATAGGGTCAATTTATTCTTCCAACATCCTGGATGAAAATGAAAATACAATTAATTACGGAACTCAAATCAACGACAACAGATCAGAATCGGTGGGCTTCAATTTGAATATTCCGATCTTTAATAGGTTTAGATCAAAGAATACCATTCAGGTCGCCAGACTCAACATGTTAAATGCTGATATAGCGCAAAATGAAGTTGAGCAGAATGTTAAGAATAATGTGCAGCAGGTATATCTTGATCTGGTTGCTGCCCAGGAAACTTACAGGGCTTCACAGGAAAACCTGAAAGCATTAGATCAGTCTTTTAAATTTGTGAAACAGAGATATGAAGAAGGGTTAACTGATTTTTACACATATCTGGAAAGCCTTAATAATAAAAACAGGGCAGAAATAGAATTAGCTAATGCCAAATACTCAATTGTGTTTAGAAAGAAAATTCTTGATTTACTGCAGGGAGTCTAAACGAAAGTTTACAAAGAAATTAGACAGGGTGGAGAGACTTTCTTCACCTTTTTTTATTTGTACTCACTCAATTCATATGAGTTCTGATCCATCGCGAGAAATGTGCAATGATGCACCCATTCACCCAAATTGATATATTTACTGGTTTGTCCTACTTCCACTTCTATGGGCAGATGCCGGTGTCCAAACACATATAAGTCATGCGGATCTGAGTTTTCCAGTTCTTTACAATACTGTAAAAGCCACTCATCTTCACCTTTGTAGCCATCGTCAGCATGATCGTTGGCAAGGCGGCTCTTTCCCGACCAGTATTGGGCAATACCCACACCGATATTTGGATGCAGCCAGCTAAATGCCCATTTGCAAATCTTACTATTGAAGAAAAACTTTAGAAACTTATAAAAATGATCTCCTGGCCCTAATCCATCACCATGACCGACGCATACTTTCTTCCCGGCAATCATAAAAGTCTCGGGAGAGCGGTAAATTGGGATTTCAAATTCTTTTTCGAAATAATCAAACATCCACATATCGTGATTACCAGTAAAGAAAATGATTGGGATTCCCTGGTCTTTTAGTTCGAGTAATTTTGCCTGAAACCTGACGAACCCTTTTGGTATTACATGCTTGTACTCAAACCAGAAGTCGAAAATATCTCCGACTAAAAAAATAGCTGCTGCATCACTTTTAATTGAGTCCAGCCATCGAATGATTTTTTTCTCTCTTTCAAGACTTCTCTTATTGTCCGGCACACCCAGATGAAAGTCGCTGGCAAAGTAGACTTTTTTTCCTTCAGGTATAGTTTCAAACTGCTTATTCATAAAAAAAGAGCCGTATCAAAATGAAGATTTGCATTCAAAAATCTTTGCTTTATAAGTTGCAAAGTAAATACTAAATCTCAAATAGTTCTGATACCGCTCTACTAAATCAGGTAAAACGAAAATTCAATGTTAGAAGGTTAGTCGTTACTAGCTTCTTCTTGTTTTACTTCCTCTTTTACCTCTTGTTTTACTTTGTCAATTACTTCTTCATCGTCAGAAGATTCATTGGAGCTGTTAGTATACTTTTCGTATGTGGTCTCTTTTTCAAATGGCCTCTTTCCAATTAATCCTTCCAAATCACTTTGGTATAAGATTTCTTTTTCAAGAAGCTCTTTAGCCAACACTTCCAGTTCATTCTTCTTCTCTAACAACAGGTCTTTTGTCCTATTATAAGCATCCTGAATGATTTTCTTAACCTCCTCATCTATTTTTTGTGCTGTCGCCTCTGAGTAAGGTTTGTTAAAAGAATACTCAGACTGCTTGGAATCGTAGTAAGAAACATTTCCAATTTCATTATTCATTCCATATACAGATACAATACTGTAGGCCATTTTGGTAACTCTTTCCAGATCACTTAGTGCGCCGGTAGAAATTTTATCAAAGATGATTTCTTCCGCTGCTCTACCTCCAAGTGCCATGCACATTTCGTCGATGAGCTGATCTGTTTGATATAAGAATTGCTCTTTTGGCAAGTACTGTGCATATCCTAATGCAGCAACACCTCGTGGCACGATACTTACTTTCACCAATGGGTCAGCATGCTCCAGAAACCAACCTGCTACTGCATGTCCTGCTTCGTGGTATGCTACAATTTCTTTTTCTTCCGGAGATATGATTTTGTTTTTCTTTTCAAGACCTCCGATCACTCTGTCTATCGCATCCTGAAAATCGATCAATTCTACCGCTTTTTTATCTCTTCTTGCTGCTATCAATGCTGCCTCATTACAAACATTCGCAATTTCCGCACCTGCAAACCCAGGTGTCTGAGCTGCCAGTTTCTTTGAATCTACATCAGGAGCACTTTTTAGTGGTTTCAGATGGACTCTAAAGATAGCCTCTCTACCTACAATATCCGGTTTGTCAATACTGATTTGTCTGTCGAATCTACCTGGTCTTAGAAGAGCCGAATCAAGTACGTCGGGCCTGTTTGTCGCAGCAAGGATGATAACCCCACTGTCTGTGGCAAATCCATCCATCTCAACTAACAGAGAATTCAGAGTATTTTCCCTTTCGTCATTTGAACCAGGCATCTGTCCTCTTCCACGAGATCTACCAATTGCATCTATTTCATCGATGAAAACAATACATGGAGCTTTCTCTTTTGCTTGTTTAAATAAGTCTCTAACTCTAGCAGCACCTACACCAACGAACATTTCCACAAAGTCCGATCCTGATAAAGTAAAGAATGGAACAGCTGCTTCACCAGCTACCGCCTTAGCAAGAAGCGTTTTACCTGTTCCCGGAGGGCCTACTAATAAGGCACCTTTTGGAATTTTACCTCCCAGCTTAGTGAACTTAGAAGGGTTTTTAAGGAAATCAACGATTTCTTTCACCTCTTCCTTCGCCTCGTCCAATCCTGCAACATTGCCAAAAGTGATTTTCACCTTATTCTCAGCATCAAATAGTGCTGCTCTTGATTTTCCAATGTTGAAAATTTGTCCGCCAGGACCTCCGCCACCAGTCATTCTTCTCATCAGGAACCAAAATCCAAAGATGAACAATGCAAAAATTCCAATGTTGAATAACATGCCATTGGGACTTTCCGTCTGATCGATTAGATATTCGATTTTTTGTCCGGACAACTGGCTGTTAATATCCTCTAACTTATCAAGGAAATCCTTGGAGTCTACTATTACCAAGACATAATGAGGACCAGATTTGCTAGCAAACGGACCTCTGTCGTCCAGTTCCATAGAATATTTGCTATTTGCTAAAGCTTCAGGCTTTAAGGTAACGTATACTTTCTTCTGCTCAGAAAGTAAAAGAACACTTTTTACGTCATTACTTAAAGCCATTGACTTGAATTGGTACTCTGTGATATCTTTTGTGGAATTATCATTAGCGATATAAGAAAATATCATTACGAGAGCAAGTAAACCGAATATTACCAGCATAGGGTAATTAGGCCTATTGGGTCTCCCCATTATTTTCTTATCTCTTTTTGGTTTGTCTGCCATCAATACCTTTGTTTAAAATCTATTATACAACGTTTAACACAACTAAAAGTTTGGGATTTATGATTCTACTTTTATCATTTTAGCATCTCCCCATAACTCTTCTATCGCATAAAATTCTCTTTTATCCTTTTTGAAAACATGTGCAACTACATCTACATAGTCGATTAAGACCCACTCTTTATTTTGTCTACCCTCTTTTTTCCACGGATTTTGTGAGGAAATTTTATAAACTACTTCTTCAATTGAGTCAGAAATTGCGTCTATTTGGGTATCAGAAGAGCCAGAACATAGCACAAAATAGTCTGCTATTGCATTTTTTACTTCTCTCAAATCAAGGATTAATATATCAGAAGCTTTCTTTTCCAACATCCCCTCCACTACCGACTCACACAGGGTAGGAGCACCCTCTTGTTTTTTCTGCATTCAAAAATTAATTTTAAGGACAAAACTACTAAAAAATAATTGCATAAAATCTTTGCCAAACCTTTATTTCTGGGCAAACACATTGTTTATCTGCCAGAATGTCAATCTACTAATGAGATTGCCTCTAAAATGGCTGCCACTTCCGAATTGCTGGAAGGTTCTGTCATAATTACTGACAAGCAAACCGACGGGAGGGGACAACGTGGAAATACCTGGGTGACTGAAGCTGGAAAAAACCTGACATTCTCGCTTTTTCTGAAACCCTCGTTTCTAAAAATTTCGGAACAGTTTAACATGACGATGATTATTTCACTTGCCGTACGGGAGGTGTTTGAGAAATTCTCGCATTCAAGTCAGGTACAAATTAAGTGGCCCAATGATGTTTATATCGCCGATCGAAAGTGCGCCGGAATCCTGATTGAAAACAGTTTAAAAGGGAACAAATTAGAGGAAATGGTTGTAGGTATAGGAATGAATATTAATCAGGGTAACTTTCATGTGAGTCAGGCGACTTCTTTGTTTGGAGAAACAGGAGCGGAGTTCGAGCTGAGAGACGTATTGGAAGAGACGCTGATTGCGATCGAGAAATACTACCTCCAACTTAAAAACAGCGGTCTTCACGCGATCAGGAGTAACTACCTTTCAAAACTGATGTGGAAGGATGAATGGCATATATTCGAGGCGGCAGGAAAGGCATTTAACGGTAAAATTCTGGGGGTCGATCAAATTGGAAGATTAATAGTAGAGAAAGATAAAAATCAATATGCTTTTGATATTAAAGAGATTTCTTTCTTAAAATAATTTTAATTTGAGCTATTCCGATCAATTTCATTTAATTTTGCAACTTAATTAATTGATATCATAATGTCAGTAGAACAAAGTACTTCATACAAAGTAAAAGATATTACCCTGGCAGACTGGGGGAGAAAAGAAATAGAGCTGGCCGAAGCTGAAATGCCTGGGTTGATGGCTTTAAGAGATGAATATGGTGATTCAAAGCCATTGAAGGGAGCAAGAATAGCAGGTTGTTTGCACATGACCATTCAAACTGCTGTATTAATTGAAACACTGGTTGAACTTGGAGCAGAAGTTACCTGGTCTTCGTGTAACATCTTTTCTACTCAGGATCATGCTGCAGCTGCAATTGCGAAGGCAGATATTCCTGTTTTTGCCTGGAAAGGTATGAATGAGGAGGAATTTGACTGGTGTATCGAGCAGACACTATTCGCCTTTGAGGATGGCAAGCCTTTGAACATGATCCTTGATGATGGAGGTGATTTGACTAATATGGTCTTGGATAAATATCCTGAATTGGTGAACGATATCAAGGGATTATCTGAAGAAACAACTACAGGTGTTCACAGACTTTACGAAAGAGTAAAAAATGGTACATTGCCAATGCCTGCCATCAATGTAAATGATTCTGTTACTAAATCTAAATTCGATAACAAATACGGATGTAAAGAGTCTCTTGTTGACGCTATTAGAAGAGCGACAGATGTGATGCTTGCTGGAAAAGTAGCGGTAGTTGCTGGGTATGGTGATGTAGGCAAAGGTTCTGCGGCTTCTTTGAGAGGTGCTGGTGTAAGAGTTATAGTAACTGAAATCGATCCAATTTGTGCACTACAAGCTGCAATGGACGGTTATGAGGTCAAGAAAATGTCTAATGCTGTTTCAAGAGCAGACATTATTGTTACGACCACAGGAAACAAGGACATCGTAAGAGGTGAGCACTTCAAAGAGATGAAGGATAAAACGATCGTTTGTAATATCGGTCATTTTGATAATGAAATAGAAGTAGCCTGGTTAAATGAAAACTATGGCGATACAAAAGTTGAGATCAAACCTCAGGTGGATCTTTACAACGTAGAGGGTAATGACATCATTCTACTGGCAGAGGGAAGACTTGTTAACTTGGGTTGTGCCACTGGTCACCCATCTTTTGTCATGTCTAATTCTTTTACAAATCAGACTTTGGCGCAACTCGAATTGTGGCAAAACTCTGATAATTACGAGAACAAGGTTTACATGCTTCCAAAACATTTGGATGAAAAAGTTGCCAAACTGCACCTCGAAAAAATTGGTGTGGAATTGGAAGAACTTACCAAAGACCAGGCGGATTACATAGGTGTGACCGTTGAAGGGCCATACAAGCCAGAATATTACAGATACTAAATTAATTAATTATAAAAAGGGTGCATTGGAACTTCAGTTACTAGTTAGTCTGAAATTACCATTAGACCGAAATGCAGCAGCTTATTTTTAACCGATGCATCCTTCATTTGTAATTTGAAAATAATATATGTCCATACGACCGATTTAGCCAAAAACGATACGTCAGAAACGTTTGTCTTCAATAATGCCGTAAGTTTAGCTGAAGAAGGTATAGAAACCCATCTTTTCGTAACAAATAGATCTGCTCAGTCTGGTGAGGAGCTCCTTCGGGAAAAATTTAATTTTAAATCACTTCCCACTAATCTCTCTTTAAGTGCAATCGAGTTGAAAGGAAAAAGCAACTGGGCCTTTTACCGAGCTGTTGCTTCCGCCATCAAACGGGATCAGTTTTCCGACGCAATTATCATTACCCGTAAGCACAGTGTATTACCGCATTTGTTGCTGGCAAGACAGAAAACACAAAAGGTGTTTTTTGAAACCCATGATTTTTTCTTCGACCTGTCATTGCGAAACGATATTCAGAAAAGTAGCAGAAGGAAACAGTCGATCATCGAAAGACTTTTTTTTCGAAAGCTGGATGGCCTTATTTGCTTGAACAGGTTTCAGAAAGATTTGTATGAAAAGAGGCTCAATATTCCTGTAACCGTATTTCAAACCGGGTACAGAAAACCGGAAGCAAAAAACGAAGAGAAAAAAAATCAACTGTTGTATATTGGTGCACTGGAGGAAAGAAAGGGGATTGAGAATATCTTAAATCTTGCCGAACTGCTAAATGATGATTATTCCATAATCATAATTGGTTCCAGGAAAGTGCAGGAAATCAGAGGATTGCAATCCGAATTCGAAAAAAGAGGCATTGCCAACAGAGTGGAGGTTAGAGAATGGCAATCTAAAAAATACCTGAATGAACTTTTGGGGCAGTCAAAAATTGGTTTACTTCCTCTGAAAGAAGGATATTTCAATGAATACCTCACTGTTCCGCTCAAATATTTTGACTATGCTTCTTTTGGTTTACCGGTAATCGGTTCTGATTTTCCATCCTTATCGGAATATATTCGAGATGGATATAATGGCTACCTCGTCGATTGGGCCGACTTATCGGAGGTGAAGGAAAAAATCGAAGGAATAGTTTCTGATGAGGGCAGATGGCAAACTTTTTCTGATAATCAGGTAATAGCATCTGAAAATCTGACCTGGCAAAGAAGAGCGAAAGATCAAATCAAGTTTTTTAAGAGATTAAGTCGATAATGAATGTTCTGATCCTATGCGATAAATTTCTTCCCGTATCGGAACAATTCATTTACAACCAGATAAAATGTCTGGACGTTCACAACTTGTTTTTATTTGCAAGGAAAAGAATCAGCACCAAACAGCATGTTATAGCTTTTCAAAATGAGTTGATTTGGTATGATAAACCTTTGCAAAGATTGCGGTATAAGTTTCATAAGACCTCAGAACAGCATCCGGCTTACATACAGTGCCTTTTTCAAAAATTCATTGCTGTCAATAAAATAGACCTGGTCTATGTACATTACGGTACCACAGCTACTGCTTATCTTGAAACCTTGCAGGAGATTAGAATACCTGTCATTTGTGCTTTTCACGGATTTGATGCAAGCAGGAAACTGAACAACCAAAGTTACAGAGAGGCAATTATTTCGCTTGGAAAGTCCGCTTTTCGTTTCACCGTACCGTCCGCCTATCTGGCAAAGAAACTAGAGGAAATTGGTGTTCCGGTAGATAAAATCACCAAAATTCCATATGGAGCAGACATTGAAAAAATAGATCGGATATCAGGAAGTTCAGCAGACTCTGAAGATGATAAAATTACGATCATTCATGCCGGTCGTCTTGTTGCTAAAAAAGGCGTTCCTGATTTGGTAAAAGTATTTTTGAGAATAACGAAAAAGCATTCTGATTTGCGTTTAAAGATTGTCGGTGGTGGCGATCAGGAAGGGGAGGTAAGGTCGATAATAAATGCTTCAAACTATCACCAAAAGATTGAGATGACCGGGCCACTTAGTCATCAAGAGTTGATCGCGGCAGTTAAGTCAGCAGATATTTTTGTGCTTAACAGCAGGGAAACTGAAAGGGGAGAAACCGAAGGAATGCCAAATTCTATTATGGAAGCAATGGCATGTCATACATGCGTAGTGTCCACCAGACACTCGGGCATACCAGAACTTCTAACGGACAATGTCAATGCACTGATGGTGGATCCTAAACAAAATGATCAGTTGGAACAGGCTTTGAAAGCACTAATTCAGGATTCTCAGTTGAGAGATAGATTACAAAAAAGTGCCAGGAAAACTGTCGATCAGGGTTTTAGTCTGACCCGGATGAAGAAAACAATCAATACATTAGTTACTTCAGCTGATACCTGATACTACCCGATACTCCAACATTATTACCAAAGTCTCCAAAATCTGCACCAAGCTCTACTTCATAGCTTATCTTATCATTTATTTTTCTGGATATTTCAAACAGCAATGACTGCTGACTTAAGATATTTCTAAACTCGTAATCCAGGTCTTCAGTTAACGAGCTACGACTTCCGCCATAGAATCCGGCATATGTACCGTAATTGAATGTCAGTGAACCTAAAAATTTGAAATCAAAATCTTTGATTTTTCCCTTCATTCCGATGTGATGCGCTACTATTCTATTGTTAATGAAGAACAATCTGTAATTACCATTAGAGTTATTCGTTCTAAGCAAACGTTCCTGCGTAGTGAAAAGCGCATTACCAAACTGTAATCCGAAATAAGAGTTGCCCCTTGGGTATTGGCCGTTATTATAATAATCATCCCTGCCACTAAAATCAAACCCATTGTTGGATTCTCTTTCTACAATATCTCTGAATTCTTCCCAAGTTGCATTGTTTGTAACGATTCCATAATTATCCAGTATGAATTGATCATAATTGTCCAATGCTTTCAATTGACCGAGAGTAAAAAAACGACCATTTATTCTTGGATCAGGTAGACCACTACCGCTCTGATGTAATGTATATATGTTCTCATAAACAAGGGATTTTAGGAAGGAATGTTTTTTCAGTTTGAGTTCAATGCCTAACATGTAATCCTTATTTTGAGTGAAATTCTCTTTCACGCCGGATCTGTCAGAGATAGGCTGGTGAAAATAAAGACTTAAAGAGCCATTTTCCAATGGTATTTCAAATCCAATATCAAAAAGTCCGAAATGTGCTCCGGCAGCGTTGATGCTGTCGCTGGCATTGCCAGAGTTAAGGGCACTCTTCGCAAAAAACGCTTCGATGAAGTCACTTGGAAGTCGTGTGCCGTCTTCCTTAAACCCATCATAGATTACTGAGTGATTCATTCCGATGATCAAATTAATCGGTAGTTTATTGGTCCTAATGTAAGCCGACTTTTCGTGATACTTGGCATCTGTAATTGGCCTTTCATCTTCGAGGTAACCGATTTCACCAAAGCCTTTCACCTGTACGTATCCTTTTGTAAAGGGGAGATCAGTGAACTCATAGATTCCTAAACCAAATCTCCAGTTGAGTTCCGGAAATATGTTTAGAAGTATCAATACGAGACCCAACTGGAGA
>JBCBHL010000132.1:0-18023 GCA_038525605.1 Bacteroidota bacterium
AACCAAAAAACTCAAGCCAAAAAAATCACCTCAGCCGGGTTTTTTGGCAGGCCAGCCCGCCTTTGCGCAGATTTTAAGACTAAAAGTCACAGCTCATTTCCGAAACGTCATATCAGAACTGTTTTTACATAGATTTTTCCCGGACAAAAGTGCCTTTACATGAAAATTATTATATTTTATATTTCATAAAAAACTGATAGTCAAAAGATTATATTCATAATTGACTCTTTTCAGAAAAAAAGTGTTGTTTGCTTACAGCGTTTCTGTCATTCTGATCATTTTACAGATGGAATGGTCATAACGGTAAAACTTTGACAGAAAAAGAACTCATTCGAAAATGTAAAACACCGAAAGGACAGAGGCAATTCTACGATTGGTACGTAGCTGCGATGACTCGATTGTGCCTTCGGTATTTACGGGATGAGGCTGCTGCTTTCGAAGTGTTGACAGCTGGGTTTTTAAAAGTATTTAAAAATCACAAAAAGTTCCGATATCGGGGGGAAGGTAGTCTCGATGCATGGATTCGGAAAATCATGGTAAACGAATGCCTGATGTTGTTGCGCAAAAACAGCAGGATGCACCCAACCGTCAGCATCCACGAAACTTTTGATCTCCCTGATGTGCCCATTTCATCGCTGGATTCAGAATATCTCTACGATGCGATCCGAAAGCTGCCCGACGGCTACCGGCTGGTTTTCAATTTATACGCGATAGAAGGCTATTCACACAAAGAGATTGGCGAGCAACTGGGAATAGCGGAAAGCTCCTCAAGGTCACAGCTTACCCATGCCCGCAGGCAACTAAAAGAATTGTTAAATCCATATTTTAAATAATGAAAGGATGGACAAAGAAGATAAAATATTAAGAGAGAAAATCAGGTCACTCGATCAGGTTCGGCCTCCTATTAACTGGAGTGATGAACAATTGTGGGACCAGATTGCTCAGGAAAGTAAGGGACGTAATCAACTATTCTGGTGGTCTGTAGCCGCTGCGATAGCACTGCTGATCACTGCAGGATCCTATTTGTATCTTTCGAACTATCTGACTTCTGAAGACCTGTCATATAGCACGGAAATCAGTCAAGAATTGCCTGAAACTCCCACAGATGTGGGTGGCTCGGAAACAGAGGCCATGGAATTTATCAAATCGGAGTGTTTGCATTTGGCTGATATCTGTAAAAGTCCCGAGTTTCAGTCATTATCCGATGAGCTAATCGAACTGGAATCAGAAATGATCGAGATCGATCAGATGATCGAAAAGTATGGAGAAGATCCTTCTTTTATTGCTTCCAAAGCGCAAGTGGAGGGGATGATGTCGGAAATCACTAATCAACTAATCCAAATGGTTTTGTCATGAAAAAAGCATCGAAAATTAAACTGGTCTTTTTAGTGGCTCTGTTTGTAATCTGCCATTGCAACAATCTGTTCGGCAGACAGGTGGTGCAGGTAGTCACTAAAACCATCAACAAAGAGATCGATATAAAGGCAGGTGATACATTAAAAGTCTTTGCCGAAAAAGCACAGGTTCATATCACAGGATGGAAGGGAAGTTCTGTGATTCTTAAACTGGAACTGATCTCCAAACACCCTAAGAGGGAAGTCGCAGAAGAGGAATTGGCTTATCTCGATTATCAGATCGAAAATGATAACGAATTACTCATCAGAAATTATTTTTCTATCGCTAATGGTTTCCGCAAAGTTAAGGGAAACCTCTCTGCCAGGTATGAACTAAAAGTCCCTGAAGCGCTTGCCATCCAGGTGCAAAACAAATACGGAACGCTGAATCTCAAGTCATTGAAAGGCTTTTTGAAGGTCAACACACGATTTGTTAACAATACCATAGAAAATTGTGATGGCGAACAGATTGTTGAAGCCATTTTTGGGAAAACCGATCTGCTCAATAGCGGAGGTATCAGTAATCTAAATTTGCAAAAAGCAGACCTGAATGTGAATTATTACTCAGGAAAAGTGAAGATTATCAGCAACTATGGATTTGCCAGTTTTATGGGCGATCACTTTCAGTCAATTGAAATGGAATCAAGCCGTACCACAATCGGGTTTACCCTCTCCGATCTAAGTCTGTACAATTACAAGTTGATCAGTAGCAATTCAAAGGTCATTGTTCCGGGAATATTTCAGGAGCGAAAAGACGAGAGCAGTTATGAGCATACTCATGGGACGGAAAAACCCTGGATAAAAATCACCAATACATTTAAGCCAATCACTCTAAACTTACAGTACAATGCATCAAATAAATAACCTAAGACAGGCCTCTTTCACATTTGTCATCTTATTAGTTTGTTTTATGACACAACATTTATACGCACAGGAGGAGTCGATTTCTTATTCCACGTCACAGGAGGAAAAGATGCCTGCTCATAAATATTCTGACATTGATCAGTATGAGCAGAAATTTTTACTCAAGGCTAATTTGAATGGTATTCAGGGATTTATTTCTTCGGAGAACAGTGGTATATTCATTAATTCGATAGGAGCAGAATACAAAATAATGCCTTCTTTGTCCGTGGATGTCGAGGGTATGTTTCCAGGTACATTGAATCCTAATGAAATCAGCTGGTTAAGCGGTGGACTGAGATACTATCCGGCTAAAAGAACAAGTAGTTCGGCAAAGAATGATCGAGTTAATAACTTCTCGGGGAATTACTTGAGATTGGGATACGGTACGCAATTCAGACGTTTCCAAAGAACAAATTTACTTCCGGATGGATATGAGTTATCCATAGGCCGACAGCAGAAAGTTGGTAAATGGGGATATTTGGATGTGTCCGGTCTGCTTGCCTACAACCAATATTTTGGTATTCTGACTTTCAACACAAGGATTGCTGGTGGTCTGGCTTTCGGATTTTCGAAAAGACAAGCTGACTTTGTGGAAAGAGATATTGAAGAAAACGAGATCTCCTGGAATAGGCCTATCATCAGCATGAATAGATTCTTTTTGCAAGCCAGCAGAGATTTCTTTTCAATGGGTACCTCCTTTTCAGGACAATTTCACCTTGGACATTATTGGGTGATCATTCCATCCGTTTCTGCAAGTTATGCTAATCTTTCATATCTGAGGGAAGATGGGTTTGGCATTGCTAACCCGGAAATCGTAAGCTATCGCAGCTCAATTTCTATCCGTAAGTTCATGGGTGTGAAAAAGAGGCTGCAAACAGGTCGCAGAGCCAAGTCTTTTTCCGGCTTTTATGCGCAACTTTCATTCCGGAGCTTATATAGCAGGTTTGACTATTATGAAGCGGAGGGCCTTGAGTCCAGAGATCAGAACGGTTTTAATTTTCAACCATATGTTGGAATTGGTCTACAGGAAAAAGTAGGTAGTAGATTTCTAATAGGTGGTGGTTGGAATGTCGGATACAACCAGTTAACTGAGTCGTTCAGAGTTTCAGCATCAGTTGGTGTTAGTGTCCTTTTACATCATTGAAAACCATAACAACAAAATTGATATAAAATGTTTAGAAAAAACCAACTAAATAAAGCCCTTACGATTATACTTTGGATACTGTTTGCATCTGTCAAAATATGGGCCCAAGACGAGACTGTTACTTATTCAACGACGGTTGAAGAGGAGGAGAATTCACAAGTTTACAGATACTTTGACATTAATCAGTATGAACAGAAGCTCCTTTTTAAAGTGGATTTGTTCGGAGCAGAAAATCTTCTGGTGGATAATTCAGCAAGTGTTTTAATTTCCTCTTTAGGACTCGAATACAAATACAAGCCAGCGATCTCATTCGATGTTGACGGTATGTTTTCCAGTATTTTGAACTCTTCTCAATCCAGTAGCCTGGGGGCTGGTGTCAGATATTATCCTTCCAAAAGAGTCGGTTCGAAAGCTAAAAACTACAGAGTCAATAACTTTACGGGTAGTTACCTGCGATTAGGTTATTCGGGTCAGTTCAATAATTTTCGAAATGAATTTAGTATACCTAACGGTTGGGATTTTTCTTACGGTCTCCAGCAAAAAGTAGGTAAGTGGGGATATCTGGATTTGGCAGCAGTTTTGACGCGTGAAAATTTCACAGGTACAATTACTTTGGGTACTAAAATCAGCGGAGGAATAGCCTATGGTAAGTCTAAAAAAGTAAAAGACATGATCCACAGGTCACCAAAAAATGACCTGACCTGGTCGAAACCGATTTTTTTTATTGATAATCCTAACGTTCAATTTAGTGACAGCCATGATTGGGTTTTTGCCTCATTCTCATCGGAAATACACATCAAAAACTATTGGACGGTGCGTCCAAGCGCTAGTTTTAGTCATATCAGATACAATAGGTTTGCCAGTAGTGTCATTGGCGGTGGTGAACCTGTAGACCTGGTTTATAACTTTTCAGCTGAATTTAGAAAGTATCTGGGGATTAGAAGAAGAATTGAAAAAGGAATTGAAACTGTTTCTTTCTCTGGTTTCTACCTAAGTCTTACATTCGAAAATCTCTATCTGAGATCAGAATTCTTTGAGACTGATCGCTTCAGACGATCCGATAGACAAGGAATGTACTTTGCACCACAGATGGGTATAGGGTGGCAGCATCGAGTTGGCAACAGGTTTTTATTTGATGTATCCTCGGAAGTCGGTTACAGTGTTTTTACAGAAAAAGTGATTAATTATTCGAATATCGGAGTTGGAATTCTACTAAATGAATAATGATTAATTATAACAAGTTACGTCTATGAAATCTCAATTAAAACTTCATATTTTACAATACTTTGTCAGTGTATTTATTCTCAGTCTGAGCAGTATTTTTAGCTTTCAGCTAATGGCTCAGGATGAATCTGTTAGTTACTCAACAGTTGCAGAAAAGGAGCAAAATACTGCATATTATAATTATTTCGACATCAACCAATACGAACAGAAAATCATGTTTAAAGCTAATCTGCTGGGTGTTGAAAATTTGGTTTCTTTTACGAACAGCTTAGATAATAAAGGTGAAAGAGATCTACCATTTATAAATTCATTTGCAGTGGAGTACAAGCTTCGCCCTGCCATATCGATTGAGCTGGAAGGGATGGCAAGAGGCTCGCTCAATCAGGATCAGGCAAGTTGGTTAAATCCTGGTATTCGATATTATCCTCACAAAAGGCGGAAATCAAAGTCGAAGAATAACAGCGTTGATAATTTCAGTGGGCAATATTTACGATTGGGCTATTTCAGGCGATTTAATGACCCAGACAATTTTTATCATGCAGATTCGGGCTACCGTCTGGCTTTTGGTATGCAGCAGAGGTCCAGCAATTGGGATTATCTGGATGTATCTGCAGTAATTGCCTACAATGATATTTTTGGAGCATTTGATCTAAGTACCAGAATTGCCGGTGGACTGGCTTTTGCCAAACCGACTAAAGCAAATAATAAGGTTGCTGCAATGAGTGGACAATCGGACGTATCGTGGAGCACGCCTATCCTTGAGGTTGATAACCTCTATTTACAATTCGCCCGCCATCGCATACAGATTAATCCGGCACTTGAAGGTGAGTTCCATTTGTTAAAGTTCTGGACTATCAAACCACGAATTGGTACTAACTTCGTTAACAACAAATCAGCTTTCGGGGTAGATAGAGCCATTACCTACGGGTATGACGCATCATTGGCCATTAGAAAATACATCGGAGTTTTAAAGCGAATGAGCAATGGATACAATGTGAGATCTTTTTCCGGAAGCTATATCATGCTGAATTTCGCAAATATTTATGAACGTGTTGAAAGTGTTGACTCTGCTGATTTTCCTTCACGGGATATCAATAGATTTAATTTTGCGCCACAGTTAGGCTTTGGTTTTCAGGAGCGGTTAGGTCGTCGTTTTCTCTTCGATACCAACTGGTCTGTTGGGTACGATCCCAATCAAAAAGCTGTAAATACCTATTTCTATATAGGCGCAGGTATTCTGTTGAAAGCATAGAAATTTTTCATTTCTGATTATTATGAAAACTTGTTCAGCCTCTCACAATTGATTTGTCCTCAGATAATAGATATGATCGCATTGAGTTTTATAGTCTTATGTTTAATTATGAGTTGATAATCCTTAGTGTGCTGTTAAAATAAATCTTGTAATCAAAACTTGTCTATTATTATCTAATGCAGTATTTTAGTTGCATTTGTAAAAGTAAGGTACCTTCAACCTTAAGTTTGGCTGTATGTCTTAGGTCTGTTCATTTTTG
This sequence comes from Bacteroidota bacterium, assembly GCA_038525605.1. Classification (GTDB taxonomy): domain Bacteria; phylum Bacteroidota; class Bacteroidia; order Cytophagales; family Cyclobacteriaceae; genus JANSWY01. Next base: position 6,177 of record JBCBHL010000132.1, read on the forward strand.
TCCGGGCGGCCCGGTTAGACACAAAAACGAAATGCATCCCGGCAAAAAAGTCAATCGGATCGCCGAGCGACCAAAAAAATCAATGCATCCCGGCTCAGCCGGGTTTTTTGGCAGTCGCAATGGCGAACCATCCAGCCCGCCTTTGCGCAGATTTTAAACCTAAAAGCTACAGCTCATTTCCGAAACGTCATATCAGAACTGTTTTACACAGATTTTTCCCCGGATAACAGAGATTCATAAATATGAATTGAAAATAAAAATTCGCTAATTCTTTAAATTAAAAATTGACGTAATAAACCTGTCGTGATAGCTTTAATATCAAAATTGAAATTAGCTGTTTTAAGATCTTTTCATTCATTGGAATTCGAGAGTTCTATGGGCAGTTCGGGGCGGCTTCCCCAGTCAGTCCAGGATCCATCGTAAATCGCTGTTTCTCCGTACCCCACAAGCTCTGCGGCAAGTAGTATGATACAGGCAGTAAGTCCGGAACCACAAGTGAAAATCATTGGCTTTCTGTCCGGATTTAGCTCTGTGAACTGCTGATTCAGCTGCTCTTCGGACTTGAACCGACCGTTTTCCAGTACCTGTTTGAATGGAAGATTTTTTGATTGAGGAATATGTCCACTTCTTAGATCAGCTCGAGGTTCGGGGGCTTCCGCCTTAAACCTTCCCGCTGACCGGGCATCTATGGTAATGAAGTCTAGCGTACTGATGTTTTCCAGTACATCATCGGCGGTTTTAACAGACGTTTCGTCTCGGGTAGCGCTGAAGTCACCCATTTCATAAGAGTTCTCTTGTATGGGTTCTGTAGGCAAATCGGCATTAACCCAGGCATCAAGCCCACCGTCTAGTACAGCTACCTCGTTATGCCCCATAGTTTTAAACATCCACCACACCCTTGGACTGGAATAGGCGCCAATATTGTCGTAAATGACTAGTTTGCTCCCTCCGTTAATACCAAGCTGTCTGGCTTCAGCAGCAAATGCTGCTGCGGAAGGAAGTGTGTTAGGCAAATGACTGCTTTTGTCAGAAAACTTTCCCTTCAGATCGAAATAGCGGGCACCCTCTATCTGAATATCCTGGTGTTTAGGTGTGAGGCCAGAGACATTTCCTTTCAGACTGGCATCCAGAATAATAAGATCAGGGGCCTTTAAATTTTCTGACAGCCATTTAACTGTAACAATTGATCGATCCATCATAAAAAGATTTTCAAACTAAAATACTGAAGTCATCAGTCATCAGATAATATTGGATCAATTACAACACCAACTGAATTCCAACAGCCAACCAATGGCAGTAACTTTCATTAAAGATAGGAAATCTTCCGATGCTTCAGCTATATGATCAATTGTAAAAGTATCATTCTTCCTTCAACGCGTCAAGCGGTTTGCTCAGTGCCACTTTTACTGTTTCGAACCCGATTGCAACCCAGGCAATTATCAATGTGAAGAGTGCTGTCATCACAAAAAACAACGGACTTAGCTCAATTCTGTAAGAGAAGCCTTCTAGCCATTGCTGTAACAGGTAGGCAGCAACTGGCAGTGCAATGATTATTGAAATCAATACCAGGCCTGTAAAACTTCCGGTGATCAGCTTGACAACTCCCCAGAAATTCGCACCCAGAACTTTTCTGATGCCTATTTCCTTGTTGCGTTGCTCTGCGACGAAGGCTGCCATGCCATAAAGTCCCAGGCAGGAAATCAGAATTGCAACCAGTGTAAAGTATTTGAGCAACTGAACCGTTCGAATTTCCTGAGCATACAGTTCCTGGTAGTGATCATCGAGAAATCTGAATTCGAAAGGCAATCCCGATACAAAAAATGACTTGAATACTTCTTCAACTTTTCCCAGCGTGGCTTTTTGGTTTTTAGGGCCAATTTTCACCATGATCTGTGAAGCAAAACTGCCAGTAGTGAGATTGATGAACAGAGGCTCGATTTTCTGATAAAGTTTATCAAAATGAAAGTCTTCCACTACTCCGATTATTTCCCTCTCCTGTCCCCATAGGTTTACCTTTTTACCGATTGGATCGGTTAAGCCCATTTTCCTGATAGCCGTTTCATTGAAAATGATTTTTTCATGATCTGTGCTGAATGCCCGATCAAAAGACCTGCCGGATTTGAGTTTTATTTCCATGGTTTCGATGAAATCATAGCCAGCGGCAACATTTGCAAATAAGGAGGTCTGGTTTTTCTCCATCCCAGGCCAGGATAGGTCTGTTGTGGTACCATAATCGCCAATGATATTGTGTGCAAAGTTGGAAGCATTGACAACACCCGTTGTGTTTTTTAGACGTTGCAACAGCATTTCAATTCCCTTTTCGGAGATGTTCCGATCGGTATCTGCTCCGGATTGCAGGATGCTGGTATTGAATGCTATGATCTGCTCTTTGTTATAACCCAGGTTTTTAGACTGGATTAGATCCACCTGTTTATAAACGACCATCACTCCGCTAATTAAAATGATGGCTATTACAAACTGGAATACGATCAGACCTTTTCGGATACCCTTTTCGCCGAGATTGATATTTCTCTTTCCCTTGAGCGCATCAACAGGTGAGTGACCGGAAAGGAATAATGCAGGATAACTTCCCGAGATGAGCCCTGTTACCAGAGCAACAGCCAAAAGTGAGCCAAGCATGAAGAAATCGGGTTGAAACTGGATCGATTTCGCTGTTATGAGGTTAAAATACGGTAATAGTAAAATCGTCAGGATCACCGCTATCAACAGTGAAAAAATCGTCAGCATTAACGATTCCACAAGATATTGAAAGGCAAGGGCGTTTCTGCTGGCGCCCATCGTTTTTTTGACACCTATTTCCTTCATTCTGTTGCTAGCCTTTGCAGTTGATTGATTCATGAAATTGACACTTGCTATCAATAGGATAAAGATCGCTATTAATACAAATAGTTTTACGTACTGAATTCTTCCGCCTTGTTGAATGCCATCTGCATAAGTACCATATAGATATCTGGTAGATAATAGCTGCCCAAACAGTTGATCATTTATATGCTCATTTTTAGACTTTAAATAGTCTGTTAACTTACTATTCACTGTTGCCAGGGAGCTCGCATCTTTCAATAAAGCGTATGTATTTGGGTCACTTTCTGTCCATAAACTTAGGTCTTCATCAGAATCCATAAAGTTTTGATAGCTAAAAGCGGCATCAAATTTCATCGTTACATTTTCCGGCGGCTTCCTGAATACACCAGTTACGATATATTTGCCACCATAATCGTCATGAATCCACTCCAATTCATTTCCTACAACATCCGTACTGTTGAATAAATTTTCAGCCAACTGTTGTGAGATAACAACCGTATTTTTCTTTGAGAGAACTTCTTCCCGTTGTCCTCTGATTAATTCAAATGAAAATATGTTGAAAAATTCCCTTCCGGCAAAGATGTTTTTGGAAGACAAAAACTTACTGTCGCTATCAGTTAAAATCAGTTTTTCTCCTTCAAACCACTCATAGGGTACGACAGCAACAGCTCTTTCAATTTCAGGTAAATCTGACATCAAAGCATTTGCCAGTGGTGCAGGAGTACTTTCATCAGTATCAACTCCGTTGGGGTTAAATTCATTTTGCAGTACCTGTACAAGCCTGTCGGAACTTTGAAAGAACCTGTTCACCTGGTATTCGTCGAGGACCCAGAGGTAGATCAGCAACAGACTGGTCAGTCCGGTTGTCAGGCTGATGAGCTTTATAGCAACAGAAGATTTGTTTCTGCTGAAATTTCTGAAAGTGATTTTGAAAGTATGTTTAAACATATTCAGGTAGTTATTTTTTGGGAATCCAATTCTGATAATGCCTGGTCTTAATAGCAGGATTACGTCTTTTAAAAGATGACGTTTAGCTCTTCTGTAGCCCTTTTCTCTTACTCTTATCCAGAAAAACTCTTCCAGATCACCGGCGATATCCGAAAAATAGTCTGGTTTGCAGAGCCACCGTAGGAGCGCAAATGGGAAGCGGGGAATCTTTTTTTCACGACTTTTCATTAGCAGACTAGTTTAGTTTCAACACTAAATCCGGTAAAGCATTCCATAAGTCATTTCGTTGTTCCCTGGTAAATTCTATCGCTTTTTTTCCATAAGGTGTTATGGTGAAGTATAATTTAGGCCTACCGCCCCTTGCTGAGGACGTTTCTCCTTTTTTTGAATCGAGAAATCCTTTAGATTCCATTCTTCTCAGTGTGGTCTGCAGTGCGCCAACACTAACCTCTCGGCCAAGTCTTGTTTCTATTTCCTGCTTGATGGTGACACCATAGGCATTGCCATGTAAAATACCCACTGTCAGCAGGACGATCTCTTCAAATTCGCCTAATTGGTATTGCTTCATTTTACAATACTACAAAATAGTATTACTTAATAAAAGTAAATTCCAATGTTTTACTACAATTTAGTAAAACTAGTTTTAGAGCTGTTACTTCAGTTTCTTAAGAAATTCTTTAATTAGATCGGATTCAGGGTGCAATTTTAGAAAGTCTCGGGCAAGCACATGGGCTTCCCGCTTCAGTTCCTTATGAACGTAGTAGTCTGCAAGCGTTTTAATCCTCCTTTCGTTGATGTGTTTGAGGAATTCCTGATCGTTGAATTCTTCCATCAACATCACAAATTCATCTAAGTCATCTGCTCTGACAGCGTTCCTGATCAAAGAAAATTTTGTCCATGAAGTGATGTTATTGGGAAAATCAAACCTTTCAGAGCGCTGTTGGTAATATTCATATACATAAGGAAGTCCACCTTTTTCTCTGTATTCGGCGAGCGTTGCAAACTGCAGTTCGGGATAGTTGAAATAGTAATTACAGAGGCCATCATAAATCGTGTGATAAGGTGTCGATCTGTGAGATTCATTCGGAAGAAGCTCAAATTTCCAGTTGGCATTATCGGTGCGTTTCAAGACGGATATCAATTCGTTAACTCCTTCATTTACCTGATTCTCAAACTCGCTCACCGTGAAATACAGTAACCGGGTTTTATTGTAAAGTGAATTAAATATTGAATCAGTTTTATCCAGTCTTTTCTGTGTAATTGGAAAAGGGCTTGCAAGGAAGTAGGCACTGAATTCGTTTTCGTTGCTATTAAGTAAATCCAGGGAAAATGCTCCTGCATATTCCCATCCGAAAAGCAGATGATCTGCTGAAGTACTGTATTGCGATTCGACAAAGGGTACCAATTCCCGCTCGATGAAGCCTTTGAATTTTACTGTTTCCGAGAAATGCCGGAAGCGTTGTGGATAACTGTTATTGATCCCTACTACAATAAAATCAGGTGTGAGTTTAAACTGCTGAAAGGATTGTTGCAGGCTAACACCATACAAAAAGAACCGTTGGCCATCCAGCAAGTATAGGACTGGATACTTTTTAGCATCCGGTTCATAATTATCAGGCACTGACACCTGGATGGTACGTTCTTCATTGAGGTAAGTAGAAGTGATCACATGCTTTTCTCCCACTGTGATATTCGTTTGTGCATTCAGCGCGTGTACAAGACATAACAGGATGGTTATCAGATGGATGATGAGTGATTTTTTAGTAGTCATTATTTGAACTATTTACTCTTTTCAGATTTTCCTGATAGGTTATTAATCTGTAGTTATCGTTTTGTGTTGCCAGCTCCACTGCCTTTTGATAATATGTTTTGGCTTCTTCAACGTTTCCGTTAGCTTCGAAACAGGCAGCCAAACCATTGTAGGCATTTGCCCTTTTCGGAAATTTATTGATCAGGAATTGGAAAATCTCAATGGCTCGTTCCTTGTTTTGATGATTCAGGCAGTAGTTTCCCACTGCAATGCCATGTGGGAGGAATAAGGTATCTATGAATTTCAGTCCACCGAAACTGACGTAAAAAGTGTCAAAAACTGCTGCGTTGTTTTCCAGTATTGCCAGGAGTATCAATCCTCTTTTGGTTGCATTAATGGACTTTATCGTTTCTTCTTCGGAAATCTGATATTTAGCAGAGCGCTTTCGGTAATATCCGTTCAGGTACTGAATTCCGCCAAGCTGTTCGAAAGAACCGAGACTGTTGTATCGCAGTCTTTCATAATATTGAAAGTACTGATAAATTCCTTTGAAAATAGCATCGTATGCCGTCATCCTGTGAGTAACGCCTGTCATTTTTTGGAAAGACCATCTCCAGTTTTCAGGAGCTTTTTGATTGAGCAATTGCAAGATATTCTTAATCCCATATCCGGAAGGATAATCGTTTTCTGCTTCAGCGATGAATACATACCGGTTTTTTGTTTTCGCATGGATCAGGTATTTCTCAAATTCTGTGAACTCGTTTTTTAAGTGCGGAAAGTATTCACCATATAGTGGCGATGGGCTTGCGGCGATAAACCCGGAGAACGGAGAATTTTCTTTAAATAAGGAACGAATCACAAATCCACCCGTTGCTTCCCAACCGAAAAGTATTCTCTCATCGTTTGTTCGATAGTTACCATCGATAAATGGGACTAATTTTTGCGAGAGAAACATCAGTAATTTTGAGGTCTCGCCGGACCAGTTGAACCTTTGTGCATTATTTAAAGAGATACCTACTACGATGAAGTAAGGTGTTTTTTTGCCGCCATTTCTTTCTGTGAATGCCATTTCTGCACTCATTGCATGAGAAAAGAACCATTGACCATCGAGCACATAGCAAACAGGATATTCATCTGTACTTTGGGAATAATTATCAGGTAGAAAAACCTCTACGTTGATGCTGTCCGCCAGCTCCGGTGAAGAGATGACATGAGATTTAATCCGATTGACAATACCTTGACTAAAAAGAGGTCCGGAAGCTAAAAAAATCAGAGTTAGAACTGTAAGAAATTTCATTTTAAAAGTGGGTTTTGAAGTGTTTTACCAGTATTCTTCGATGTAATTGATTTTATCGCCAGCGAATTTGTATAGTGTCACTGTTTTCTCACTGCTGCCAGCATACTGTTCTTCAATGATGATTGCATTGAGACCCACGATCATATTCAGAATATTTCTCGATGGGCTGCTTTTATACCTGCCAGCTTTTAGAAATTTGACCGTATTGTTATACAATAAACCTCTTGAATAGATGCCTCCGTAATCCGGATGATTATAGGTGAATGAATCCGTGTAGAAAGCAAATAGACTATCAACATCAGCAACGGTAGAGTTATCTGAAAAAACTTTTGCCCTGATCTGATTATAATTTTCAAAGATTTTGGTCAATTGATATTTTGACAATTTGCCATTTTGATCATCATCGACTGAAATCGCGGGTTTTTGAATCCCCGCTTTTGCATACAGTTCACTTAATTTTTCTATGAATCTCCCGACAGGTTCCAGTTCTTGCTTAGTAGCTAGTTGCACTGCTTTTTCCTGTATCTCAATAGCCTTATTCACTTGCCCGTATTGCTCGTAAGCTTTTGACAAATCTGCGTGTGCATTTACCGACCTGGGTCTGTATTGAACTCTTCTATCCAAAACCTTGATGGCTTCTGCAATTCTATTTCGTTGTAGTAAATTCAAACCAACCCATCTCAGGCTATTGACGCTATTCCATCTTTCTGCCATCGGGAGAAAAGTAACACCGTAATCTTTGCTTAACTGCTGATAGTAGGCATCAATATTTGCCAGAGCATTCCCATCTTCTGCAGATAACTCTCTGTAATCTGCGGACCATTTGCTTTTTGGAAAAATCAGATTAAATGCTTCTCCAAGCGCTGGCAGAGCGACATCATAGTGATTTTCATTGTGATAGACTTTCGAAATATAGCGAAAAGTATCCCCGTTGTATTGATCGAGCCTGGTGTCGAGTTCTTTCAGGTTTCTACCGATCATGGGAGCCGTTTCCACATCACCATCTGCGGAGGTCACATATAGGATGTTTTTAAAACGATTTGTGCTGCTGAGATTTTGTTCGAATTCATCAATCAGGCTCTTGCCTTCCTGATAGCCCATTCCCAGGATATCGCCTGCGGCAATCGCCACATGTGCATCGAATAAATGAGGTGCTTTTGCTAAGGCATGTAGAGCAAAAATTGAAGTCCCTGAAAAGCCAATTACAATTCTGTAGTCGTTGGCCCGATAGTTATTTTCAAGGTAGGGGAAAAGCTCTTTTTCCACAAAGGCGACAAACTTTTCAGGAGACTTACCGAAGGGCAACTGCTTCCAATCTTCCGGCCAAAAATCACTGCCGTTGGTATAGAGTTTTGGAACCACAGGACCATTCTCGAGACTGACCACAATAGACTCTGGCATTCTGTTTACTAAACTAAGATGCTGTACTATACCTGTGGTGAGGTGGAAAAATTTATCCTCCAGCAGCAGAATCACCGGATATCGGTGAGCATCCGACGCTTCGTGAAAGCTCTCGGGTAAAAAGATTTTAAAATGCTGAGTTTCCTTTAGAAATTTAGAATGTAGTTGCTGTTTGACCGTCTGCTGATTTTCAGAGATAATTTGTCTGGCATCAGCAGTGAAGTTGAACACAAAAAATACTGTAAAGCAAAAAATGAGTTTTTTCATAAATGACCTGATCTTTTAATGTAAAAATTAAATGTACCATGAAGTCATAATAGAATTTTTCGTCTGGGGCCGAACGGTTGAAATAGTGATGAACTGTTCAATAAAAGTGACGATCCGTTGAAGATTACCGCGAAGAGATGAACTGCTCGATGTTGTTTTTGAAAGACCTTCCGGACTTCAGCAAAATACTTTCACGAATCGATAGCTCGAATTCGTTGTTGCCAATGTATCGAATGCCTTCAATAAAATAGGTGTTTACAAGAATCGATCTGTGGATTCTCAGGAAATCTGTTGGATTTAACTGTTTTTCCAGTTCATTCATCGTCAGCCTGATTTGGCTGTATTGCGATGGGGATTCATAAAGTTTTAAATAGTTACCATCAGATCTGACAAATAGAATATCGCTGAAATCAAATTCATTGCGTTTATCCGTGATGGGTTTTCGGGGTTTTTGAGAGGTATTAACTCCTGACATCAGTGCATTGACCTGATCATTTACCAACGCTTTGTTTTTGAGCTGCACATATTCCTTAGCTTTATTGAGCGAATCAGTAAACCGACTATTTCTAAAGGGTTTCAGCAAATAGTCGATTGCATTGTATTCAAAAGCCTTAATGGCCGATTCCTTATCTGCAGTTACAAAAATGATGAAAGGATGGTTGTTTGTTGAGAGTTTCCTGAGCACAGCAAAACCGTCAACCTCAGGCATGTGGATGTCCAGAAATACAATATCTACTTTATTTTGGTTGATAAACTGAATGGCATCTGTTCCTCTTTCGAACTCACCGATGACTTCTATATCTTCATCTTCCCTTAGCAGCTTGCTAATTCGCTTTCTGGCAAGCATTTCGTCATCTACAATGATTGATTTTATGCTATTCATTCCAGTCAGAATTTTCAGTAAAAGGGATCATGATCGTCACTTTGAAGCCATGTGGACTTTCATATTGATAGCTGAAATGAAAATCATTTTCATAGTAATTACTGAGTCGGCTCTCAATGTTTTGTAAACCGATTCCTTTAACAATAGACTCGCTTCCATTGCCATCATCGATGATTTCCAGGTTAAGTCTGTTTTCCACTCGATTGGCTATTATCCTGACATGACATTTTCTATTCGTTTTAGCAAGACCGTGTTTGATGGTGTTTTCAATCAAGGGTTGCAGGATAAACCCCGGAATTTGAGCGTTTTCGCATTGTTTTTCTATTTCAGAAGAAACATTCAGTCGATTTTTGAACCTGACTTTTTCGATGGCGAGGTAATTGTCAATGAACTTCAACTCAGTAGAAAGTGTTACGAAATCGGTCTTTCCGTAATCCAGTGAATATCGCAGCAATTCTCCCAGCCTTCCGATCACTTCCTGAGCTTCTTCGGTATTTTCATCTACCAGCGAAGAAATACTATGGAGTGTATTGAATAAAAAATGGGGCTGTACCTGCATTTTCAGAGCCTGAAGCTCTGCTTTAGTGATTAGCTTTTCTGCTTCAGACCTTCTCAATGTTTCACTGCGATATTTTTTATAGTATTCGATGCTTGACAGGTAGATCAGCACCAGCCAGTAGATGACCACACCCATGTAGTCAATATCGAAAAAATAAAGGGTGAAATTATTGAAATACCTCCTGAAATAGCTGCTGGAAAATTCACTATCGAAAAGGTACAAAACGGAATCAATCAGCAGCCAGGAACATGCATTTACGATCATCGAAAGAACGATGCTCGCCAAAACGTGCTTCAATATATTTGGTACGTTGGTTCTGGAATAGGGAAACTGATTACTCAGTTTGATAATCAGAGGGATCAGTAATATCCAGATAAGAAATCCTACAGGATTGTTGAGCGATTTTCTGATGATGAATATTTCACCTCCATCCCAATCGAATCTTTCCGCATATTGACTCATCGTAAAATAATTGAAAATGACGATTGCCAGGACAATTAAAATGAGAGCGGGTCTGTTGAAAAGTTTTAGTTCTTTAGCATCCATAGTATTTCAGGAGCAGGATTTTACCATGTTCCTTTCCGTGAAGTTACGGCGAATCCTGACCTTTGTGAAATGGGTCAACTGTTCGTCAACTACCTGTAGACTCTTCTTCGGTCTAAAGCATTTTGATAGCGTCGAGCAAAAATAACGTGTTCTTCGAGTGTTCTGGAAAAATAAGTCTCTCCTGATAAGTCCTCTTTTGCGACGAAATAGTAAAAATTATGTTTTCCAAAATCCAGCACAGCGTCAATGCAGTTGACAGGAGGAATGAGTATCGGGCCTGGAGGCAGCCCATTGAACTTATAGGTGTTGTATGGAGAGTTCAACTCCTTATCTTTATTTAATACCCGGTTGATGGAGTAGTCCCCAAGGGCAAAAATCAGTGTTGGGTCAGCCTGTAGTGGCATGCCAATATTGAGTCTGTTGATATAAACCCCTGCAATAGCACGCATGTCTTCGGGTAGTTTCGTCTCCCAGTAAACAATAGAAGCCAAAGTAGATACTTCCGTTTTGCTGAGGCCTGTTCTGCCGAGTTTGGCAATTCTCGATTCATTCCAGAATTGATCGTATTCTTTTTTCATTCGGTCCATCAGCCGGTCTACTGAAATGTCCCAATCCAGGTAGTAGGTGTTGGGAATAAATAGGGCTATAACAGTTTCAGGCTTGTAGCCTATTGAAGCAAGTTTTTGCGGATTTGATAGCCAGTTATAGATCGACACAGAATCCAGCATCAGGTTTTCTGCCAGCTTACCGGACAGTTGTTTCAGATCTCTTTCCAGGTGGATGGTCACCTTTACGGCTTCTTTGCCATTTCCGGCCCTCAGGTGATTGATGAGCTGATTATTGGTAAAACCATCTTTGATTACATACTTCCCCGCAACTATGTTTTTACCCCGGTAGTTTTTGATTTCTGCCAGTCTTTTGAAATTTGAGGGATCATCCAATGCGCCAATCTCCGTCAGGCTAGTAGCAACAGCGTCTGCACTTTCTCCCGGTTTAATGTACAGGACCACATCCTCACCATCAGTCGTGACAATAGGTTCTACAAAATTCTGATAGTATAAAAATCCAACAATAGCAGCGGCTATCAAACCGATAAAAAACAGAAACCTGAAAAATTTCTTAATCATAATCACTCAGTGGGTAATGAATAGGTGTACACGTTGATAGGTTTGAAGTTATTCTAATCGGTAGAAACTAGCAAATAGTGACAGTCATTTGCTGCTTTTCAGGAATGAAACCACCTCGTCAAAGCCTTTTTCCAACGCCATCGATAACGGAGTTTGCTTCTTTTCATCCTTAGCCTTGATTTCAGCTCCACTTTCTACCAATAGTTTTACAAGACCCATTTCACCCTGATGAGCTGCAGAGTGCAG
>JBCBHL010000133.1:0-17846 GCA_038525605.1 Bacteroidota bacterium
TTTTATCAGTTGGGATCTGGTGGATAGGCTTTTCGCAGATCACTTTTATCAGACTACCGAAATCGAAAGTAGTCGAAAAGACAGAAAACCTTCTGAGCAAAGGATATGAAGAGTTTAAAAAGGTGTTCAAAAGCATTCAAAAACAAAATGATATCCGAACTTACCTGGTAAGCTTCTTTCTTTACAATATGGGTGTTCAAACTGTCATGTACCTGGCTGCCACATTTGCTGCTGACGAACTTAAAATGGCTACCAACTCTCTTATTCTCACAGTTTTAATCATCCAGCTGGTTGCCATACCCGGGGCTTACTTTTTTGCCCGGCTATCAATGAAAAAAGGGAATAAATTGTCTATCAAAATCATGTTGGTGATTTGGGTCCTGATTTGCTTCACAGCCTATTTTGTCGTTTCAGAGGTGCAATTTTATGCATTGGCTTTTGTTGTAGGACTTGTCATGGGGGGAATCCAATCATTGTCAAGGGCAACTTACTCCAAACTGATACCTAAAGAAACAGTAGATACAGCATCTTACTTTAGTTTTTTCGATGTAGCATTTCATTTGTCAACTGCATTTGGCACGCTATCTTTTGGCCTGATCCAGCAATTGACGGGCAGTATGAGAAATAGTGTAATCGCTCTGGCAATTTATTTCGTCATAGGCCTCATCGTGCTAAGTCAACTGAAAGACAATGGAAAACTAGCGCCCAATGTTTCCGAAACTTAGTCTGCCGGAATATCAGTACAAGGTCAGAGAAAACAATGATAAATACTACATACTCGACCCATTAAGGAAGAAATACGTAACGCTCACACCGGAAGAATGGGTGAGGCAGCACTTTATCAATTTCCTGATTAAAGAGAAAAACTTCCCAAAAGGACTTTTCAGAATCGAAAAGATGTTGAATTATCACAAACTCGCCAAACGTGCTGATATCATAGTATGTGATCGCAATGCAGAACCAATTCTACTGGTTGAGTGTAAAGCTGCCAATCAACAGCTTACGCAGGAAGTGTTTAATCAGGCGGCCACTTACAATACGAAAATAAGAGCCAAAACCAGTATAATAACAAATGGGTTGAGACACTTCTGTTATCAAACAGACTTCTCAACCCAAAAGATTTCCTTTATCCAAAACATCCCTGACTTTTCAGAACTGGATGCTGAATAGATTTATTTCAATACCTCTTCTACATCAGTATATGGTAAGTCAAACGCTGTAGCTACTCCTTCGTAAACCACCTTACCATTGACGATGTTAAGACCTAACTTTAACTCTTTGTTATCGTTACACGCTTTTACCCATCCTTTTTCGGCCAGCTGTAAAGCATATGGTAGAGTTGCGTTTGTCAATGCCAATGTAGAAGTATAAGGAACCGCACCTGGCATGTTCGCAACACAATAATGAACCACGTCATCAATAATAAAAATCGGATCTTCGTGAGTGGTAGGTGTACAAGTTTCGATACATCCACCCTGATCAACTGCCACATCAACCAATACAGTACCGGGTCTCATATCCTTTAGCATCTCTCTTCTGATTAACTTAGGTGCCTTAGCTCCGGGAATCAATACTGCCCCTACTATCAGATCGCTATCTTTAATAGCCTCAGTTATATTGTACTCGCTTGACATCACTGTTTGAACATTGGCAGGCATCACATCATCGAGGTATCTCAATCTTGGCAAACTCAAATCCATAATGGTAACGTCAGCGCCCATCCCGGCTGCCATCTTAGCTGCATTTGTTCCAACAACTCCACCACCCAGAATCAATACTTTGGCAGGTCTTACTCCGGGAACACCACCTAATAGAATACCTCTACCCTTCAATGGCTTTTCAAGATATTTGGCACCTTCCTGAATAGACATCCTTCCGGCAACCTCAGACATAGGCACTAATAATGGTAGAGATCTATCGCTCTTTTCTACTGTTTCGTAAGCCAGGCATACAGCTCCGCTATCAATCATCGCTTTAGTAAGTGGCTCGTAAGAAGCAAAATGAAAATAGGTAAAAACCAGCTGATCTTTTTTGATCAATTTATATTCTGGTTCAATTGGCTCTTTCACTTTTATGATCATTTCAGCAATGTCATAAGTAGCTTCTATTGTTGGCGTAATAGAAGCACCTGCAGCGATATATTCTTCGTCTCTAAAACCACTCCCCTCTCCCGCATTTTTCTGCACGTAAACGGTGTGACCTTTGCTGGTGAATTCTTTTACACCACCCGGTGTCAATGCTACACGGTTTTCGTTGTTTTTAATTTCTTTAGGTACTCCGATAATCATTTTTTGTCGTTTTAATATGATTCTAAAAAACCATCACAATGTAAGAAGTCTTTCAGAAGATGTTTCGCGATTCAATAATTTTTACTTTTTATTCAAAATCAAAATATAATTCTGAATTAATAAAATCAATTAAAACTATATTTTGTTGACTAAAGTAATTGAGCGGTAATTTAATCAATAATATGGAAAATGAAAGCCTTAACAATTTGAAATGATTATAGTTATTACTAAATTCGTAGCATCGTACTAAAAATGCATCTACACAATTAATCCAAGTAAATATGTCAGAAAAGATTGCTAACATTGATAAAACCATCCTTCCTGGCAAAGAAGAAATTCTTGCCGATTATCAATTAGCGGTTGAGAGCAGGGAAGCCAGCCTCACCGGAAGAAAAGAGGTTTTCATGGGCAAAGCCAAGTTCGGCATATTTGGCGATGGCAAAGAAGTTGCTCAATTAGCAATGGCAAGAGCTTTTAGAAATGGAGATTTCAGGTCTGGTTATTACAGAGACCAAACATTCATGTTGGCCGTTGGGCAGCTGACGCTGGAACAATTCTTTGCTCAGTTGTATGCACATACAGATGTGGAGGCAGACCCTTCCTCGGCTGGTAGATTGATGAACAGTCATTTCGGCACCAGATCTCTTAATAAAAAAGGTGAGTGGAAAACACTTACTGATATGAAGAACAGTAGCTCAGACATTTCACCTACTGCCGGGCAAATGCCAAGATTAGTAGGTTTGGGTTACGCGTCCAAACTGTTCCGAAATAATCCCGATCTGGCTGGATTCCAGGACTTTTCTATTAACGGTAATGAAGTAGCGTTTGGCACCATTGGAAATGCTTCCACCTCAGAGGGTCATTTCTTTGAAGCAATGAATGCAATTGGGGTACTTCAAGTGCCAGTTGTAATGTCCATTTGGGATGATGAATACGGCATCTCTGTACCGAAAGAATATCACACCACGAAAGGGCATATTTCGAAAGCAATGGCCGGTTTCCAGAGAAACAAGGATGGTAATGGTTTTGAAATCTTTGAAGTACGAGGCTGGGATTACCCCGACCTGATGAAGACTTACATCAAAGCTGCTAATATTTCCAGAAAAGAGCATGTTCCAACTATGATCCACGTAACGGAAGTGACTCAACCTCAGGGGCACTCAACGTCAGGTTCTCATGAGCGTTACAAGCCGAAGGAAAGACTGGAGTGGGAAAGAGAATTTGACTGCAACCTTCAGATGAGGAAATGGATTGTGGAGAGTGGTTATGCAACGGAAGAAGAAGTCAATGCCATAGAGACTGAGGCAAAAAATAATGTCAAAAAAGCCAGGTCTGCTGCCTGGAAAGCATATGTAAAATCTGTTGATAATGATCTGAAGGAGTGCATTGCCTTACTAAATGCAGCAGCCGAAGAAAGTGAGCACGCAGTAAAATTGCAGGAGCTTATTCAAACACTAAAAAGTACTACAACTCCTATCAAAGCGGATTTATTCGGAACTGCAAGAAAGGCAGCCAGACTAATCCGAAAAGAGAGTGGCACTTATCGTTTCGATTTGATCAATTGGATCAAAGGAAAAGAAGAAAAATACGAAGAAGAGTACAGCTCTTATTTATACAGCGAGTCAAAATTTGCTGCCAGACATATCCAAACTGTAGCTCCAGTTTACGGTGAGTCATCCAAAACTGTAGATGGAAGAGAAATAATGCAAGCATGCTTTGATAAAGTGCTGGAAGAAAATCCATTGGTATTTGCTATTGGCGAAGATGTTGGAAAAATCGGTGACGTTAATCAGGGATTTGCTGGATTGCAGGAAAAACACGGAGAAATTCGGGTAACAGATACCGGAATCAGGGAAGCAACTATCTTAGGACAAGGTATCGGGGCTGCACTTCGGGGACTAAGACCGATAGTTGAAATCCAGTACCTGGATTATTTGCTTTATGCGATCCAAACACTTTCTGATGATCTCGCAACTCTACAATACAGAACCAAAGGAGGTCAAAAGGCACCTTTAATTATCAGAACCAGAGGACATAGGCTGGAAGGTGTATGGCATTCCGGCTCGCCAATGGCGATGATTTTAGGCTCAGTGCGAGGTGTGAATGTACTTGTTCCAAGAAACATGACTAGGGCAGCAGCTTTTTACAACACTATGCTGGAATCCGATGAGCCTGCGATCATCATAGAATCTCTAAACGGCTACAGACTTAAAGAAAAGATGCCGGACAATGTTGCAGAAATGAAACTTGCGGTTGGAGCTCCGGAAATTCTTAATGAAGGAGATGACATTACATTGGTTACTTATGGCAGTACCTGCAGAATCGTTATGGAGGCTGCAAAACAACTCGAACAAGTCGGTATATCAGCAGAAGTAATTGACGTGCAGTCTTTAATTCCATTTGATGAAACGAAGACAATCCTCAATTCATTGAAGAAAACAAGCAGAATAGCATTTATTGATGAAGATGTTCCCGGGGGAGCTACTGCTTACATGCTTCAAAAAGTATTAGAAGAAAGTTCAGGATATAAATACCTGGATTCAAAGCCAATTACCATCACAGGTAAAGAGCACAGGGCCGCCTATGGTTCAGACGGCGATTATTTCTCTAAGCCAAACATTGAAGATGTAGTAGAAAAAGTATACGAGGTTATTTCTGAATCAGATCCCGAAAATTACCCTGAAATCTATTGAGCTAATAGCAGATTATAATCAAAGATATAATACATTGACCCTTTTAGTGCCGCTTTTCTAAGTGGCACTTTTTTTTACGCTTGAAAATCTCAGACATAGATTTACATTTTTTGTCAAAACACATAAATCAGTATTTCACCAAACTAAAAAAGGCGCCTACTCATTTGAGAAGACGCCTTTGATATTTTTTATTGAAAACGACTTGAAGTGTTAACTGTTACTCCCTTGTAATACTTTCGAGGGTAAACTCCGGCGTTGAAATCTCATTACTGCCATTGAGTGCCCTATCCCGGATTCTAACATCAATTCTAAAAGTATCATTTCTAAAAATTAATCTCGAACCCAGTGAAAACATATCGTAATCTATTGTTCCGGCGATCGCATTACCGTCCTCGAAATTCCTTTGATCAAAAATAGGAAATCTGCCATCAAAATCTTCACCACATAAAGTTGAACTACCGACAGTTTTGGTATCAAAATCTATAAACTGACCGTTTACTTTTCTTTTAAACTGAACGTAAAAATTATTGTGATTTTCGTTAGCAACTGTACGGAAAGTGTCGATTACCAGCGATCTTGTTCTCTCTTGTAAAACACCGTTCACGTTTACGAACTCAGTAACATCAGCAATTAAAAATTGATATTCAACGCAGGTAAAGAAACCTGTTCTATCATCAGTTTCACTAAAAGGCGTTCTGGTTCCATCAGGGGACAATCTGGTAAATGGAGGAACTGCCTGCCTGTCTTTCCCATCAAACTCACGGATTCCATCTCTAAAGAACACCGTGTCGTCATTGCTGTCTATAATGATATCAAAAGGATGATAGGGAAAGTTATCGTCAGCACCAGACAAACCAACATCGCCATCTCCATCCTGAAAATCTACTGACAAAATCAGAGATCCTTCAAACTCTCCTTCACCGGGAACAAAAACAATATTGTTAAATGCAATTTCCGGCTCATCTGGAAATTCCGGCGGCCTGAAACATCCAACAGCAACAAGAATGACCACAATCAAAAACGAAATATTTTTCAACTTCATAAGTAGCTTTGTATTTAAGGATGACACATCAGGTAATTTTAAGAATATTTGTCATTTAAGTCATAGATCAATTTCATAGCTTTTAACTGCATCATGAATCTTAAACTATAAAAAGGACTTAACTTAGCACAAAATTGCTCTTCATCATACCTAATATGAAGTGCCTGTCCGGTTATATTAATAACAACATTAAATAAACATATATTGTGCAAAAAAACCTCATAAGTCGTTTTAAAAAAGCTATTCTCTCAGAAGATTATTCCTTCGAAGAGTTGGCAATGGACGTATTTCGATTTCAATATGAGCATAATACTGTTTATCAGCAATATGCGAATTCGTTAAATGTTCGCATAGGAAACGTAAAATCTATCCAGGAAATTCCATTTCTACCTATAGAATTCCACAAAAATCATACCATTAAAAGTACGAATTTTGAAGCAGAAAAGATTTATAAAAGTAGTGGTACCGGAGATATTGGCAGGAGTAAACATCACGTGGCGGATAATGATTTCTATCTGAGGCATGCGCTTAATTTATTCACGCAATACTATGGACCCATTGAGGATTTCATCATCATTGCTGTTTTACCATCATATCAGGAACAGGGAGATTCGAGTCTGATATCAATGGTTGACTACTTTATCAATAAATCCGCAAACGACCTGTCTGGCTATTACCTTGGCAAGCCAGAGGAAATAGCCAGCCTGCTGCCTAAATTAAACCAAAGCGGGAAAAAGGTGCTATTTCTTGGAGTAACTTATGCACTCCTGGAACTGGCGGACAGCAAACCAGATTTATCAGGATTGATTGTTATGGAAACCGGGGGAATGAAAGGCCGTGGAAGAGAGATGATTAGAGAGGAACTTCATGCGCATCTTTGTGCCTCCTTTAATGTAGACTCGATACATTCCGAATATGGCATGACGGAACTGCTGTCTCAGGCATATTCAAAAGGAAAAGGATATTTTCGATTGCCTAAATCCATGAAAATCATTATCAGAGATGTAAATGACCCATTTCACTACGTATCGAATGATAAAACAGGTGGAATTAATATCATAGACCTGGCAAATGTAAACTCCTGCTCATTTATTGAAACAAAAGACCTTGGAAGGTCGTTAGATGGCGATTTCTATGAAATAATGGGAAGATTTGATAATTCAGATTTGAGAGGTTGTAATTTATTATTGGTCTGATAGAATACAATATTCATCTAAATTATCGTTAGATTCATGAATTATTGAATTTAATAGTTGGAAAGTACAAAAAGTCCTCATATTTTTGATATTGTAGAAAGAGGAATTATTTGTTTATTTCTCAACACTTGTATGTAGGCTAAATCATATAAACCCATGAAATTAAAAGTATTATTATTTGCGATAGTTATTCTTGCAGCCAGTGCATGTACTCAGAAAACCTGTCCTACTTATGCTAAGAAGGACGTGAAGACAGAAAAAGCTGAGCCAGTAAGACTCTAAGATTAGAATTTTATAAATAAAGATATATGTGCGGATATCAATAGATATCCGCGTACTTTCTTACAATGTCATCATTGATATTCCCATCAGACATGATGATCAGTCTTTCTACGACATTTCTTAATTCCCTTATATTTCCAGTCCAGTCTTTCTTCTTGAGGAGTTCCACAGCGCTTTGATCGATTGTTGTAATCTGAGAACTATGTTCTGTGGCGATATCTACTAAAAACTTGTCGACTAACAACGGGATGTCACTCAGTCTTTCATTTAATGGAGGAACAGAAATCACAATAACACTCAACCTGTGATACAAATCTTCTCTAAACTGATTTTCACTAATAGCTTTTTTCAGGTCTTTGTTAGTTGCTGCCAGGACTCTCACATCTACCTTTATCTGCTTGTCACCACCGACCCGGGTAATTTTATTTTCCTGCAATGCCCTGAGTACTTTTGCCTGAGCAGATAAACTCATATCTCCTATTTCATCTAAAAATAGCGTTCCGCCATTGGCCTGCTCAAACTTTCCGATTCTCTGCTTGACAGCAGATGTAAATGCCCCCTTTTCATGACCGAACAACTCACTTTCAATCAGTTCAGCAGGAATAGCAGCACAATTTACCTCCACCATCGGGCCTTTGTACCTGGCACTTTTTTCATGTAGCCACCTGGCTACTAACTCTTTACCAGTTCCGTTCGGACCAGTAATCAACACTCTTGCATCGGTAGGTGCAACTTTTTCGATCGTATTTTTTACATCAGCAATCTTTTCTGATTCGCCAATGATGTCATACTTCTTGTTGATTTTTTTCTTCAGAATTTTAGTCTCTGTCACCAAAACAGATTTATCAAGCGCATTTCTCACAGACAGTAACAACCTATTCAAATCCGGAGGTTTGGGGATAAAATCGAATGCGCCGATTTTTGTCGCCTCCACTGCCGTTTCAATGGTACCATGTGCGGAGATCATCAAAAACTCAGTTGAAATCCCCTGCTCAACCGCTGCTTTCAGGACTTCAATTCCATCCATCTTAGGCATTTTGATATCGCAAAGGGCAACATCAAAGTTTCCGGTTTTCAGTTTTTCCAAACCTTCCTCACCATCTTTTGCTTCATCGATCTCATATTTCTCATATTCGAGAATTTCTTTCAGGGTATTTCTGATGCTCTTTTCGTCATCAATAATCAGTATTTTAGACATATAAAAAGTGTTTTAAAATCAAAAAAAACAAGCCAGTAAGCCGGGTTCTGTTATCCGCCAGCAGGCGAACTCTTATCATTTATCTGGCACCAATGTCACCATTGGCATCTATCAATCTACCCGTCCGGCCCTTCCTAAGAAATTAATCGGGTAAATTAATCCCGACGATTGTCGGGAAACCGGACCTATTTGATCTTTCAACCCACGAGGTTTACCATGACGCTTCAGCTCACACTGAAACCGGTAGGCTCTTACCCCACCATTTCACCCTTATCCGCCAACTGGCGGACGGTATCTTTTCTGTTGCACTTTCTAGTACCGATCCCGATAAATATCAGGACGGCATCTTCCCGTTAGGAAGCGTGGCACCCTATGTTGCCCGGACTTTCCTCCCGCCAACTGGCGAGCGATAAGACAGCTTGTTTCATACAAATCTAATTAAATATCGGATGAGAGTGACAGGTTCAGACGTTAGTTATGCGAAAATTAATTTTGTTTCACCTCTTCCCCCTTATCATTGACAAATCTGACTTTTTTAACTTGATTCCTCTTCCAGATTTCCCTTAGATAATCAAATGACCTTACGTAACGTAAACTTGCGCCTGTCTCAAATGAATAGTTATCTTCAAATGCATTTCTATTATTTCTGGTAAACATTTTTACTCTCAGCCTGCCATCCGGAGTTAGCAGGTATTCTAGCGTTAGGTCACCAATAATTGAGCCAATTGTGTTGGGTTCTACACCCCCATCGGGAGAAACAGTACCAAAACCACCTCCCCTGGTTACCCGCAACCGTCCATCGAGGAATTTGTATGAAAGACGCAATTGAAAGGTATTAAAAGCGTCTTCATCAAGGTTACTGAAATCAACATCAATCTCGAGGTTTTCATCTACCTGGTTGATCCAGTAGCTCAGCTGATTGCTCACAAACTCACTTACTGATGCCCCAATTGCTTCTCCTGCAATAAATGCCTCATTTTCTTCGAATAACTTCTTAAGAATCAGTAAACTAAAAACCTGCCTGTTTAGCACTTGTTGATCTGACTTAATTAGTGCTTTAAATGCATCGATGTAGATAGAGTATTCCAAAGGAAAATCCTGTACCTCTATGTCGAAGTTAATGTCAGGTGCAAGCATCTGACCATCCAAAAACAGTTTTACAATCACATTTGATCTGGAGGTAACTCCATCTTGTTGGATGATTGGCTGCAATGAAACCAGTTGTGAATAATTGGCTTCTATGTCCAACACTGCTTTGTAGGGATCGCCATACCAGGTAATTCTACTTCCGGGAATAATTTCAAACTCCTTATTGATGATATTGTAGAGCGTGAAATTATAAGCTCCCTCTTTGATCTCATAGTCTCCAAACATAGAGAAATCACCTTCAGTATTCACTGTTAATTTGATATCTCCGTCTCCCCTGCCTCTGATGATATCCCCGGAATTGATATCGAAAATCAATTCAAAATAGGCGTCAGGTGTAACGTCCAACACAAAATCGAGTTCTACACCTTTCAAATCTTTCTCTACTACGGCCTGATCAATAATTGACAATGTATCTGAAAAGTCTACAAACGTAATATAATCTTTCACCTCGCTGGAAGATTCATCGGACAAGGGGATAAATATTTTTGTGTTTTTATTGGTAACGGCATTAGCTGAAATTTTTAGATTTTTTGGCGTTCCGTAAAACGACACTTCTCCACTTGCATATGCTTCGCCGTAAAATAAGTCATTGTCTTTAGAGTTTGTATTTAAAACATTGAAATTCAATATGTTAGATTTTACATCTATCAATAAATCCCGAAAGCCATTGTGACTGATTTCGCCACTGGCAAATGCTTTATTACCTTTAAAATCAGTTGCTATGATATCTTCCAGCACTACTTTGCTCTGCCTGAATCCCAAGGTGCCATCTACCTGATATTTGGTTTGCAAATAATCGATCAACATAGAGCCACGTTCCAGAATCGCATCTCCGGTCACGATCGGTAAGTCCAGCGAGCCTGCAATACTTAACTGACCAGTGACATCACCAGCAAGATTGGAGGCCACTCCACTGAGATATGGCTCCAGTAACTTTACTTTCGCACCATCAAAAGTAGCGGTAAGGTCCAGCACCTTCTCTTCTTTTTTTACAAAAACATCTCCAAGCACTTTAATCGAGTTCACACCTTCCCTGTTGATATTAAAATCTACTTCCAGCTTCTCTTCATTTTTATTCCAGTTGGCCGAAGAAAGTATATCTCCCACTAAAAAATCATCTACAAGTAGTGAATTTACTATCAACTTACCTGTGAAGTAATTTTCTTTTTCCTGATCGCTTTTTAGTTTGATTTCACCATTGACAATGCCATCCAGCTTTCTGTTTACCAGCGCACTCAGGTTGGCCGCATCTATGTCTTTAATCCTGAATGTGAGTTCTGTTGAGGCAGCTTCATTCCATTCCCCCATTACGGCCAGAGATTGTGAGCCATCACTTAAAATCAGATTCTCAACAGCAACTGAATGCACGCCCGAATCAGTCTGATGTATGAGCTGGTGCTCCTCATTGAAATGAAATATATGACCATCGAGTTTGACAAAAGAAGTATCAAATTTCAGTTCCGTGATACCATCATCCAGAAAAATGTCTCCGGTGAGGTTTAATGCATTGATGCTATCGGGAGGGTTAGCAATCATGTTGAAATTGATACTATTTTGATCCCATGACCAAACTGTTTCCAAGTCATCTGTAATAATTTGATCAGTCCAGTACTGTTTATCCGAATACACTTCCAGCTGACTAAATATCTTATCTGCTTCGGATTCTTTTGTAATGTTTAAAGCAAAGTAACTATTGGTAATGGCTCTGTTTTGATAATTCAGAGAATCGGCAATAAAGTTTAATGACAAGTCAGTTTGCTCACCTTTATTAAATCCGCCGTACAATTGTATCTGGTCTGAAATATAAAGGTCATTTACAAATGGCGACAAGTACTCGATAGGGTTTTCAACATCTATTGTAAATTGTACTGAGTATGGCGCAGTTGCTTCCTGATGATCCTGCAGGGACGTATAGTAACTATTGAGAATCGTGCTGTCATTATCCAATTCAATCAGAATTTCGTTTCCAAGCCTGCTGAGGTCTGCCAATAATGATGAAAGCTCAAAATTACCACTGATTTCAGCATTGATATCATCAGATGTAATGTAGGCGATGCGGTCTTCATTGACCCTCTTCAATCCTAGCAAAGCACTATCGAGGGAAAGCTCCTTCTCTTCATTTTGGACCAGCAGACTGGTAATTTCTCCCACTCCTGTAATTCGATCGATTCCAAAACCATTGATTTCAAGATTTGACCGGGTACTGACAATAAAGTTCTGGTCTGTGAGAAAAAGATTCCTGAAGTTAGTAGAATCCATTTCAATGAAAGCCTTGATTTCCTCTCTTTCATCTGAAACATCAATTTTTCCATCCACCTTTAGTTTAATGTTTGGGTCATCGATGACTATTTTCCCTTCAAAAAATTCTTCTTTGAACTCTCCATCCGTATTAATATTTGAGTATTCATATCCGTTAATTCCCACTTTGTCAATCGTGGATTTCAAGAAAAAATCGGCACTGGACCTGCTGAGCCCGGTTCCGGAAAGGCTCCCCTCCAAAGCGATCTTTTGGAAGAGCGTAGTATCGCCAAAAATTAAGCCCAGATCCAGGTTACCGGTAGATAGAAATCCCTCATACTTACTGGTATAGGGATATTTATTTACTTTTAAATTTACATCTGTATACAGATCTCCGGCTTCTGTGGAGAAATCACCTTTAGCCACAAAGTCCGAGACAAACCCTGTAAACTTTCCGGTGTAGTTAATCTTTGCTATGCTATTGGAAACTCTGATCGAATCTCTGCCAATTTTTCGGAAGAACTTATTCAATTTAAAATTACAATCGTTGAGGTTTATATCCAGGAAGGTTTCCTGCACATTGGGTAAACCTGCTGAAAACACATCCCCTTTAAAATCGAGAAAATCACCCAGTTGAATTGCCACTTTATCGCCCTGGAGTCTACTTACAGGCCCGGAGAACGCTCCCGAAAGTCGCAATTTATCGGACTTCACCTGATCAGGAATATTCGTAAACAGAGAGAGCTCTCCCATATCCAGCTCACCCGCTTCTATGACAGTATTTGATTCCAACAGGTTAAATGGATCTGCAAAGGCCTTATTTGATTCAAAATAGATCTGAATATCTCCTTTTATCGAGCTCTTTCCTGTTTCCAATTCCAGTCCGTTTAACTGCACGCTATTCGAGGTAAATAAACTCTTTGTCTTCAAATTATTCAGTCGGATCAGATTGGTAGAAAAACCGCAGGAAAGTGAATTAATGTTTGCAGAAATGGTATCTTTTAAAACCGCTATTTCACTGAGGTTACCAACAATTTTATTAAGCTTAACATGGCTTGGATCGATGGTCAGATCACGGTATGGTTTATCAAAATTATCGTAGTAAAGTCCGATATCTGCCAGAATGATTTCTCCGATTTTTATCCCGGAGTTACCCTTTTTCTGTTGATTTGCACCAGAGCTTCCCAATGATCTTAAAAATAAGGCGAGGTTGATATCGGGTGTATTCGGATGTTTAATCAAATGAACCAACCCATTTTCTATCACTAGCTGATTGAGTTCAATTGACTTATCATTAATAAGTGCTTTGAAATCCAAATCCGCATCTAATCGACGGATTGATGCCATCAGACTGTCCTGTTCATCTCTGATTTCAAGACCTTCAACAATGATTTCATCAAACCAATTTATATTCAGATATGTTATTTCCGACTTAAACCCTGTTTTTTGATTGACATAGCTGGTAATTTTGCCAGCGATATAGGTTTGCACGCCTGGTATTCTGATGATCAGGATTACAGACAATAGCAGCAAAAAGGAAAAGAGAATAATCCTGTAGATAATTCTCATTACCTTGCTCTTGAGCAACCATACAAGTGTCGTATAAAATACCAATTGATTAAATGAGTATTAACATATTAGCAATAGAGTCTTCCTGTGATGAAACATCGGCATCAGTAATCATTGACGGTGTAGTCCAAAATAACATCATAGCAACTCAGTCTATTCACGAAAAATATGGTGGCGTTGTTCCTGAATTAGCTTCGAGAGCACATCAACAACATATTGTCCCTATTGTTAACGAAGCTTTGGCGCAGGCAAATATAAACAAAACTGATTTGTCGGCTATTGCTTTTACGCAAGGACCTGGATTATTAGGGGCACTTTTGGTGGGAACATCATTTGCGAAATCTATGGCAATGGCACTTGATATACCGGTTATCGGTGTAAATCATATGAAAGCACACATTCTTGCACATTTTATTGATGAGCCTAAACCTGATTTTCCATTTCTGTGTCTTACAGTAAGTGGCGGACATACTCAAATTGTCCGTGTTGACTCACCTCTAAAAATGGAGGTTATCGGCACCACCAAAGATGATGCAGTAGGAGAAGCTTTTGACAAGTGTGCGAAAATCATGGGATTCCCCTATCCGGGAGGACCACTTATTGATCAATATGCCAAACAGGGAGATGAAAACAAGTTTCAGTTTCCTCACACTGAAATGCCGGAACTATATTATTCCTTTAGTGGAATAAAGACAGCATTTCTTTATTTTCTCCGGGCTGAGGTAAAAAAGAACCCTAACTTCGTTGAAGAAAACAAATACGACCTTTCCGCAAGTATACAGAAAACACTGATAGACATGCTGATGGCCAAGCTCAAGAGGGCGTCACGGGAAACCAACATCAGCAATATCGCAATTGCCGGAGGAGTATCCGCCAATTCAGGCTTGAGAGAAAGGCTTTCGTCAGAAAAAGAAAAGCTGGGCTGGGAAATATTCATTCCTGATTTTCAATATTGTACTGACAATGCTGGCATGATCGCCATCGCTGCACACTATCAGTATCTGGCAGAGGATTTCAGTGACTATAAAGCAACGCCGGAACCCAGAATGCAAATATGATTGCAAATAATTATGATATCTATTTCATTACAATTAGATTTAATAAATGGCTAAAGACAAAAAAAGATTTTCTAACGATATCAGCATCAAAAACAAAAAAGCTGGCTATGAATATGAGTTTGTTGAAATATTTGAAGCAGGGCTTGTATTGTTTGGAACAGAAATAAAGTCCATCCGTGAAGGCAAAGTCAGCCTGCAGGAAGCTTACTGTTTTGTAGAAGATGGAGAGGCCTTTATCAAGGGAATGAATATATCTCCGTATGAGCAGGCTTCTTTTAAAAATCATGAGCCAACAAGAACACGGAAATTATTGTTAAATAAAAAGCAAATAGAAAAAATTGCTACTAAAAAGGATGAAAAGGGCTTAACGATTGTTCCTGTTAAACTTTATATTACAGCAAGAGGCTTTGCTAAAATGCAAATAGCACTTGCCAAAGGAAAAAAATTATTTGATAAACGTAATTCTATTAAGGAAAAAGACCAAAAACGAGAGTTAAGCAGAATAAGACTGAATTAAACACATGATGACAAGAAAAGTGCTCGTATTAAACCAAGATTATAGTCCAATCACCATTTGTTCCGTTAATAGAGCATTTCTGTTAATTTATCTTGAAAAAGCTGAATTAATAAATTCTGTCAAGAATGGCTTTCTCAGATCTGTTAACAAATCATTCCCCAGACCTTCGGTTATCAGGATTACCAGATACATTAACCTGCCATACAAAGGAGTTGTACTGACCAGACAAAACCTCTTCAAAAGAGATAACAACGAGTGTCAATACTGTGGTAGCAGAGCAGACCTGACTTTGGATCATGTGATACCCAAATCCAAAGGCGGAAAGTCTAACTGGACAAACCTGGTTACAGCATGTAAAAAGTGCAACGCTAAAAAAGGAGATTTTGACCTTTCTCAAACCGACCTAACATTGAAGAAAAAGCCTGTAAAGCCCTCTTATATCATGTTTCTGCGGAACAACGCAGAAAATTATGTAGAGGAGTGGCTGCCTTATCTGGGAATCAAGAAAGAAATCACCAGTTTATAATTCTGGTAAGACTTCACTTCCTGTAATCTAAAAACCCCAAGGGTCTAAATCAGTATATGATTTATTGGTGGTTGATACTATCTTCAGAGCATAAAAAAACCGCATTAATGATTTCACTAATGCGGTTCTCATAATAAATATTAAGCTATATTATTTAGGCGCAACTTTTCTTGAACTGTACAAAACTTTTAGAGCATTTGCATCTCTCAATTCCTGTTGCACATCCGATACGATTCCCATTTCAGTTTCCTCATCAACTTTCATTGACATGGTAATCTTATCTCTTTCCACTTCCGAAAGCTTATCTTTCTCGGTATTTACAAACTGAATCACATCATTGATATCGATAAATACATCATTCGTCTGAATTTTTGGCTCCCTACCAAAAGAAGCAGTATTCTTTGGCTGGCCAATGTAGATATAACTTACCAGTGACTTTTGCTCAATTTTTGTAAGCTGAGTTGCTTTAGGCAGTAACTGCTTCACCATGATGTCGGTTTCTCTCAATACAGTAGTTACCATAAAGAAAAACAACAACATAAAAATGATATCAGGTAATGCAGCTGTAGGTATATCCTGTGACGTACCTGTCTTTTTTCTAAACTTTGACATTATCTAACTCCTTTATCTGGTTCTGCAATTGAAATCGCTCTCGGAATGTCTTTCCTTGCCTTGTTATACAAATCCTTTTGCACAGGATCGTCTTTATCGAGTGCCAGGAATTCATCTCCTGTGATACCTACTCTTTCTCCATAAACTTCGTTGTAAGCTGCATTGATAGCATCCAGTACTTCGATATACAACTTGTAACTAGTACCACGTTGTGCCTTAAAAGAAACAACTGCTTCCGTAGGGTCTTGAGAGGAATCCGGTCTTCTTCCGTTGACACTGATATAAGCTTTCAACTTAGGAGGAAGTGAATTGTAGATATCCTGTCCTTCTGGTCCCGGATCTCCGAAATTTAGAATAAATTTCTTGATCTCTTCTTTTAAAACATCAGGATCTTCATCCCACGGCTCGTCTTCCACCAAGAGTCTGTCCTGAGAATTAGCTAGAATCTTATAAATATTCCTGTCATTTTTACTTACTTCCGGTGGCGGCTGATTTGGGTCCGGTTTAGGTGGCAACCGCATTGCTATCCCCTTATCGTTAGCAATCGTAGTTGTAACGAGGAAGAAGATAAGCAACAAGAAAGCGATATCGGCCATTGAGCCCGCGTTCACCTCTGTTGTTGCCCTGTTTCTGCTTT
Source organism: Bacteroidota bacterium (assembly GCA_038525605.1). Classification (GTDB taxonomy): domain Bacteria; phylum Bacteroidota; class Bacteroidia; order Cytophagales; family Cyclobacteriaceae; genus JANSWY01. Next base: position 17,006 of record JBCBHL010000133.1, read on the forward strand.
TTGCCATTATTTAAATACTTTAGAAACTTCTGTATATAAAATACCTGCTATTGCAATAAAGGTGAGGATATACATACTAATTAAGATTCCTCCTACCCACTTCGAAGTACCTGCCGAAGCTTCACCGTAAGCTGTACCGTCTCCTAAAGCCCATCCAATTAAAACTACCACTACTAATAACAGTAGTCCGGCAACTGGTTTAATCAATGATTGAGGGTTACCAAAAGCATTGAATAAAGGCATCAGGACAGCTAGCACAGTACAAATAACTACAAGCGCGTAGCTTGCATATAATCCTATGTCTACAAACTTATCCATCAGTTGATATTATTTAGTTAAGTTGTGCTTTACTAACATATCTACCAATGAGATAGATGCATCTTCCATTGAGTTAACAATAGAGTCAATTTTAGAAATCAGGTAGTTATAGAATAACTGAAGAATTACTGCAACGATAAGACCACCTACTGTTGTTAAAAGTGCTACTTTAATACCACCAGCCACAAGTGCAGGAGATACGTCACCAGCCTCTGCGATAGCGTCGAATGCACCAATCATACCAATTACTGTACCCATGAAACCAAGCATAGGAGCAAGAGAGATGAAAAGCGAAATCCATACCATTCCTTTTTCCAATCTTCCCATTTCAACTGAACCGTAAGAAATGATAGATTTTTCAACCATTTCAATACCTTCTGTCATTCTCATAAGACCTTGTACAAATATAGAAGCTACAGGGCCTCTTGTATTTCTACATACATCTTTTGCAGCTTCAACTCCACCAACAGATAAAGCTTCTTCAACCTTAGCTAAAAGTTTTTTAGTGTTTGTACTGGCAAGG
>JBCBHL010000134.1:0-17659 GCA_038525605.1 Bacteroidota bacterium
TTGGGAATTGCTTTTTTACCAAAAATCATGTCTAAATATAATCAGAAATGTAGGAGATAAATGATCCGAAAGCGTTCCAACTTATAAATTGCACCATTTTCAAAGGGTATTTTTAGTAATTTCTCAAAAACATACTCGTTTTTATTATCAATTATTAATATTTATTAATACGCAGCATAAATTTTAGCAACCATCATAATTTTAATGATCATCAATCTTTGGTCCTTAAATATCCCAATTCATTACAATTGATTCGCATCTCACTGCTATGCTGATTATATTTAGACATGATTTTTGGTAAAAAAGCAATTCCCAATGTATTTCTCCGCTACCTGATGGACTTCCTGATTGTATTTGCCGGAGTATATGGTGCATTTTTATTAAGCAATTACCAGGTAGACATCAACAATGCAAAAGAGCGAGACAAAATTCTTGCTGCATTAAAAATCGAACTGGAACAATTCAGGGTATTTATGAGCGATCAGTCGGAGTTTCAGCAAGAGAAAGTTCAGGAATGGGACTCATTGTTTCTCGCTGATCAATATATCAACTTCAATGGGTGGAGATACCTGGAACCACAGTACAATTATCGGATCATTGAATATGCCATGAATCGTGAAGGCACAGACATCATTGATTTCGAATTGTTCAAAGAACTACAATTTGTTTATAACTCAATCCGCAGACTGGAACATGCCGAACGTCTAATGACTGAGTTCGCCAACAAACGAGAAATGAATCCGTCTAATGACCCGAAGAAAAATCAAAACAGGTTCTATTTCTATAAATTCATCAACTTCGCCAGAGACCGGGCTGGCATACAGCAAAGACTCGGTAAGTCTTCCGCAGATGTGGTAGAACTGATCAATGATCGGTTAACAGATGAAAAAAGGGCTGCTATCGAATCTGAATTTATATGCCTGGTCCTGAAAAACAGTAAATCCGAAAGCATCAAAAGCAGGCTTAAGAAAGGCTTCCCAAAAATAGATGAAAATGACTGGGAAGATATCTTTAGTAATTGTGCAATATCTTCTGATAAATAGCTAGCTTTTCTGGAGTCAGCAGGGCCAGTTTTAAAAAAATTAGTCAAAAAAAGAGACTGCTTGCATCTCAAGACAGCCTCTCAATCAACCAGCTATATGGTTTCGATTCAAAATTAATTTCTCAATTTATTTTATCTCTAAAATTCAGTTGAGCTCAATCGATCGCTCGATGAAATGACTATTTGAACAGGTGATATTTCAGATCAACTGATGACCCGATGTTAAAAGTAATTCTATGCTCTACTGCATGTATCATTGAAATCTGTTTAACCTATTTACGTGGAAAGACTATGAAACAACTGGACTGGCTTTCCATGCAGCCTAACTGTTTAATCAAGCTACTGAACGAATATCTCTAAAACCACCAACAGTGAATCTTATATTTGTTGTAAGATTTTAGTTGATGTAAAAAATAGTCAATCAGTTATGAATGTATGAAGGCCTTCCTGAAAAGAGGGCTTTCTTTATTTTGAACAGGCTGATTTGATGATATTTACACGAAACAAACAGATTCGTCTATCAATTCCTGATGTTTATCTACACAAACAGCCTATTGATCTAAAATAAAATAAGTAAAAGATAAAATTCCCATTATTCTACTATGTTTAGCGTCGTTTTTAATTGAGCGTTATCACATTAGTTTTTTGATTGACATTAATTAATCCGCATCCCACACGAGTTTCATTGTTAATCAGTTTTTGTCCTTTGACAAAGGCTTAATCTTGCTGTAGTTAGTAGACTTTGTACCTTTACGCAGGCTTTGAAATCTCTGTATTTCGGAAACAAAAATGCTTTTGTACCGAACAAAATGTGATAGGTCTTTTTAACTGAGCGACATTAATAAAACACATTATTAAAATTATCCTTAAAATGATTAAAAATGCTGTTCCTAAGTTTGTAACAGGCATTCTTTTTTGCTGTTTGTCATGTTTCACTTACAATCATTCTTTCGCTCAGGAAAGCTTCATGTTTAATCATTTGGAAGCTGAAGACGGGCTTCTGGACAACATTGTCTATGAAGTATTTCAGGATAGCAAGGGCTATTTTTGGTTTGGTACTATAGCCGGACTCCAAAGATACGACGGCACTCATTTCATCAATTTTACATTCAACCCCGAGGAGCCAAATAAAGGAATCCAGGAAAACATCATCAGGTGTATTACAGAAATTTCAGATGGCAGCATCTGGTGTGGAACTCAGGGCGGAGGTGTGATCCGATATAAAAACGGCATGCTGCAACCACCGCTGATTCACGACCCTGACAATAGCAATTCCATTGCCGGTCAGATCGTAGAAAGTATTGTTGAAGGTAGCGATGGCACCATCTGGATAGGAACGGATAAGGGTTTAAGCAGATATAAAAATGGCACCATTATAAGTTTCAAAAATGATCCATTAGATGAATCAAGTTTATCCGAAAACAGGATATTTTCTCTTCATGCAGATCAGTCTGACAGATTGTGGGTAGGAACAAATAATGGCCTGAATCTATATTTGGGAAATGGTCAGTTTCAACGAATACTTCACGATCCCACAAATCCGAAATCCATTGCCAACAACTTTGTTCATGATATTACTGAAGACGCAGATGGGTCTCTGTGGCTATCAATTATAGAAGGAGGATTAAATAAACTAAATACTGAGACACTTACTGCCAAAAGGTATTTGAGCGATCCGAAGAACCCAAATGCTATCAGTTCGAATGTAGTACTAAAATCTGTGATTGATCAGGAAGGTAATGTCTGGTCTGCTACCTGGGGTGGCGGTCTTAATAAATTTGATGGTAAAAAGTTTACTACCTTCAGGCACGACCCGAATAAGTCATCTATTTCCAATAATAATATCGAAGATGTGACAGTAGACAGAAACGGCAATATCTGGACTGCTAATTATTTTGGAGGGGTCAATAAATACTCTGCGGAAAAAATCGTGAACTACTTCGCCAGCGATTATGTGGATGAAGGTTTGATTCCGATGGATAACGTACTGAAAGTATTTGTAGACAAGGATACTGCCATATGGATTGCGACTAATGAAGGAGTCAGCAAATACAAAAACGGAGATATTAGTAATTACGGTGATGGATTTGAAAATTACCTTACCTCCAACAGAATTGATGCTATATATGGTGATCGAAAGGGGAATATGTGGTTCGGCCCCATTAACGACGGCTTAAATCTTTTAGCCGCCGATGGCACCTTTACACACTTTTCCTATGACCGTAATAATCCTTCCGGAGTACACGATCCGTCAATTACCTGCATGGTGGAGGACCTTTCCAGCGATATTCTTTTCGGTGGCAGAAAAAATGGTCTTTCGAAATACTCTTATGAAACAGGAAAATTTGAGACCTTCCGGGAAAGTAATATCAACAAAGAAACCACCCTTGCGGACAATAGAGTCAACGATATGGAAATAGACTCGGAGGGAGCCGTCTGGATTGCGACGGGAAGAGGGCTAAGCCGATTTCAAAATAATGAATTCCGATCATTTTATCAGGACAACAGCAATCCCAAATCATTGCCCAACAACAGCGTTTTGGCTGTAGCTGTCGATGGCGCTGACAATGTATGGGTTGGCTTTTCCGGTGGCGTAGCAAAAATGACTGACAGAGCAGGGAACTTTAAAGTTTATACTGAAAAAGACGGACTGGCTGATGCCATGATAGAAGAGCTCATGACCGATTCAGATGGTCAGGTTTGGGTTGTAACTCATAATGGAGCCTCCGTTTATGATGCCTCACTTGATCAGTTTATAAGCTTCGGTGAAAAAGATGGTTTCATCGATCCCAATTTAATCCACGGTTTTGCCAGTAAACACAGCAGAGAGGTATATTTTATCAGCACCATCGGATTTCAAAAATTAAGTATTGATAACCTGGACATTCAAAAAGAAAGCGACAAACTACTCTTCACGGATTTTTCTCTAACACAAAACTATTCGCTTAAAGCAGATTCTCTGATCAAGCTCAGTTTAGAAAGAAATGAAGCAATTACACTTGAATATACGCAAAGCAGTTTCAAAGTTAATTTTGCAGTGCTCAATGGCGAAGTACAATCTTCCTTAAACTACTTGTACAGACTTAAGAATGTAACGGATGATTGGACATTCATTGGTGAAAAAAACTCATTGGATTTCAGTTACCTGGAACCCGGCACCTACGAAATTGAAGTTAAAACAAGGGGTTGCGAGAGTATTAATTGTCGTGCAGTCCTTGTTGTTAAGATTGTACCTCCCTGGTGGCAAAACCTATGGCTGAAGGTATTTGCAGTAGCATTTATTTTGATGGTTTTGTTTGCCATTTTCAGGTGGCGAATCGGCACCCTTCAGAGGCATAAGAAAATTCTGAAAGAAGAAGTAGATCATAAAAATACAGAGATTGGCAAGGCCATAGAGTTACTGAAAGGAAATATTGATGAACTGCTAAAATCCGGTTCCGGACTAAAAAACAAATCAGGTCTGCTGACTGCCGAGGCTAAAAACCAGCTCACCGCTGCGAAAACTATAGAATCGGATATCGAAAGTATTCTGGAACATTCACTGAAAAATTCTGAAAATGCCTTCGTCAGCAGTCAGATCAGTCAGCAAACTGTGGAAAAGCTAAAAGACATAGAAGCTACTGTTAAATCTCATGTAAAAAACATCAAGTCTATTTCCGAGAAGACAGCTGTTTTGGAGGACATTTTTCGCCAGACCAATATTCTTGCATTAAATGCTTCTGTCGAAGCTGCAAGGGCCGGTGATTTTGGTAACGGCTTTTCGGTAATTGCCAACGAAATCAGAAAACTTGCAGAAAAAAGTGAGTTGGCGTCCAAAGATATACAGCACGCAACAGAAACAGGAGTTTCAGAAACGCAGCGCGTGAGCGATCTGATCTTAAAGTTTGTACCGGAGGTAGAAAAATCTGCGTCGCTTATTGAAGAAATTACCCAATCTGGTAACTCTCAGAATGAATCTGTTGCCAATGTAGATACCTCTCTAAAATCTCTCGCTGAAAATGCTGGTAATAATTCCCACATCTCACAGGACATTTACGGAATTTCCTTAAAACTGGAAGAGCTTGCCAAATATCTTAATGAACAGGTGGAGAGCCTGGGAATACATTATGTCAGCCAGCAATAAGTTGAGATGCTATCACAAAAGTTTCTTGCTTGAGAGCTATTAAAGACTAATTTGTGTATCAGATCCGTAATTTATCATTCACACAGATTACGGCTGCATATGTTGACAAAATGTAACTTTCCTTCGTAAAACAGCAGTTCAGAACTGCCAAAAAATATAGACAAATGACTGCCTTACGTAGGCATATGACACAAACTCTGTCATTGTGTCATTAAAATATAATTGGCACATCCATTGATAAACAAAGGTTGACAAGTAGTAAAAAGAATTAATTAACAAAAGATAAATATAGACTAACATGGGAAAAATTATTGGAATAGACTTAGGTACTACCAATTCTTGTGTGGCGGTTATGGAGGGTAATGAGCCAGTGGTCATTCCTAATAGTGAAGGACGCAGAACTACACCATCTATCGTTGCATTCCTGGATAATGGTAAGGGGGAGAGAAAAGTTGGAGATCCTGCAAAAAGACAGGCGATCACTAACCCTGTGAACACAATATCTTCAGTGAAAAGGTTTATGGGTAAGACATACTCTGATGTTACTGAAGAGATGAAAAACATCTCATATAATATCGAGAGTGGTTCTAACGACACAGTGAGAGTAAAAATTGGTGACAGAAACTACACTCCTCAGGAACTATCTGCTATGATTCTTCAGAAGATGAAGTCTACAGCAGAAGATTATCTGGGTACGGAAGTAACCGAAGCTGTCATTACTGTACCTGCATATTTCAATGATGCAGAGAGACAAGCAACTAAAGAGGCCGGAGCTATTGCAGGCCTTGAAGTAAAAAGAATTATCAATGAGCCTACTGCTGCTGCACTGGCTTATGGAATGGATAAAAAGAATAAGGATCTTAAAATTGCCGTATATGATTTAGGAGGTGGTACATTCGACATCTCTATCCTGGAATTAGGTGACGGTGTATTTGAGGTACTTTCTACAAATGGTGATGTTCACCTGGGTGGTGATGATTTCGACTCTGTAATCATTAACTGGCTGGCTGATGAGTTCATGAACGATGAAGGTATCGATCTGAGAAAAGATCCGATGGCATTACAGAGATTGAAAGAGGCTGCTGAGAAAGCAAAGATCGAGTTATCTTCTTCTACCAGCACTGAGATCAACCTGCCATATATCATGCCTGTGGACGGTATTCCTAAGCACCTGGTAAAATCTTTATCAAGAGCTAAGTTTGAGCAGCTGGCTGATGATTTGGTAAAAAGATCGATGAACCCAGTGAAGGATGCTTTAGGTGATGCAGGAATTGACGTGGGAGAAATTGACGAAGTAATTTTAGTAGGTGGTTCGACACGTATCCCTAAAATTCAGGAGGAAGTTGAGAAATTCTTTGGCAAGAAGCCATCAAAAGGTGTGAATCCTGACGAAGTGGTTGCCATTGGAGCTTCTATCCAGGGTGGTGTGTTAACAGGTGAAGTAAAAGATGTATTACTTCTTGATGTTACTCCGCTATCTCTAGGTATCGAAACAATGGGTGGTGTATTCACCAAATTGATTGAAGCGAATACGACTATTCCTACTAAAAAATCTGAGACTTTCTCTACTGCTGCTGACAATCAGCCTTCAGTGGAAATCCACGTATTGCAGGGAGAAAGAGATATGGCGAAATACAACAGAACGATTGGAAGGTTCCACTTGTCTGATATTCCGCCAGCACCAAGAGGTGTTCCTCAGATTGAGGTTACTTTTGATATCGATGCGAACGGTATTATGAATGTATCTGCAAAAGATAAGGGTACTAATAAAGAGCAGAAAATTAAGATCGAAGCTTCTTCAGGATTAACTGATGAGGAAATCGAAAAGATGAAGCAGGAAGCTCAGGCTAATGCTGATGCTGATAAGGCTGAAAAAGAAAAAGTTGACAAAATCAATCAGGCTGACAGCATGGTATTCCAGACTGAAAAGCAATTGAAAGAGTTTGGCGACAAGCTTTCTGAGCCAAACAAAACTGCTATTGAAAGTGCACTTTCTAAGTTGAAAGAGGCTCACAAGAGTCAGGATCTGGCTGCAATTGATGCCGCAATGGAGGAAATTAACACTGCATGGCAGAATGCTTCTCAGGAAATGTACGCAGCTCAGGAAGGTGCGGCTGCAGGCGATGCTGCGGGAGCTGATCCTACTGGTGGCGCAGCATCGGGTGGTGCGGAAGCATCTTCTGACGATGATGGCGTTTCCGATGTGGAATACGAAGAGGTAGATGATAAAAAATAATGCTGACGATTCTGTAAGCATTGAAGCTTTGAACAATCAGTGTCGCGACCTGATATAAAGCTTCCGGGAAACAGAGATCATTTACCCTAAATCATAGATTAAAAAAAGCCCTGATGTACCGATAGCTATCGGTAGTCAGGGTTTTTTAATGGACTCAGTTACATACATCTAATGTTCCTTTACAAGGTAGCCATCTAATTGCCATCAACCAGCTAATATAGATGATGAGCAGCTTCAAAATTGATTCGGTGAAGGTATGTAAAATCAATAATCTTGCAATGGACCACAATTAGGATATTCAGACCTACATTGGTCGCCATATGCACCGGAATGACCGGAAGGTGTAAGAGTTCCACAGCAAACACCCGTACAGCCTGTGACCTCCCAGGAGGGGAATCCACCTTTAACAGTATCTTTAGAATCCTTTTGAATGTCAGTGACAAAACTAGCTACTTTTAGGCTTTCGAGATTAAGTGTTTTCTTGCTCATAATAAATGAATTGTTAAGTTATCCTACTCTTTTTCAGGCTTTTCGGCACCACCTTGAAACGAAAATAGATAAATGAAACACTTGATTTTTCACTTTAGTAAGGTTTAAAAACGGAATAAAATAAACAGATAATAAAACTAAAAAATCAGACTTGAAGTAGGCATCATCATTTTTGTTTGTTTTGATAATGACAGTATTTGTTCTTCTATTTTGATAGTTATCTGCCGCCATCAAAGAGATTGCTCAGGGCATTTTGGCAAATTGTTGACCTTGATTACAAGAAAAGTATTGGTAGAGCTTTATTCTTGAAGGTTAAAATTTGCTGAAAATATGAGAATTAAGACATCCTTACAAGAACCATCATGAGAATCTAAGTCATGGAAGTCCAATAAAACCACTCAGATGTCATGCCAATTGTTGACTCTTAAAGCTATACCTCTTATTTTATAACAATCGCTCCTCAAATGCTCGATAAATTTCCATTCATGTAACAGTGTAAATTCAGAAATATGTCAGGTAACAATATGGTTTTACCAGTGAAAATCTTTTGCTCAATAAATTATTAAATGATATAATTGCAGCCTTAATTTTTAATACTTTGATGATGAGTAAATATTTTGTTTTTGTTCTTTTGAGTCTGGTTCTATTTGCGTGTGGTGACTCTGAAGACGAGTTACCTAAACCATTTCTCAGGATCACAGTTAATCCCGACGAAGAATTCGCAAAGACAAATTCCTTTACTGATTTGATGATCATAGTTTATGAAAATGAGTCAGATTGGGTCAATCAATCAAATGAAATATTTTCTGGAAGCTTTGATGAAGAGGGCAAAGAAGACCTAAGTAGTATCGGGTTGGTGAATGGGCAAAAGGTCTATGCAGATATTTTCACAGCAGACGGTGTTTGGAGCAATTGGGGAGATAATATATTTGAGGCAAATGGTGATAGCTTCATTACCTTACATACTACAGCAGTTATTGGTGACTGGAAGCTCTCATCTATCAGAAATCAGATTAATGATATGCCTGATCAGACGCCGATCAATCTTTCTATTTCAAAAGACTTTAAGCTCATGATAAACTATGATGATGACGATATGCAAAGTTTTACCATCACCAGTGTTTCTGACGCTGGGATGAACGTCGAATCAGATGACTTCATTGACTTTTTTCTAGATACTAAAGGTTTCATTCCATACAATACAGAAACAAAGGAGCTATATATTCCAATTAGTTCTGGTGATCCGGGAACAGAATTTGTTTTTGAAAGGAATTAAAGAATTTTACTTCTTTTAGGTAAGTTTCTCCCGATCAGACACTACAGACTCCTCCGCGAGAGTTGAAACATCTCTCAATTTTCAATAGTCATAAAAAAGAGACTGTCAGTTAAAACAGTCTCTACAATATCATTGTTTTCATTTCCGAAGCTCCAGACTTCTTGCATTAAACAAAAAGCCACCGTAATCAATAATTGTTCAATGAATTACTTTCAATTCAATCCATTATTTAAAATATCATTCTTTCACTACCCTTAGCAATACTTTTTCCGAGTGCGACTGAATATTGATTAAATAAACACCATTTTTTAATTGACTCATATCAAAAGTTAGGATGTCTCCAAATTGCTCATATTGTTCCACTTGTCTCACAAACTGACCTGATACTGTCATGATCTGAATAAAATCTATTTGTTCACTGCTTAAATCCTCTGATCTTATGCAAACCCAGTCTTTTACAGGATTCGGAAAAGCAGTTAACTCAGGAATGGCACTCGTTGCATTATCCGAAACTTTGACAATTTCAAAACTTTGAGTGATCGACTCTGCCGGAAAGAATTCATCATTCCCTTCCTGCATTGCCTTGATCTCTACCTTGCCAGCTTCTCCATTGAACTTCAGCATATTGCCCACCACAATCACAGGGCCTTCAACCACCTCGTACGACACAGGTAAGCCAGAGGTCGATCCAGCTATCAACTCATAAGAAATAGTCGTATTGTTGATCGATTCGATCTTTTCAAAATAGATATTTTGTGTTTTATAAGCAGGTACTTCCAGAGGGAAAATATAGACAGGATCGTTTTTACTGAAACCATCTTCCATTTGAGGCAATACGATTTCAAGTTTGCCATCATTATTAAAATCTCCTAAAGCACTTCTGTTTTGAATATTCACATACCTGTTCTGAACTCCCAATGAAAAATATTGATTCGGACTTTGCAGGATGGCATCAGCCTCAAAATCGTATGTCTCACCTCCCATAAACAGCGCCGCATTTCTGTTTCTTATACTGGTAGTTACTAATAATTCGTCTGAACCATCTTTATCCAGATCAGGAATTCTGATCAACTCTCCACGAAATTCAGCAAGGTACTCACCTGATCCACCAAAAGGTGCTGAAGGTAGCTTAAATGAATTATCTATTACCTCATCAAAATCGGGACCGCCATGATAGATAAAGACTCCATTGATGGCTTCAAGCTCATTTTCTTTCTTAGAAAAATGTTCTGGCATGACTATCAGATCGTTGTATCCATCACCGTTGAAGTCCGCTCCGGTCAAATGCCAGCCGAAAGACTCTAATCTTTCGTTTATCACCAGGTCTTTTTGGACAAGGTATAAGTCCGGTTTCAGGATATCCTCATATTTTCTTTTGCCATATATTATAGCAACCCCTCCACCAGCTGTACCCCAGCTTTGTCTATCAGCACCTTCTATTTCATAATCCAATGCGGAGATTACCAGATCGTCAATATTATCTCCGTTGAGATCGCCAACGTTATGAAGGAAATAACTAAATAAAGGAATACTGTTGGATCTGCCACCATCAAATTGATCATAAATAGAAGGCAGGTCAATGATAATATCTGGCTCCATCTCAGAAATAGAACTCCCTCCCAAGAATATGAAGGCCTCTGGCCAACCAGTCGAAACTGTTGCGATATCATCAATACCATCGCCATTGAAATCTCCAATGTTCGAAACACTCATTGTAAAACTATAACTCGATTCGGACAAAGGCGATTTAATGATGTGATCAACTTGAGTATCCGGATTTTTTGATCCATAGTAAAAATGAACCTCCTTTTGACTTCCTGCATCAGTAAAATACCTGACTGTTAATGCAATATCTTCGAAACCATCCCCAGTGAAATCACCGATTGCCATTTCTGTAGCAAAATGGCTTTTATCAACCGAAATTGTAAACTTGGGAACAGTCATTTCATCTCCTCCATAATGTATGTCTATTCTATTGGCATATAGAATGGCAAAGTCCTCCCATCCGTCATTATTCCAATCCTTTAAGGCTCTGCTACTTCTAAATTCAGGATCCGGGAAAAAATCAGTTTTAAGATATAAAACATCCTCTTTTCGCTCCAGCGCTGCAGTGGAACTACCGTAGAAGGTTCTATTTCCTCTGGTCAACTCATTTGAAATGTATAGCTGAAAATCATCGAATCCATCTCCATCGATATCGCCAAAGAAATATCCATCCCAGGCGGAAATGGAGTTTCTGCGATGAACATCAAAAGCTAGTTCTTCATCCAGATTGATTTTATAATCAGGATTAGCCGAAGCAACTCCAATTGTACCTGTTGAATCGGTGTATTCACAGATAAAATCAGTCAGTCCATCAGCATTGACATCTCCCAATACTGCCCACTCTTTATCCGTTGACAAATCAAGGATTGTATCAGTAAGCCCCTCTTTACTATTCATTAATAGCAGATTAACTCCTGTATATTCCGGCTTGTTCCTGAAGTAAATCAGCACATCTTCCATGTTGTCCTTATTGGCAGAGATAGCCTGTTTGTCAATGAACGATGGATCGTAATTGCTGATGTCATAGGTACCGCTAAATCTCAAAATAGGTTCTGAGAAATCAGGGTTAAGCTCGTAAGCGGTATAAGCCAGCTGCCTTTTCTCTCCTCCTTCTACCACGAAATCATAGACCAGATTCTTCCCACTAAATTGCACATAAATAGCTCTTCCGCTTTTTCCGGGAACAAAGTAGCGATGAACCTCTTTTCCAAAATCGTCTGCACTTCCAAACATTACATTGTAGACCGTTCCCGAATCATACAATGATTGATAAAATAACAAATCATCAAAACCATCACCATTGTAATCATTGAAAGGAACATCATATCCATAATCATCCAGATTTAATGCAAAATCTCCTGCATATTGATAACCATTTGCTGATCCCTGATACAAATCGTATGACCGGTCCGTATCGCGTCCCAAAGCATCTGAAAAACCATCACCATTCACATCCCCGATCGGCTCCAGGTAGATATCGATATAATCATCAGGAAACAGTTTTCGCTCCGTTCCGCCATAAAACACCAATGACCTGTGCACTTTATCTGATGGATTCTCCGCTTCAAGGTCAAAAACCCAATAATAAGGTCTTACCAGGTCATCGATACCATCTCCATTGATATCTCCCGCAAATTGACCAACACCCTCAGGCATGAATGTCAATTCAGGATATTGCCAGTTGGTAGTTTCAAATCTTTCCTGATAAGTAATTGTTGTAATGTTCTCCAATGAATCTTGCTGCTGCATTCTGAATTGTAGTGGAGAATATTCATTTTCAAGTCGGAAATCTGGAGAAGCTGAGGGAACACCTTTCTGAATGTAACGTTGTGCAAGCAGGTTAGTAGCAAGGGTGAATTGTATCAATAGTAGTAGAAATCTCTTCATGACGGTTAGGGTTTAATGAATTACCAGTTAACTAAAGCCAACAGCAACAACAATCAAGCCAAATCACAACTTTTTACCAGTAATTTCGTTACGGAATTCGCAAAACAGGGTTACAAAGGAGTTTAAAGAGGAAAAATATTTTTTAAAATTTTATTTGAATTCTGCTGCTTTTATGTTTGCCAAATGAGAAACCAGAATGCTAAACAGGAGAAAGAAATTCACAAAAAGAATTGAGGGTATTGAAAGTCTTGATGTCGATACTAAACAAAAACTTTTCTTCCCGATCGATAACGTAATTCAGAACTTCAAGACTAAGCAAGCTTTCTCTTAAACGAAAAAACCAACTCCATTACTGAAGTTGGCATTTACTTTCATTCTCTGTACGCGTCACAGACAGCGCGCTAGCTGAGTTAAATATTACGACTGTTGATCATGTAGACTAATATATGACTGTATTTTACCTTGCATTTCGGCTTTATCAATAGCCCCAGATTTCACCATTTCTTTTCCTTCATAAAGAATTCTTTGTCGAATAAACTGGGCCATCTCCGGATTATTAACGACCAGTGCATGTAGCTTCAAAGCATTGTATTCTTTTTGAAGTAGATATGACCTCATTTCATTATACCATTGTATTTTTATTTACACTATTAATCTAAACTACTTAAAAAAATTATCTGATGCTTTTTAAGTATCAAAGGTATCTAAACTAGCATACTGAACTCACTGAATTAAGCACACTAAAGTAAAAAACCAGCTACAAACTCTGATAACAGGTCTCTCTTTTCATTCTCCGCACGCGTCAAAGACAGCGTGCTAGCTAAATTTCATCTCCCTCGATAATACCTCAGCAAACCGCCACGTTTCAATACCATACTCTTCTGTAAGTTCTTCGTTCTCCGAGTTCAAGTAAAAACGAGAATTTTCGGATTTATTAAAACATTTAATATCAAATTCTTCGATCTCATCCTGTGGTATCTCATCACCATCTTGAATTGTTCGCAATCTACATCTATGACAGAAATACTTAGGTTTATCTACTTCGCATTGTTGGGTACGACAATATTCCAGACTTTGCTTGGCTTGCTCAACCGTAATATCAAAGTCATTCACATAGTCATTCCAGTAATCCTGATCTATTCCATATGTACCTAGGCCTGCAACAACGTCATAAACAGTTAATCTTCTACCTGCAACCCTTGGGCTTCCGCCTAAATAATCAATTTGATCATATATCCTATTCATTACTTTTAAAATTCAGAAAGATTGATTGAATTTCCATTTTTTGACAAGTCGCTATTTACCTTACTTGCCTCATTAACATCTAAGACTCTCTCAACTAAGTCATGACGGAATCAGTAGAGGATAAAACCTGCTACCACTACAGTAACAGATACCTGATTTCATCAACCAAGCTCGTTAAAAACAAACGCTAGCTGGGTTAATATTTCTTATTATTACGATTAATTTTAACTTGGAAACAAATTTATTATCCGGAAGCGATCATCATTTTGTTCCTTAACTATTACCTGAACATCTTCAGGTTCTTCCCAATCAATAGTACTCATATGCTGGATTAAATCTTTTAAATTAAGATGATTGTAAGCTCCAATCAATATGTTTGTTTCCAAATATTTAGTCCCACCATACCAACCTTTTTGTAACTTAGAATCATTTACAGAAACTATCCGGAAAGGCTGATTATTATATTGAAATTTATGAATATCATTCAATCTCTCAGCCTCATTCTCAGAAGCAGAAAAAGCAATTATAACATTTGTAACTACACTCATTTATCTCGTTTTTGAAAAATCAAATCCATCTCCTACAATGCGAACAGATTGCAATTTGGAGGTAAGTTAATCCAGCAGAACCAAAGAACACATTTCATTGATGAAGTATGAAGGTAAAATTGACCGACTAAACAAAGATTTAAAACACCATGATACACTAATCACAAACCAGCATAATGCACTCACTACCTAAAAAACTTAAAGCAATAAACCAGCTCCATCTATGGAACTGGTTTCTCTAACTTTATTTATCAGCTAATTTGACATTATGATTGTCTATCATAAAGATTGATGTACGACTTTACTTTAGCCAACATTTTGTCTTTTATCAATTGGTTACTTTTAACTAACTCCTTCCCTTCATATATTATTCTTTTTCTAATAAATTCGGACATCCTTAAATCATTACGAGAAAGTAAAAAAAACTCTTCCGCACTATATGCGTCTTGCATTAAATAAGCCCTCATCTCGTTGTACCATTGATTCTCTAATTCCATTATTTATCTAAATTATTTAAAAAATAATCATCTGACGCTTTTTGAGCTTCTTGAGTATAAAAAGTATCTACCTCTTCTTTAGCCTTAACTCCATAAGCTTTAGCGGCGACAGAATGCGCTTCATCGTAACTATAACCTTGATTCATTAGGTTATACTCTGTGAGTTCATGTGAGTAAAAATATAAGTCCTGTTCTGTTGCCTTTAATTTACCTGAAAATATCTGCTCAAGTCTTCCTATCATTACCTCATTACCAGCAGCAAAATCTAGCTCGGGTCTAGATAGATGGCTTTTAATTGTCGATATCCCTTCATTTGTAATTTTCACATCTCCTATAGATCTGATTCCTTCTTTAACTAGTCTTCCCCCAATTCTATAGCCATCATCCCCTAATTTTGTTACATCTAAGACCCCATGACCTGCTAATCGCCTTAGCCCTCTTGTTGCATTATCTGAAACAGCAGGAACTGCCCACTCATCATCCATAAAAGCTCCATAAATTCCAGCAGCAACTTCATTGTGAACCACAGGGTTAAAAAGTAGATTCACATAGTTAGCAGCAATATACTCACCAGTATAAATTGCCGTTGGAATAGCAACCATCCCCATTAGACCATACTTAATAGTCTTAAACTGCCAGCTATTCTCAAGTGCAGGAGGTATCTCATGATTGTAGTTTCCCGGATTCATTCTCTTGTTTATCCTTACCTCCCAGTTTCCACAACACATCCCAGGTTTTAATCCAGTTGGGTCATTCAAGTTAGTAGGATTATTCCATCCAAACTGATACGGCGATTGGTCTAGTTGCTTAGGATCATCAGCCAATGGATCTACCATCATAAACCTTCCCAAGCTATTATCATAGAATCTGGCATTGAAATCTGCTGTGTTTGGTATTTCTACCTGAACCTCGTTCCCATTGAACTTATACTGATTCTCATCACCTATATTGAAGTGCTGGAACGTACTCCCAAACGGATAATAGTCATCCCGCTGTATAACGTTACCATTCGCATCTACACTTGCTCTTACATTGCCCAGATGATCAGTCAGGTTAAATTCATAAGCATAAGTACCTCCACTGGTCACTACTCTTCCTTCAGCATGCTGAAAGAACTCCAGCGCTCCGTTAACATAATGTTTACCCCCCACATAATCCGTGGTGGTTTCTACGATGTTTCCGTTTGTATCCGGTAAACCTGCTATCTTTTGAAGCTTGATACCCGCAGCATCATACTGATATTTTACATACTTGCCACTTTCAAATCGTACCACCTCAGGTAAATTCAAATGATTATATGAAATACTGGAAATCTCCTTGTTAAGATCCAGTATCATGTTACCATTTGCATCATAGCTATACTCATCGCCTATGTCGGAAGTATCATCCTTGAAGCCATTAACTTTATCACCGCCATCGTCTACGCCGGTGAGCTGATTTCCTTTACCATCGTAGCGGTAAATCAACAAATCTAAAATAGCATTATTTTCCCTTCTTGACAAGGTTTTAATATTCCCATTGCCATCATAGGTGATTCCACTTACATTGAAATGATTATTTTTACCAGCATTGGAATAAATCGCACTATTCAACCTATTCAGCGGATCATAGCTGTAAGTAAAAGTCTGAACAGCCTTATTTGAATTCACACTGCCACCCAGGTTTCTCCAACTCATCTGACCAATGTTTCCATTATATTGTCCGGCAGAATCGTATTTTAACTGCATCCCAAACTGATCCGTTCCCATCAGGTCGGTCCCATTGTTCAACTTCGTTAACCAACCTCTGATGTTATATTCATAATCAATAGTCTGAGCCCCGCTATTCAGGTCTTTCGCCTGCAATCGACCAAGTTCATCATATGTATTGGTCACCAGTCTCACTGTTCCCTTGCTCGTTGTCCCCTCAAATATTTCCTGGTCAACAGTCAATAGCCGATCCATATGATCATAAGTATAAGTCTCAACAGTTTTCAATGGTTGAGATAAGTATTTACTGCTATGGATCATCTCCGTTTCCAACACTATTCCGGAAATGGCATTGCGGTAGGTCGTATTGACGATGTCCTGTCCACTAAGGTGATTGTCAGTCACCATGCTGATCGGCCTTAATCTGTCGTCGTAATAGGTAATGCTGGTCAACCACTTATCTGTCCCCAAAACACGAGTTTTAGCACCAGTCGGCAATCCTTTTGCTTTTGGTCTGGCTGGCTCATTATGGAAAACATAATCATCGTAGTAAGTAACAGAAAGCAAATCTTCACCTGAAACATTAGAAGGAAAGGCGGTATTATCATAGCCCTGCATGGCACCAGTTCCGGTAAATGATTCTTCAAAGTCCGTAATGGCCGCTACCTTTGCTCTAACCGAATCAATCGGATCACTGTCGTAGTAAAAACCAGTTGCAACAGGTCTGTCCAGCTCATCATATTTGGTAAAAATCCATTTCTGATTAGCAGTAAAATCACTGAATGACGCCTTGAATTTCTTACCAGGACTGGAACTAAATGTAAACTTGCCTGAGACAGGTTTAATCTTCAGTTTCGCTCCTGAATTGAGCTTATAACTCTTGCCCATGTATCGGTCTATCACCAGTTCGCCATCTACTCTCTCTACATCGCCTAAACCCTGATTTCCATCTTGCGTGAGCACCAGTCGATCTCTGTTGTCATAAATCATGTACATCCAGTCTGAACCAGGCACTCTTTTCGCAACCATTCGGTTTCGGTCATCGTAACGATAACTGAATAACCAGCTTTAGGAAAAACTGGT
>JBCBHL010000135.1:0-17623 GCA_038525605.1 Bacteroidota bacterium
CATCAATCCATCTGCAGGTATTTACAGTGCTACCGTTCAGATTGTATCAGCAAGGCCGATCTACGGCACTGATTATGAATCGATTGTATTTAATTTCGCAGACAAAGATTGGGAGTTTGAATTTGCCGAAGCACAAAGTATCATTTTTGATCAAAACACTTTTACGTCTAACCTGGCTTCATTACTAGCCTACTACGCATTTATCATCATCGGGTACGATTATGATTCATTCAGCCCGAAAGGTGGTGATGTATACTTTCAAAAAGCATGGGAAGTTGTCAACAATGCACAAAGATCAGGGTTTAAGGGTTGGGATCAGTTTAACAGCATCAGAAACAGGTATTGGCTGGCAGAAAACCTGATCAGTCCTCAGCTTACCTCCCTCAGAGACCTCACCTATGCATATTACAGAGAAGGGCTTGATGTCATGCTTTCCAAACCGGAAGACACCCGTAAAAAGATTGCTGAAGCTATTAAAAACCTTGAAGTAGCCAATAAAATTCGTCCAAGAACGATTGCTATGCAGGCATTTATGGATGCAAAAGAAGATGAGCTGATCAATATCTTCTCCGAAGGTGATCTCAGTACCAGAAGAAATGTTTACAACGTATTAACTACCCTTGACCCTAGTAATGTAGACAGATATAAACCTATTCTTGAGAATTAATTACATTAGGCTCTCAGAATAATTGCTAATTATCCAATAAAAAGTAATTTTTGCACCAGTTCTTTTTTGCTTCAAATACATTACCTTCACATTATTCATGATTAAGCATTTATTGATCAAAAACTATGCGTTGATAGAACACCTTGAAATGTCTCCATCTCAGGCACTCAATGTAATTACTGGTGAAACTGGTGCAGGTAAATCTATTATGCTTGGTGCATTAGGTCTTTTGATCGGTAATAGAGCTGATAAAAAGGCACTATTCAATGAAGGCAGTAAATGCATTGTAGAAGGTACTTTTAGCATTGGTGAATTTGAAATGAATTCATTTTTTGATGAGCACGATTTAGACTATCAGGAAGAGTGTATCATCAGGAGAGAAATCACCTCGGCAGGTAAATCAAGAGCTTTTGTAAATGATACACCCACTACCCTGGATGTTCTCAAAAAGATAGGCGCAATTCTAGTAGACATTCATTCTCAAAACGATACATTATTACTATCAGAATCAGGCTTTCAGTTAAATATCATTGATCAGTTTGGCAATACAGGCCCGGCACTGAAACAGTATAAATCTGCTTTTAATACCTATATTGAAAAGAAAAATCTCGTCAATCGACTAAAAAATGAGCAGGCTGAACTCAACAAAGAATCAGATTACAACAAATTCATACTGGACGAACTCCTCTCTGCTGACCTGAAAGAAGGTGAACTAAAATCCCTTGAAGAGCAACTGGAAATTCTTGAAAACGGAGAAGAAATCAAAACCAAGTTTAATCAGGCACTTGCGGTGGCAGACGAAGGTGAATACTCAGCATCTGAAGCAATCAACAGTTTTTTAATTGAGATTAAATCGGTCAAAAACTTCAGCAAAGAATATGAAAACTTGTTTGAAAGACTACAAAGTGTACAGATCGAATTGTCGGACATCATCAATGAAACGCGCAACTATGAAAGTGACATTGAAGTAAACCCGGAAGAGCTTCATTTGGTCCGCGAACGTGTCGATTTGCTCAACAGACTACTGCAAAAACACGTCACCAAAGAGATCTCTGACTTACTGGCACTGCAGGCTGAGCTTGAAGACAAAGTAGGAAAAGTTGAAAACTTTGATGAGGCTCTGATAAAAGCAGAAAATGATCTGAAAATTGCTAAAACGCATTTGGACAAACAGGCTGATACACTGAGTAAATCCAGACAGAAGATTTTTCCTGTATTAAGTGAAAGACTGATAAAGTTACTGCAAAAAGTAGGCATGCCGGAAGCGACTGTTTCAGTAGAACACCACGAAATTGAACCTACCAAACTGGGGAAAGACCAGATAAATTTGCTTTTCAGTGCCAATAAGGGCATATCTCCGCAACCATTGAAAAATGTTGCCTCAGGAGGAGAATTTTCGCGTCTGATGTTTTGCATCAAATCTCTGATAGCAGAAAAAAATGCCATGCCAACCATGATTTTTGATGAAATCGACACGGGTGTTTCAGGTGAAATAGCTTTGAAAATGATTAGCCTCATGAAGTCTATGTCTGAAAGTCATCAGATTATTTCAATCAGTCATTTACCTCAATTTGCCGCTGGTGCCGATACACATTACTTTGTATACAAGGACAATGCCTCCTCCAGATCTGTTAGTCGCATGAAGAAGCTGTCTGACGATGAGAGAATTGAAAACATCGCCAAAATGATCGGCGGTGAGAATATGTCTGAATCAGCGATACAAAGCGCGAAGGACTTACTGACTATTTCCTAATCGCCTTTATTTGTTCCTCTCAAAATAATCCCAATTTGAAATTGCAATTCAGGCAATACCTCTGCTTTGAACCAAGGGTTTTTAGCTTGCCAGATGTTGTTACGCGGTGACGGATGAGGCAGCACAAAATAATTGGGCAAATAGGCTCTAAAGTCCCTGACAGTATCAGTAAGATTACTATTTAGCTGCTCTTTCAAATAATACTTCTGGGCATAATTCCCAATCAGTAATACCAGGTCTGCTTGATTCATTTTACTCAATATCAGATGGTGCCACTGCGGAGCGCATTCTTTTCTGGGAGGAAGATCTCCGGACTTCCCTTTCCCCGGGTAGCAAAAACCCATAGGTAGAATAGCAATGTTTTCCGGATTGTAAAACTCTTCTTTTGATACTCCCATCCACATCCTGAGGTTATCACCACTCTTATCATCCCAGGGAACACCTGATTGATGAACTGCCAGTCCGGGTGCCTGACCGATGATAATGATTTTACTGTTTTCGGCCGCTGATAAAACAGGTCTGGGGCCTAATTCAAGTGAGTCTTTACAGATTTGACAGGCAGATATTTCTCTCAGCAAATTTTCCATGTGGAAATGTAGCAATAAAAAAAGTCATCAGTTGGCAGACCGATGACATTCATATCTTTTCTGATTTAGACTAGACTATTAATCCTCATCAGCATTTTCATCCAATTCGTTATATACCTCATCTAAATCAATCACATACTCCTCTCCATTCTCCAGAACAATAATGAGGTTATCGCAATCCCCATCGCCATAATTGATGGAATACTCTGCTGAAACGTCCCCAAATGTGTATTTCCCTGACTCTTCCCCACTCACAAAAATAAAAATCTCTTCGCCACAGCTATAGTCCAAATGAAGAGGTACATTCACCACTGATGAAAACTGCTCTCCAGTATCATAAGTCACAATGTTTTCGAGATTAACGATCGTAAATCCCTCGTCATTCAAAATTTCTTTACCGTTACCGCTGGTGGTTAGAGAAAAAGTATCATCCTCGTCAAGGTAAGTTTCCTCCATATCGTAGCTGTACAAAAATTCTGCCTTCCAGTCGAATTCAAGAGAGTCCTGAGCATCTTTGGGAAATTCCCAGAAACCTTCATAATTGTAGGTTCCGTTTACTTCCCAGAAATCTGTTCCAAAACCTTGATATTCAACATTTGCTGTGAAAGAAGCCTTTCCATACAATCCTTTTTCTATCAGCTTCCCTTTAAAAAAATCACCAAACAAATCACAGCCACTACCGAAATCCAGAATGTAGGTATATGAGCCATCGGAATTTTCTATGAATGATTCTTTTACACAATCCGGTAATTCATTGGGAGTAGTCTCACTTAAGGTAATCGTTCTCCAGGCTTTGCTGTCAATCCCTCCTGAAACCAATTGCCTCATTGTAAGTAGCGGACTATGTTTTTCAGCACTTCTCCCATTCCCTTCGGGTGAAAACACACCGCCACCAAGTCTGAAAATAAATCCAGCAGGACCACCAATACCATTAGACCTGGCTTTAGATCTTGCAGCACTGGTATTGAATAAAAAATTTCTGTTTTCCTCTGTAAGACTTACCGTTACCTCCCTCAACTGAGGGTCTTCAGGCTCATTACAAGCGCTGATCCCTACAATCAGAAAGACAACCAGTATGCCGAGTTTCAGTAATTTTCTATTGTCCATAGTATCCCAATAATGTGAAATGTCTATTCTTGATCACAGATTAATTCTTTATTAGGAATTAATCTTGAGAAGATAACAAATAGTTCATATCAAAAATAAGCATTAATAATCTGTTTATTAAGACTTTACAAATTTATCTCTCAAAAATCTACATTTAAAAAGAAATTAGGTGTAAAACCTAAAAGTGTGTTTTCCAATGGAAAAGCTGTTACAGAAGTTATTTGTTCCCTAGCATCATCCAGATTATATCTCAATGAGAACCTTCTGGATTTAATATTTTCTCTATTATAAACGTTGAAAAGTGTTATCCCTGATTCCACTTTCAACTTACCAACTGTCGTCTTATATTTCGCTGATAAATCAAGCCTGTGATAATCTGGTATGCGAAAAGCATTGAAATTTGTGACATCAAACAGTATAATTTTACTGGTAGAAACCTCCCCTCTACTAGTGTAAGGACGGCCGGACCCGTAGATAAACACTGACGAAAACTCCCATCTTCCCGTTTTGTAAATGTTTACCCAATTGATCTCATGTCTTTGATCCGTATTGCTGGCAAAAGGATTTCCTTCATTTAACAGCTCAAACTGATTTCTGGATGTTGCCAACGTGTAGCTAATCCATGAAACATATCTATTCGTTTTTCGCTTGATAAGGAAATCAACCCCATAAGTTTGATTGCTTCCTGAGGGCAACAATAGATTATCCTCCTCCGGCTTAATCAGGCCGTTAAAGTTTGATTCCAATGCAAATCTTGATTCCAGAATCCCATCGGTACTCCTTCGGTAAGCCTCCACGTCGATTGTCCACTTACCTTCTTTAAAGCTACTGCCAAGAATTAAATGACGGCTTCTGATAATCGGATATTCTTCATCATCGGCCAAAACCCAGTAAAACTGATCACTGTTACCAAATGGAGAAATAGATACCCTGTTAATAAACTGATTATGAAATGAATAATTTCCAAATACAGTAAACCGCTTATCGAGATCGTAAGAAACGTTAAATCTGGGTTCGAGAAAATGTTTCGAAGACTGACTAAGATAATTATATCTAAGGCCTCCTGTAAGACCAAACTTACCTTTTGTATAATTGTCAGAAAAATAGAGAGAAGCAACATTTCCGGTCAGGTTAGACGTGTTGTCCGACCTATTGGAAAACAATATCGAAAACCGCGTATCAATGTTCTTTAGTTCTGTACCAAACGATAGCTTGTGATAGTTATTCAATTGATAATTGTGATGCCACTTGAGGGTAATATCTGAAATAGTGTTGGATTTACTATAGTCCTGGTAAACAATGGTATTTCCATCCCTGAATAAGAAATCATCTGCCAACGACACATCTACGGACTTCTCAAAGGTTTCTTTATTCAACAACGTCGATGAACCTCGGTACGAAGAACCACTTAATGTCATCTCACTGGATGACCTGGAGCTCCAGTCTTTTACCCAATTCGCACTCAAACCAGCATTCGACCAGTCTGCCTGATCCAAAACTTCAAAAAACGAGATCCCAAAATCTATCCCCCGAAACCCTCTGTACGAGTCATCACTTAAATAAATATTAAAATCCCAGGTTTCTGTACTATTAGGAGCAAAACGCCATTTCGCATTGAAATCATAAAAACTAAACTCAGGCTCCAGTTTTATTCTCGATCTGATATCTGTAAAGGCAGGATTATCGGCATTGATCGCATCCACCCTGTTTTTCTCAATGAACTGATTATAAAGTGGGTTATTGATCAGGTCGTAATGAGACCACCTCAAACCCATATTGAGAAAAGACTTTTTACCGATGGGAGATTGAATATAGCCACTTGCACTGGATCCGTTTATACCGACACCGCCACTAATTTTATCGCTTGCCCATGCCTTCGCTTTCGCATCGACAACTGCTGAAACCCTACCACCATATTTTACATCAAACCCTCCTTTGTAGATATCCACATGATTGATCGTATGAGGATTGAAAGTACTAAAAATACCAAAAAAATGATCCAGGTGATAGATGGTAAAACCGTCAAGTAACACCAGGTTTTGATCGGGTGAACCTCCTCGCACAGTTAGACCGGAGGCACTTTCGTCAGTAGCGGTTATACCAGGCAAAAGTTGTAATCCCTTAAAAATATCTGTTTCGCCAAGAGAGGGCAGTGTGGATATTTGATTCGGATTGATCGAACTGAATCCTGCAAGTTTGTTGTTATTAGTTCGGTTGCCATCAATGATAAACTCAGGAAGCTGATTATCATTCGCCTTCAGTTTCACAGAAAGACTGTTTTCAAATGGGGTTACCCATCGGCGACTAACCTTGTAACCCAGATAGCTTACTGCAATTTCTAAAGAATCGCGTGGCACTTTCACCGAGAAGAGACCATTCTGATCCGTAATCACTCCTTTTTCATCCAGCTGAATGACTGCATAAGCCAGCGGACTTCCATCATCAGCGTCTGTTACTTTCCCTGACAGATCCCTGCTGACAGACTTCCGCTCAGGTAAAATCAGATAAACGTCCCTAAGCTTTTTGATTTTGAAAGGAACACTTTCTAAAAACTTATCTGTGAATCTCTGGATTTTAGATTCGCGTATTCTAACTGTAATTGTCTGCTGTTTGATCAGCAGCGGATCAAAGGAAAACTTGATATTGTATTCTGCCTCTACTTGCTTTAAAGCTATATCTAATGGAGTTTTGTAGAAATCTGCATGGTAAACCTTGTCCTGTGCCGTAACAGTGTAGGCCTGCAGCATTAAACAAAAACCCACCAGGTACTTCATCACTTATTCGATTCGATGATTACCATTTTCCCGTCGATCGAATAACTTAGTCCCATTGGCTCGCAAATAAGATTCAAACTGGTTTGCAAATCCCCTGTGTAGAAATACCCCGTAAATAGTCTGGACTTAATCTGTTTGTCCGAAACTTTCACTTTTACATCATATTGTCTCCTGATTTCATTGAAAGCTTCTGCGACGGGTCTATCAACAAAATGAAAAGTTCCCTTCTTCCAATCAGCTATTTTGACAATATCTACTTTTAATTTTTTGATGGTATCTTTCTCAAACATGACTGACTCTCCTTTCGTTAAAAACACAGATTGATCATCAGTTTTAAAAAAGTCTACCTTCACCTTTCCGGTTTTACAGGACACGGCAAAAACATTTCCTCTGTCTGATACATTAAACGAGGTTCCGAGCACCTGCACCTGTCCGTTTTCAGTTTCGATAGTAAATTTGTCTCCTTCAGTTACTTCGAAGAAAGCCTCACCTTTCAATGTAAGTGTTCTATCCCATTCGGATAAATAACTTAATTCAGAGCCTGCATTCAAATCAGCCACTGAACCATCAGGCAAGTTGATTGTCTTGCTTTCAGTGTACTCTGTGACATGGCTGATCATATCAGCATCGCCTGTATTTCCCAATATTGCAATTGCCGCCACGATCAAAATAATTGTGGATGCAGCTATTGTCATGATGGTCTTCCACCCCATCGAACGCACATTATCGCCTGATTCACCAGCTGAGTCATCGATACTTTCTGATATAGCATCCCAGATCTCAGGTTTCGATTTCTTAAAACCGTCGAGCTTCAGTTTCGCTGCTTTATCAAGAAAATCCTTCAATTCTGCCTCATCTCCGGCAAAAACCGAAGGATCAAAATCTTCATTATTCAGGTAGGAATGTTGTTGATTATTTATATCTTCCATTATAATTTTCTTCCAAGTTGCTCTCTGATTATCAATAAAGCTTTACTCATTCTTTTTTCAACAGCTTTTACACTCAATTCCAGCCTTTCGGCTATTTCTGCATATTTCAGTTGTTCTATCCTATTCATTAGGAACACCTCTCTGCTGCCTTCCGGAATCATATTGATGATCTGATTGAGTTTCACCTCAAACTCCTTTTCCTCAAGGAGATATTGCGGTGATAGCTCAGAACTACGACTCGTAGTGGCAACTACTTCAGTTTCGTGTGTGCGAACAACTTTCAAATGATTGAAATGATTAATGACAGTATTATTAGCAATAGTGTACAGCAGGCTTTTCACAGTTTCCTTTCTGATATTTTCCCGATTTTTCCAAAGCTTGATAAATGTTTCCTGCACAATATCCTCGGCCAGGGCACTATCACGAACTTTGAAAAAAATGTAATTTCTAATCGCCTCAAAGTACAAGTCATAACAATCCTTCAGATCATTTTTATTAAAAGAATTATTACTCATTAGATTACTTTACCTGACAAAAATAACAATTCTTCTAAATCTTTAAATCTCATACATTTCAAGATAATCATACCCTACCTAATATACACTAAAATGAGGGAAGCTAAAAAGTCATATTTAAATTACTATCGATGATATAGTTCATCAAAATCAAATATTCAATTAGATTTGCCTTGCTAAAAAAAAATCTTGATATGGCTTATAATTTATTGAAAGGTAAAAGGGGTATCATTTTCGGTGCACTTGATGAAAGATCTATTGCATGGAAAGTTGCTGAGAAAGCTCATGAAGAAGGGGCTGTTTTCACACTTACAAATGCTCCTATTGCCCTTAGAATGGGTGAAATAAACAAACTTGCTGAGCAATGTAATGCTGAGGTGATTCCTGCCGATGCAACTTCTCTGGAAGATCTTGAAAATCTTTTTAATAAGTCCTCTGAGATATTAGGTGGAAAGATAGATTTTGTACTGCATTCTATCGGAATGAGCCCAAACGTTCGGAAAAAGAAAGATTACGGTAACCTGAATTATGACTGGTTCCTAAAAACGTTAGATGTTTCTGCTTTGTCTTTCCACAAAGTAATGCAGGTAGCTGAAAAAATGGATGTCATGAATGATTGGGGATCAATTCTTGCCTTATCATATATTGCGGCTCAAAGAACTTTCCCTGACTATGGCGATATGGCTCAGGCAAAAGCAGTGCTGGAATCAATCGCGAGAAGCTATGGATACAGGTTCGCTAAAGCTAAAAACGTAAGAGTAAATACCATCTCCCAATCTCCTACTAAAACAACCGCAGGAACAGGTGTCGGTGGTTTCGATGCATTCTTTGATTATGCAGATAAAATGTCCCCTCTGGGTAACGCAGATGCGGAATCTTGTGCAGACTACTGCATCACTTTATTCTCTGACCTAACCAGAATGGTCACTATGCAGAATCTCTTACATGACGGTGGATTTTCTACTTCAGGAATCACGGAAGAAATGGTAGAAGAGCTAACTAAAAATTCCTAATAAATCAGGAAATGATCGAATTTCCTAACGCAAAAATAAATCTGGGACTCAATATTCTTCGAAAAAGAACCGATGGTTACCACGATATTGAGTCCTGTTTCTATCCCGTAGGTTGGAAGGATGCCTTAGAAATCGTCCCGTCGGCAAATTTCACTTTCGCAAGTAGCGGCATTGAAATTCCTGAAAGTAGTTCCGGTAATTTGTGTACTCAAGCATTTGAGTTAATCCAACGAGATCATCAAATTGATGAGGTAAGCATTCACTTACACAAAAACATTCCAATTGGTGCCGGACTGGGAGGTGGATCCGCTGATTGTGCCTTTACATTTCAAATTCTAAACAGGCTTTTTCAGCTCCAGCTTACAAATCAGCAACTGGAAGAATATGCTTCTTCACTCGGCAGTGATTGTCCGTTCTTTGTTAAAAACACGCCCGTCATTGCAAGCGGCACAGGTACTACTCTGACTCCTATAAGTCTGGATTTATCCGACTATTACATGGTCTTAGTTTATCCGGGAATTCACATTTCTACAGCAGAGGCGTATTCCGGCATCAAACCTGATTCGAATCAAACCTCGATCAAACAGATCGTTTCGGAAAAACCTGTTAAAGAATGGAAGAATTATCTGAAAAATGATTTTGAAACCAGCCTTTTCCCGAAATACCCAATTCTAAAGGACATCAAAAATCAATTTTATGAGTCCGGTGCTGTATATGCCAGTATGACCGGATCTGGTTCTGCCATTTATGGTTTGTACAAAGAAGCCGCTGAAAACCCATTTAAAGAATACAAGAGCTTCTGCGGATTTCTCTGATCTTTAGCCAGCTCCCTGATGACTTACAGATTCCAGCTTTTTCCGTTTTTGGAATTTCTTAATCAGCGGATAAAGGAGCACAGAAACCAGTATCAGTAACCCTCCCAGGTAGAAGCCATCGGACATCTTTTCTTCCTCTCCAAAAATCATCAAAGCCAGTATAATTCCATATACGGGCTCAAGGTTGACAGTCAAATTAACAACAAATGCAGATAGTCTTTTCATCAGCTGCACAGAGACTGAATAGGCATAAACAGTACATAGCAGTGCCAGTAACAAGATGTAAAACCAATCTATCTGCTCCGGAATAAGTTGTAAAGGTTCTTTTACTATAAACAGTGAATAAAACGGAAAAAACAAGACTGTACCCAGGCAAGCACCTACCATTTCATAAAATGTCACCATATATGGGTTATAAGTCTTGGCAAACCTGGCATTGATAATGGTGAAAATCGCAGCTAGCAGTGCTGATATAATGGCCATCATCAAGCCTAGTTTATAGGTAAATTCAACTCGAAAGATGATCAATATTCCTGCAATTGCCAGTAAGCTCAGGATTACTTCATAAACCTTTATCTTTTTACCTGTAACAATCGGATCCAAAATACTGGTCCAAAGTGAGCAGGTGGCCATTCCTGCCAGGCACACGGAAACCGTTGATACTCTTGCCGCAGCGAAAAACAAAATCCAATGCGCTGAAATGAGGAAACCGGTCCCCAGCATTTGCAGCATGTACTTACGTCCAATATTAAACGACCTTTTTCGAACGATCAGCAATACACACAATCCCAGCGCTGCGATTAGCGTCCGGTAAAAAACCACTTCCACAGCCGGAATGGTAATGAGCTTTCCCAGAATAGCTGTAACACCCCAAATCAAAACGATGAAGTGAAGCATGACATAATCGGTCCATTTTTCAGATTCAGACATTATCGGGGAACGGTAAAATACATGATGAGTCCAACTATACTAAATGCAATATTTGGTATCCAAACAGCCAAAATAGGATGCATCGTTTGCGCTTCTGCAATGGCTCTGGAGAAAATAAAGACAATTATAAATAAAAAGGCAATGAGGAATCCCAGGGCTATCTGAAAGCCTGTGCCCCCTCTTGATTTTCGTGCAGACACAATAATCCCTATGAATGTTAAAATCAACACGGTAAAGGGTTGCATAATCCGGATGTATTTCTCGATTTTGTAAATGCCGACATCATCGGCTCCACGAGAGGTGAGCAGGGCGATATGGTCTTCGAGCTCTATCATTGTAAGAGTTTCGAAAAAGCGATCTTTGTTATCAAAATCTGAAGGCGACATATTAATGACACTATCCAGCTCCTCCCCTTTCATAATCTGCTCCTCCATCGCATCAAATATACGGATGTCGTAATCAATAAATGTCCAGATAGCGCTGTCTTCGTTCCATTTGATCTTACTGGCCGATAATTTTTGTATCAGCTTGTTATCCTTGATTTCTTCCAATGTAACATTTCTGCCTTCATCCTGATTTACATTATATTTTTCCATGTAGATGTACCTGTTTTCACCTACTTTAAAATGAATGTGCTTATCCCTGTTAGAAAAAGGCTTTCCGAGGTAATTCAATTCGAAATTGATTCTGAATTTATTAGAATCCGGTATTACGTAACTATTGAGATAAAAGCTCGCAATCGAGATAAATGTAGCACCAATCAAATACGGGAACATCATTCTTCTGAAACTCACACCGCTGGAAAGAATTGCAATAATCTCAGTTCTTACTGCCATGTTGGAGGTAAC
Organism: Bacteroidota bacterium; assembly: GCA_038525605.1. GTDB lineage: Bacteria > Bacteroidota > Bacteroidia > Cytophagales > Cyclobacteriaceae > JANSWY01. The sequence continues at coordinate 11,939 of JBCBHL010000135.1, forward strand.
AAATACCGTAGCGATGAATACCGTAATCGGTGTAAGCAATCCAATCACAAACGGAATAAAAGTGAGGTAATATCTAAAAATCAACTTTCCTGAAACATCGTACTTGATGTAATTATCATTTTTCTCAGTGAAATCGATGACGCAAATCACCAATACGAGAATGATAACAACGAAAACGAATGTCTTCAGAAATTTCTTGAGGATATATTGATCTATTAGTTTCACTCTATTGATTAAGATGTTCTACAGTCTTCTAACAACTTTTTCAACCATTTTATTTTTCCAGCTGGCAAAAGTACCATTAATAATTTGTTCTCTTGCCTGCCCAACGAGCCACAAATAAAATGTAAGATTATGAATACTGGCAATCTGAGCACCCAGTATCTCCTTGGAAATGATCAAATGTCTTAAATATGCTTTTGAATAGTTGTTTTCGACATAGCCTTCAAGATTCGGATCTATCGGCGAAAAATCTGCCTCCCATTTTTTATTTCTAATGTTGATAATCCCCTCGGAAGTAAAAAGCATGCCGTTTCGTGCATTTCTGGTAGGCATCACACAATCAAACATATCAACACCCAGTGCGATGCATTCCAGGATATTAGCCGGAGTGCCTACACCCATCAAATACCTCGGTTTCTCTTTCGGAAGAATGGCACATACCAGATCAGTCATTTCATACATCATCTCCGCAGGTTCTCCCACTGACAAACCACCAATGGCATTACCTTCTCTGTTTGTAGAGGCAATATAAGCTGCTGACCTTTCCCTCAGGTCTTTGTAGGTACTTCCCTGCACAATCGGGAACAAAGCCTGATGAAAACCATAAAGAGGCTCTGTTTCGTCCACTCTTTTACAACACCTGTCCAGCCAGCGATGCGTCATCTCCATCGATTTTCTGGCATATTCATAATCGCATGGATAGGGTGTGCATTCATCGAAAGCCATGATGATGTCCGCACCAATCTTACGTTCGATATCCATCACGGACTCAGGCGTAAAATGATGCTTTGAGCCGTCGATATGAGATTTAAACATCACTCCTTCCTCTTTGATTTTCCGCTGAGCGGCCAGCGAATACACCTGATAGCCTCCGCTATCAGTCAGAATCGGCTTATCCCATCCATTGAATTTATGTAAACCACCGGCATTTTGCAGAATATCAAGACCAGGTCTGAGATACAAATGATAAGTATTGCCAAGAATGATCTGCGCTTTAATGTCTTCTTTCAACTCACGTTGATGCACCGCTTTTACCGTTCCTGCCGTTCCTACAGGCATGAAAATCGGTGTTTTTATATCACCATGATCAGTAGAAACCACGCCCGCTCTTGCGTTGCTCTTTTCGTCGTTATGGGTTAAATCAAATGATAGCATATCAAAAAGTTAACGGCAAAAATATAGGAGTTCTTTCAATATTAAATTCAATTCGCGTTTATATTTGTTTAGATTTCAAATCCAGTGCTATATTGACATTTTTACTGATCATTTTTCTATTATCAGCCGCAATCCAAAGTGTTTATCTTGTTTTGATGAATGTCGGATTGATCAGAAAAGAAATCAATAACCAGGTAAAAGTCGCAACTGATCCCATATCTGTGGTCGTAGCTGCGAGAAATGAACACAGCAACTTAAAAAAGCTGATTCCGGCTTTACTGAGTCAGGAATATCCACAATTTGAAATTATTATTGCTTTAGACAGATGTACTGACGATTCTTACAAACTCCTGGAAGAATATCCAACTGTATCAAATCTGAGATTCATTGAAATAAAAGAGTTGCCACAGTCTTTCAGTGGCAAAAAGTATGCGCTCACTCAAGCGATCGAACACTCGAATCATGAAATACTGGTTTTCACCGATGCTGATTGTGTCCCTTCATCTAAAAAATGGTTGCAAACTGTAAAAAGTGCCTACTCAGACACTACTCAGATCGTGATAGGCTATGGCCCCTATCGAAAGCGATCAGGAGCTGTCAACTTATTTGTTCGCTACGAAACCATCCTCACAGCCATTCAATATTTCACTTTTTGTAAGCTGGGAATCCCATATATGGGCGTTGGCAGAAATATGTCTTATCGAAAGTCATTTTTCAATCAAAATAACGGATTTGATCAGTTTTCCGGAGTAACAGGGGGTGACGATGATCTTTTTATAAGCCATCATGCAACCAGAAACAATATAAACAGTTATTATAATAAGGAGTCGCATGTATTTTCGGAAGCAAAAGACAATTGGAAAAGCTTGATATTGCAAAAACAGCGTCATTTATCTGTTGGAAAATATTACAGAAAAAAACATCAGATGATATTGGGATTGTTAGGCGCATCTCAGATAATGTTTTGGCTTACATTTGCTATCTTAGCAATATTAAAGGTAAATCCACCTGTTTTAATAGGATGTTTTCTGATAAGGTATACATTTTTAACCTTATTCTTTATTAGAGGCACGAAAGTTCTGGAGGAAAAATTTACCTGGTTGTGGATGCCGGTTTTAGACATTATTCACACATTGTTTTTGTTGATCATGGGTCCTTTAGGATTTTTCACGAAAAGAGTTAAATGGAGTTAAACAGACAATTTTCAGATAAGGCATTAAAAGATTTCAAACTAATCGATCAGGCTGTTTTAGAAGGTAGCGAACAGGCATATGCCGATCTGATGGAAAGATATAAAAAACCAGTTTATCACATGATCCTAAAAATGGTGAGAAATGTGGATGATGCTGAGGATTTAACAATTGAAGCTTTTGCCAAAGCTTTTAAAAATCTTGCCAGATTTAAGAAGGATTATACCTTCAGTACCTGGCTATTCAGGATTGCGACTAATAATGCCATTGATTTTATCAGAAAGAAGAAACTTGATACTTACAGTCTGAATACTTCATTTTCTGACGATAACGGAGAATCTGTAACAATTGATGTGGAGGACAGCAACCTGAACCCTGCAGAAGAGACGATCAAAACTCAAAAAATTGAGTTAATCCAAATGTTCGTCACCAAGCTTCCTTCCAAATATCAGCGACTGGTCAGACTGAGATATTTCGATGAATTGTCTTATGAAGAAATTGCCACTGAACTCGGCGCACCTCTTGGAACTGTAAAAGCACAATTGCATAGAGCCAGAGAACTGATGTATGACCTGGTAAAAGACAAAAAGCAGCATATTTAAGACGCTTTGATGGACGATATTGCTTTACTTGAAAAGTACTTTCCGGAATTAACAGTTCAGCAAAAAACAGCTTTTGGAAAATTAGGTGATTTATACGCAGACTGGAACGCGAAAATAAATGTTGTTTCAAGAAAGGACATACAGGAAATATATACCAGACATATTTTACATTCATTAGGTCTCGCTAAACAAATCAATTTCAAACCTGGTGCAGCTGTGATGGATGTGGGAACTGGTGGCGGTTTCCCGGGCATCCCACTAGCCATTCTTTTTCCCGATACAAATTTCACTTTGGTTGATTCTATTGGTAAGAAAATAAGAGTTGTAAAAGAAGTATCGAAAGCAGCTGGCATTACTAATATCAATGCCTATCATGAAAGAGCAGAGAAGATTGACGCAAAGTTTGATTTCATCGTCAGTCGTGCTGTCACCAGAATCGGGCCTTTTTACAGTTGGGTAAAAGGGAAATTCAAGAAAGAATCTATCCATGAGGTGAAAAACGGCATTTTCTACCTGAAAGGTGGAGACCTCACGGAAGAATTAAAAGAATCCAAATTAAGACATAAGCTATATGACTTATCAGCATCATTCGAAGAGGAGTTTTTTGAAACCAAAAAGGTCCTTTACGTACCTCATCAGTAAATGGTTGCTCCTATCGGCATTTTCACTTCTATTGCTGTCAGGCTGTTCGGAGGTATCTCCAATCGAGGAACTCAGGTGGCTGGAAGGAAACTGGAAGCAGGTAAATCAAAAAGGTAGTAGATTATCACTGGAAAGCTGGACCTACAAAAATGGCGAACTGATAGGCAATGGCTACACAGTAGACAACTCATCGGAAGCCTACGATACGCTGTTCAGTGAAGATATCCGCATAATCGTAAGAGAACAGAAATTGTTTTATGAAGCGATCCTCCCAAATCAGCCGGCTGTCATCTTCCGGTTAACTGAGGCAAAGCAGAAATCATGGACTTTCGCCAATCCGCAACATGATTTCCCAAAATATATCGAATATCAAAAGACGGAAACTGGTTTCACAGCTGTCGTTGGTGACGGCAAAAGGGAAAGCAAACTTGATTTTCAAAAGCTATGATGGATAAAGAGGAATTTCGGAAATATGGTTATCAGATGATCGACTGGATGGTTGATTATCATGCAAACATCGAAAGCTTACCCGTTAAGTCACAGGTAAAGCCTGGTGACATCATGAAACAAATACCCGAAGATGCCCCTGCTACAGGTGAAGCATTCGAAAAGATTTTTGATGATTTTAAAAACATTATCCTACCAGGGATGACTCACTGGCAGCATCCTAATTTCCATGCCTACTTTCCGGCGAATACAAGCTTTCCTTCTCAGCTGGCAGAAATGCTGATGTCAGCTATAGGAGCGCAGTGTATGATATGGGAAACGTCACCTGCTGCTGCAGAACTGGAAGAACAGGTCATGAACTGGATTAAGAAACTCTCAGCTATTCCTCAAGATTGGCATGGAGTAATCCAGGATACAGCATCTACCGCTACATTGGCTGCTATATTGACTGCCCGCGAATTCCATTCTGACTATCAAATAAATTTACAGGGATTTAACAATGAGAAATTTCGGGTATACTGTTCTACAGAGACGCATTCATCAATAGAAAAAGCGGTTAAAATCGCAGGTCTTGGCAGTAAAAACCTCGTCAAAGTCTCTTGCGATGATAAAGCTGCCATGATCCCGGAAGAACTGGAGCAGGCAATTCAAAATGATTTAGCCAATGGACTAAAGCCTTTGGCCGTGATAGCAGCGATAGGTACTACCGGAACCTTGGGTGTAGATCCCATCGTGTCCTTAGGCAAAATCTGTAATCAGCATAATATCTGGTTGCACGTAGATGCAGCTTATGCAGGTACAGCTATGTTATTACCCGAATATCAGTACATGATAGAAGGAATTGAAATGGCTGACAGCTACGTTTTCAATCCACATAAGTGGATGTTTACCAATTTTGATTGTACAGCATACTTCGTCAAAGATGCCGATGCACTTATCAGAACATTTGAAATATTACCTGAGTATCTCAAAACCAGAACTGAGGGACAAGTCAATAACTACCGTGACTGGGGAATACCGCTTGGCAGAAGATTCAGAGCATTGAAATTGTGGTTTGTGATCAGGAGTTTCGGAGTAGAAGGCATTCAGCAGACCCTGAGACGACACATGCAACTAACCAATGAATTGAGCAGCGTAATTGAACAGCATGACAATTTTGAGTTAATTGTTCCCACTACATTGAACACTATTTGTTTCAGGTATTTCGATTCTGCATTGAGCGATAAAGAACTGGATATTTTCAATGAAAAGCTGATACATGCCATCAATGAATCAGGTGAGGCTTATATCACTCACACCAGGTTTAATGGGAAATATACCATTAGATTAGTGATTGGGCAGACTTATGTGACTCGTGAAAATGTGGACAAATCGTGGGAAATTATCCTGAGACACACTGAAAAATTAAAAGTTGCCAATTAGTTACC
>JBCBHL010000136.1:0-17414 GCA_038525605.1 Bacteroidota bacterium
CTTCTCTGCAATTATCAAATCAGAACGCGAGCAGATGATCTGCGGAGAAGCTCTCCTTTTTCAGATAAGCTCTGGCTAAAAGCTCCAGTTTAAAACCAAACTTAGTGGCATCTTTTAAGAATTGAGGTTGTTTGAGTATTCTCAATATCTTGTAGTAGATATTAGATTTTCTATTGATGAAACGAATACCAACATCTCTAAAGAGTTGGATTGGAGACTGATCTGATAATAAAAATTCACTATGTGCCTGAACCAATTGATATACGGTGCTAAACCCTTTTTTAAACTGATCCTGATAGTCCTTGAGTCCGGCGATTTGTCCATTGAGTCTTGGCTTATTCGATGAATAAATGCTATTACTCACGGTCTTATAAACCTTATTCATTTCGTCCTGATTGCTATCAACAATCTTTTCTATCGTGCTCTGGATATTTTGAGGTAATGATGAACCGAAACCAAAAATGTAAGCAGGATATTTTGCAAATCCGGTAGGGATTAGCATTGTCTCTAGTACTGAACCCATTAATGCCTGTTCAGAATCTGCAGGTATCTTTTGCTTATTAAATACTTTGATTTCCGGACCAACAAGGGTTTCGTGATCTATGAGAATTGGACAATTACCAGACGCGATTACATTTTCGTGATGACAGTCTCTTGCATTTAAAAAGTAGCCCAGGCCCAGTAACATCCCAGCTCTTTCATAAAACAGCTCAACATCTTGCTCAGTTTCACATTCTTTGTAATCGATAAACTCTAACCAACCATAATCTTCTTTTACAATAACTTTAAAAAACCTCAAAGTTTCGTTGAGGTTTTCGTTGACCCAACTGATCAATTGGTTGTAGGCATCAGTTATTTGGACATTACGCGGTTTATAAACTACTTTATGGCCATTATTAAACTCGAATATTGCTGTAGCTTCTCCATTGTGTAAGTCTCCAGATCCCAGATTAATTTCCTTAACCTTATCAATGTCAATTTCAAACTTTTTTTCTATCTCTCCTAGATCAGCATCCAGGTGAGCTGACATATTTAGGGTAAATTTCAGAAACCTCTCAGTGGTTGTTGCCAGCATTCTGGCCAGCAACGGATAATTACCAAACAAGGTGCGAAAGTTATCTGATAGTGTAAAGCGACAAAACTGCTGATAATAGTAGTCTTTTTGGCCATCATCATTCATTTGAAACCTGTGGATCGCCTTAAAATCCTGAAAGCTTTGAAAAAAGACGGGATTTCCTGTCTGAAATAATTCCCGATAAAGTTTTTCTGCCAATTGTTCGATTACAGTCTCTTCATCAATCAAAGAGCTTTGGCCAAGTTGCTCAAGAAAGGTACTTTTGAAGTATGCTAAAAACGGTTGTAAAATATGATAAAAAGGTCGATTCTCTTCTTGTCCGATCTGATCAGATACCGCCGTATAATCTTCTGATATGGACTGAAGCATATTGACCCAGGAGGGTATTTGTTCTAATTCTGCTTCTTCTACTTTGGACATCATTAAACGAACGTCTTCGAGGCTAAGCTTATTAGCGGTCAGGTATGAATCGAAAAGTTCATCGGTTGTTTCTTTCCCCACGGCTGATTGTATCCAAACTTCCATGTATTCCGGGCTGTGACTTCCCACTACTTGCAAATCTGATTGTTTACTCAGTTCCAAAAGCTCAAATGGAGTGAGAGAACGCAAATAAAGTCTGGTATAGAAAGAAGAAGCTATCATAGAAATATTATTAACGGGAAGATATAATTGGTGCTGCTTTAAATGAGTACTGCTTAAAATAAAAATAAGATAATGCCACCATATCAGCTATTAAGCTCATGGTGGCATTATCTCACATTAATATGTTTTCAGTGACTAATGAATTAGTCCCACTCAACACAAATTAATGACCAAGCAATTGTAATGCTTCCACCGCCACCAGCGACTGCTTCTAACTCGTCTTCAGTTAGCTCTACATCAGTAGGGTTGTGAGGGATGTTGATGTACATTGTAGAAGGATCAGACTGATCTGCTACTACAATTTTCTTTCCTTTAAGATCTAAAGACTTACCAGAAAGGCTCTCGATTGCAGATACAGGGTTGTCTAATAATGCAGCTTTGAATGCTTCATCTTCCCATGCTTTAGCGATGATAGTTTGTAAGTTTTTCTCCGCGTTTGATTTTTCTTGATTCATAATTGTTTAGTTTAATAGTAATTGTTAATAATATTTTTTGAATGCAATGCCATTTAGATGGTCATTACATGTCTGTGATTTATCAAGTATCACTTAGTAAAGATGTCAAGATTGATTGTTACAAAAACGACAATAATTCTGACGAAAATGCTTTTTTCGACTTTCTTAATTCAGCTCAATCAGAAGAAGAAACAGTACTCCGACAAACAGGACTTGTGATGTCTTTTTTGTCGTAGAAACAGTAAACCCATTTGCCGGACATGAATCGCGTGTCATGAAATTTCCCATACTTTTTGAAAAATGAACCAATAGAGTAGGGGACATATCTTTGACTAGCGGCAAGAATATTGTCTTTGAATTACTGATATTAAAGAGGAATAAATATGATTATTGAAAAATCTGATCTGTAGAAAAGGTATCTCTTCAGAAATGGATAGAGGCAAGTGATATGTTTTGATTGTGATTTGGGTTTTTAGCACGCTCCAGCGATTCGTTAGGAGTTTAAGCTGAAGGCCTCACGGAATCATTCCAAGCATACCTGTACCTATATGTCTTACAATTTGATGAAAATCACGAGATACTCTGTGAGATAAAAATGGCAAGTTGTTAGATAATGCTAAGGATCAATAATTCAGAATAAGATCAATAACTGACGAGTTCCGGTTGTCGGTCGCGCCTATTCAGTCCTTCTGAGCTTCGGTAAACGAAATACATATCGATCTCGCCTTTTCCTTTAGCATCAATTCTACCCCGATATTCAAATGCCAGATCTTTTTCATCTTTGACAACCAGGTACGTACTTTTGCTGATATTAACACGTCCAACCTGTCCATTACTTTCCATCCTGCTGGCTGTATTGACCGTATCTCCCCAAATATCATATTGAAATTTCTTGACTCCCACGACTCCTGCAACAATTGGACCTGCGTGGATGCCAATGCGCATTTCAAATGATGATTTCCCCAACAGTTCATTCTGCTCCTTACGATCTGCAATAAACTCCTGCATTTCCAATGCTGCCAGAATGGTGTTCTTTACAGAGTTTTTATCAGATCTTGGAACACCCCCTACAGCCATATAAGCGTCTCCAATAGTTTTTATTTTCTCCACCCGATATTGACCAATAATGTTGTCAAATGCTTTAAAGCAGGTATTGAGTTCCTGTACAAGGTCTTGTGGTGATAACTGAGCGGCAGTAGCTGTAAAACCTTTGAAGTCAGTGAATAGAATTGCAGCAGATTCAAAATCCTGGGCATCAACAAAGCCCTTGGATTTTAGCTCTTCGGCAATTTCCTGTGGTAAAATATTCAGTAAAAGATGTTCGGAACGATCTTTTTCCTTTTGCAATCTTTGTTTGGACTTTTTAACGTAATTAAGCCTGCTCCAGATAGCGATCGCGATAATGATTATAAAGAAAAGCACCACGACGATAATATTTCTTTGAGTTTCCTGCTGGCGCAGTACCTCTTTGTGTGCCAGTTCTATTCTCATTTCCTTTTCAACATTCGCTAAGCTGTCCAGAATCATTTTCTTTTCAAATTCCATATTCAGGATTTTATCTGCTGTTTGGCGGGAATTTAAGCTGTCTTTTAAAGAAATGGATTGTTCCAAATAATTAAGGGCCAATGTATTTTGCCCTGATTGCTTATGAGCCTCATAGAGACATTCGCATGCTTCCTGCTGGATAGAAACTGTTTCAATCTCGGTGGAAATCTGAAGTCCCTTACGACAAAACTTGATCCCCTTTTGTGCAGCTCCCGCATCCAGGTGGATGGTTCCTAATCCAATGTAAGAAAGACTTTGATATAGTGTGTTATTAATTTTATCTGCAAGTGATTTGGTGCGGGTGTAGAAGTCCATCGCCAGATCAAAGTTTTCCAGCTGATCATGTGCATCTCCTAAATTATAATAAACTTCCAATATGCTTTGCTGGGCATTGATACTTTCTGCAAGTGCAAGAGCTTCCTCGAAATTAGTCAAGGCAAGATCAAAAGATTTTTTGCTTAAATAGACATCACCGATACTATTCTTGATCTGTGACAATGATAGCGTATCAGCGAGCTCTTCATAGGTCGTTTTGGCTTGCTGGAAGTGCTTCATAGCCTGATTATAATCCTGCAGTTCCAAATAAATGCCACCAATATTCTGGATGGTAGTGGCAGATTGCATTTTATTGTTGAGTGTTGCATTGAGCGATGCGGCCTTTTTATAGTGCTCAAGTGCTTTGGGGTAATTTCCCAAATAGTAGTAGATCGCTCCTTTGTTGTTAACCAGAGTAGCGATACCACTAAGGAAATTTGCTTCCTGATAGGATACAATACCATCTTCAAAGTAATTGATGGCATTTTTGAAATCCCCTTGATAATAATAAATAGTAGCGATTCTGTTGTAGCAATCACCGATGGCCCGGTAGTTGCCAATTTCTTTATTTAGTTGAAGGCTTTGTTCAACGGCAGATAGGGCGTTTTGATATTCTCCCTTTCGGAGGAGGTCATTGCTCTGTACAAGTAAACTATCTGCCTCGGGAGAGGATTGGTACTTTTTTTCGACTTTTGGATCAGAAGTGGATGAGCTGTCTTTTGATGTATTCTCAGCCGTGTCGGGATTTCTTAGAGCAATCAAAATCAAGCTCAAAATTAATAAAAGAGGCATTCCCAGATAGTAATACCTCTTCCAAGTGTTTCGAGTTTGATTTTTTACCGATTTGCTCACTAAAAATAATTTTTATTGTTTTTTTATCCACCAGAAGTAGGGTCGCCAAGTTTAGGAGGAGTAGTACCACCACCACCGGCAACAAGATCAAGTGCATCGTCATCTAACTCGTCTTCATCCATTTTTGGCTGAGGAGGAATGTTGATATACATTTCCGTTGGATTTGACTGATCTACAATTACAAGTCTTTTGCCGTGAGGAATGTCAATAGCTTCTCCTGTTAATTTCTTTATTTCCTCAATTGGATTGGCGATTAGTCGCGCTTTGAAGTCTTCATCTTCCCAGGCCTTGTTCACGATAGTAGTCACAAGTCTGTTTTCTCTCGATAGTTCCATTATTTATGCGTATTTTAAATTAAACCTAAATGTACATAGCTGTAAACCGACGGTTATGCCAATTTTTCTGATAAAAGAGACGAAAAGGCATGATGAAGTACAATTTCATTTAAATAGAGAATTGCAGATTTTACACTAATGAAGTTTCGTGGCTATTGTATTTTTCCATCAACTGATTTACTCCATCTGCCGATGCGATTGACAACATTCCTGTTTCACAGATGGCCTGAATACGGGATTTTCGACAAGTTGGACTTTTAAATGCACCTAATGTTTCATCAAAGTTAGCCAGGTTTATTGCTGCTTTCACAAGGATCTTCTGAAGCATTTGACGAGATTCGTCGCTAAGACCGGGGACATAATTTTGGAAACGTCCGCCCTCCCGATATTGCTGAGGGTTTTCCAGTCCCATAAAATGCAGAAACCATTCCAGTTGAAACCTTCCCAATACACTGGTGATACCTGCATAATCGGCAATCAATTCATCAAACAGATGGTGTTTTATCTTGCCATATCGCTGTAGTGTAAATAAATGAGCACACTCATGTGCTCTTCGAATTGCAACGGAGTAAGACTTCCATTGCGTTGGATCAAGCTGTAAGTTTTCAGCTGATACATTGCTGTATGGTTGTTCACTCAGTATGATTAACTGGTCTTTGTATAGAGATTTATTTGGCAAAACATTGCTTTTAAATTCTTCTGACCAATTCCCGAATGGATTTTTACTAATCCAATCTTCTTTTAATCGATGAATTCTTCCCCAATTGTTAAGTCCATTGATAAATAATGCACCCATCGAAGAAGGTACTTCTTTAGGCTCGTTCTTATTGGTCAATGCGCAGATGAACAGGGCGAAATCTTCTTTGTTTGGAACGAGAAGTACAGGAATTTTACCGATTAATTCATCTTCATATACCTCTAGGCTGATATTATCAGGCGCATTTAGCGCAAGCATTTCAGAATCTGTATTATTATTTCCGCGCAGTACTACCTTTTTGTAACTTTCGGTCTGGGACATACCTGCTCTAACAGGTAGCTGTAGTTGCTTCAACTGACGTCTTAGCGCCTCAAACGCCCCTACATTCTTTGCCTCTTCCACATAGCCATTATAAGCACTTATTTGTGGCATATCTTCAATGGCTTGTTCAATATGGCCTTTACTTTCAAAGCTGTGATCGAAGTATTGCAATAGTTCTTCCAGCACATCCTCTGATGCTCCGAAAGCTTTCAATACTTCTCCGGATGAATGATGACTCATTTGATTACACCGTCTGTCTTTTTGCCAGTTTGGAAAATGTACCGTCTTGTTCCATTAACTCAGTATATGAACCAAACTCAACAATCTCCCCTTTATCAAGGACATAGATACGATCAGCTTTTTCGATTGTACTCAGTCTGTGAGCGATTACAATTCTGGTTGCCTGTAGTTTCTCCAGACTCTCAGATACAATAGATTGTGTGCGATTATCCAATGCACTGGTGGCCTCATCCATGAAAATTAATCTTGGTTTATGAACGATAGCCCGTGCGATCATCAATCGCTGACGTTGACCACCAGAGAAAGTTCCGCCTCCTTCACTGACTACCGTATGCATTTCCATTGGCATGTGCTTGATATCTTCTTCCATACCGGCCAGTCGGGCCGCTTCCCACGCATCATCAAGTGTCAGGTCAGAGTTACCAACGATGTTCTCATATATACTACCCGCCATCAAGGCACCATTTTGTAGTACTACACCTATTTGCTTGCGCACCAGTTCTTTATTCATCGACTCAAAACTCTCACCGTCATAGTAGACAGAGCCGTTCTCTGCTTCTTCAAATCCCAGAAGTAATCGCATGACGGTAGATTTACCTGAACCCGAAGGTCCCACGAAAGCGACCATCTCGCCTGGTTTTACTTTAAAGGAAACATCTTTGAGAATCAATGGCTGGTCTTCGTGATATCGGAAAGACACTGAGTTCATTTCTATGTCTCCGGACAACTCTCCCGGGTCTGTGCTCTCTGTGTTTGACTCTGGTACTTCATTCAAAATGGGCTGAACCCTTTCATATAAAGTGGCTACCTGGAGGGAATTGATCAGGGTAAGACTCATCCGTAAAGCATCATTTAAAAATCTGTTGAAAGCTGTAATAAACGCCATAAATGCTCCTACAGTAATCATTGAGGTTAGCCCGTTGCTATTGGAGACTGTGTAATAAATGAAACTGAAAAAGAAGATGTTAGTCAATAACGGGTAAGACTTATTAAATGTCTCCACCAGGTTTTGCTGTGAGCCTGATAAGAATCCAAGTTGTTTGAGATTGCTGAAACGCTGTGCCCAAAGGGAGAAGATACGCTTTTCACCGGCAGTATTCCTGATTTTGGCAATCCCTGTTAGGAACTCATAGAGAAAGCCCTGTAGTTCACCTTGTTTATCAGAAATCTGGCGATCGTATCTGAGTTTAGACCAGCCGACGATCGAAACAAATATGACAGCAACAACAACCAGTGCAAGGCCTATCCACGCGAGGCTTACATCATAATAAAACAACAGAATCAAATTGACGATTGAAAATGTTCCTGAAAGTACTGCAGTCAATACTGTCGAGGAAAGTATTTGTCTTATCTGATCAATACCCATTGCTCTACTGGTCAGATCCCCAGCAGAGTATTTCTTGTAAAATGTTACAGGAAGCCTCATCAGATGATCCATAACTCCTGCCTGTGCATTGATACTGGACTTGGCTTCTACACGCAGTTGTAAAACTCCCTGAGTTAACTGTAGTCCTGCCGTTACAAATGCAATGACGATGAGGATCATAAATATTTCAATATATAAGGACTTATCTGCTGTTGGAATGACATCATCAAAGATAATCCCGGATAGGATGGGTATCAGCAAACCGATGACACTGCCTGCAAATGCAGCCATAATCAAATACTTTGCATCTTTTTTGACCCCTTGTAAAGCAAAGCTGAGTAATTTGCCTGCCGTATTCATTTGCTCTCCAAAACCATAGAAAAACATGTAGCTGATAGGTTCGAGACTTGCTGCTACTTCGTGATTAACGACCGTTTCTTCTTTCGTCTCAGGGTCTTTTAACAGGTAAATACCAGACGATTGCTGTATCAAGGCGACAGGGCTTTTACTATCTTTCCTAAAAGCCAGTAAATGACCGTTCTCGTCTTTCCACCATATGCCTCTCAGAATAATTTTACGAACCCTTGCTTTTGAGGCTTGTGCTATTGCAAATAATTGATTGGTCGTGCTGTGATTGTAAGATTCGAGGTATTTAGGTACTTCAAACTGAAAGTCGATCGCATCCCCAATTAATTGACACGCCTGGAACAGGTTGTTGTCTACTTCCTGTTCACTGAGATTTCTCAATCGGTTTTTATTGGATTTATTACCGTTGATGATATTTCCAATCCGATAAAGGGTTTTCTCGAATTTGTTTTGTTCGGCGCTGAACTTCTCTTCGATTCTGGAATCTTCTTCATGCTGTTCATTCACCGTTGTTGCCACCATTCTTTCATAGAAATAGTTTTGCAGGTTGTTCAGCGCAAGCATGAAAAAGATTTCATCCTTCAATACTTCCCGTGTATTGACTACTTTCAGTTTAGCAGGGTTTTTTCCGGTCTGAACCCACAGGTGATTGGAAATAGCGAAATAGTAATTAAGGTCTTCCTGAGCAGATCCTTTTTTACCTTCACCATACTTCCATATCTGTCCTTCTTCCAGCAAACCCCAGACTACTCCTCTGCTGGGATAGGCTTTCTTGCCTTTTTTTAATTCATAAACCCCTGGTCTGTCAAGCATTTCATGAACTCTGGGAGGATTATCATTGCAAAGTCGTTCGACATTTTTAGCAATCCATTTTTCGATCAACAGTTTTAGAAAATGATGGTCTATGCTCAATAGCTTACTCTTGTCAACGGCATATAGTGATGCACCCTGGCTCTTCACATAAAGTTTATATCCTAACTTTTTTTGTTCTGTGACCATGCTGAACAGCAACTCACCTTTCCCGGCACTATATAAATACTTCAGGCCACTGCTGAACTCATCGTTTTCATCGACAGCTACACAAAATACGTCCACCTCTCCTGAAGTTACCATCCAAAAACGGTGCGGATCATTCAGAAAAATGGGTTGATCTATCTCAAGTTTAATTCTTTCGTTTTCCATTTTAAGTAGCGTTCTATTTAGTGTGAACCAATCAGTTTTGCGTAAGCGCCATTTTTTGCCATGAGCTCATGGTGCATTCCCCTTTCGACTATTTTACCAAACTCCATCACAATGATCTCGTCGCAATCGATGATCGTGCTCAGTCTGTGAGCTACGATCAGGCAGGTGCAACCTCTTCTGCGAATATTATCCATCACAATCTTCTCAGACTTTGGATCCAGTGCACTGGTAGCCTCATCCATGATCAGCATCGAAGGGTTGAGCGCCAGAGCCCTGGCTATTTCCAGTCTTTGCCGTTGTCCTCCGCTAAAGTTTCCTCCACCTTCCATGACCATACTGTCATAGTTTTCATTACGGGCGGAAATTGCATCGTGGATAGCGGCATCACGGGCAGACTGAATAATGTTTTTCTCTGGTAATTTGGTATCCCAGAAAGATATATTTTCTCTCACACTCCCCTGGAACATCAGTACATCCTGATCAATGACAGCCACGGATTGACTGAGGACCGGACGAGGAATTTTATTCCTTGGTACCCCATCGAATAGCATTTCCCCACCCCACGGTTCATAAAGGCCCGCGGCTATTTTAGCAACGGTAGATTTACCACTGCCTGAACCACCAACCAGTGCTACCCTGCTACCTGGCTTGATTTTCAGGCTGAAGTCTTCTATCAGTACTGGCAGTGTTTTGCTATATCCGAAACTGATATTTTTCATTTCAAAATGACCTATCAGCTTTCGTTTAGTGTCTTCCTGATGCTCCTTGTCAGTTGCTCCCTCTTCCGATTGGAATTCTTTGGCCAACTCATAATTATGAACATCATCTATTCGGGTCATATCTCCTTCCACTTCCTGAAGCATCGTACCTACTCTCACCAATTCGTTTACAGGGTTCATGAAATTATTCATTAGATAAGTGAAAGCTACTAACATACCGAGGGTCATCTGTCCGTCCATTACCTGCATGGCACCAAAACCCAGAATCAGAGCCGAATTGAGAGATGTCAGCAGGGGAGGGACTGTATTTAATCTGGCATTGAGCCATCCAAGTTTTTGCTGGGCATTCATTCCCTTCGCCAGAAATCCTGTCCATTTGGTAAAGAAATCATTTTCTCTGCCGGAAGCTTTAAGCGTTTCTATCATACTGATTCCAGAAATTGTCGTGCCGAGCAGTTTGCCATTCTCATTGACATAATGTCTGTTAACCTCTTTTCGGGCTGTAGAAACATACCTGAGCGCCAGAATGTTAAAAGCAGCCATCGCAAGACCTATGCAGGTAAGAAATACATCGTAGGAAAACATGAGTATGGCGTAGAAAACTACCACGATCACATTCAAAGCGGCTGTAGCAAGGTCTCCACTCAGTAGCTTGGCCACTTTATCGTTGAGTGTTACTCTGTTTGAAATTTCTCCGGCATGACGCTGTGTGAAAAATGCAATTGGTAAGTGAAACACATGCCATAGAAACTTACTGGAAGAAACCAGGGCTAGTTTTGTTTCAAGTCGCAGTAGATAATATTGCTGCAAGAACACCAGGGCCACATTTACCAGTAATATTCCTCCCATCGCCAACAACAACGGCATTACAAATCCGGAAAAGCCGTTGACCAGGTACTTATCAATGAATATTTTTGTAAAGGATGGAATGACTAATCCAGGGATCACCAGAAAAAGACTTGCCAGCACGATGTAGGTAATGCTCATCTTTGAATTGATGATTCGCTTACCCAATGAATGTACAAAGCTTTTCTTTTCGTTAGTTTTTTCAAAATTAGGACCTGGTTTGGCCGTTAGGACCACACCTGTAAAAGCTTCGTTGAACTCTTCATAAGTTACCTTGTAGCGTCCTTCGGCGGGATCGCTCAGATATACCCAGTCTTTCGTAAAACCTTCCAGGACCAAAAAGTGATTAAAGTTCCAGAAGATAATCAACGGGGTTTCCATTTGCTTGAGCTTCTCCAGTGATTTGGCATAGCCTTTACCTTCCAGACCATACTCTCTGGCAGCTTTGAGTAAGTTTGAGGCTTTTAATCCATCTCTTGAAACACCACAGGCAATCCTGATCTTTTCCAGTGGAATGGATTTGCCATAGTAGGTAAGGATGATACTCAGTGCTGCTGCACCACATTCCACAGATTCCATCTGCAATATGGCAGGAGTCTTGACCGGTCGGCTTGACTTTGGGATTGGGTTTTCCTTTAAAAATGGGATTTTCTCTTTCAAATTGATCATGGCTAACAATTAATACAGATCAAAGAATTTCTTTAATGCAGGAATTACCATAGCGATTGGTGCCTCCTTTTTTGCGGTGATCTTGCCGGTGCAGGACGTCCCCTCGTTGATAAACACTTCAGGACCTCCGGCAGATGTCCATTTGTAACCGCTGAACGACGCATCATCCTCTTCGAACTCCACATAAACTTCAAAGAGCGCGCCTTGTCTCAGCATTCCCTGCACAAGCTGCATGTTCTTTACCGTGGTGAGCATCCCCTGCTGTGTGATGGGGAACTCGGAGACGTATGTCACTGTGCCTTTCATAAACCCGAATTCCTGTGGTTGTACTGTGGATGGCGCTATCAATGCCTGCATGCCTTCTTTTATTTTTTTACCATCCTGAGATGGGATGTATAATACTCCGCGTAGTTTTTCTTCACCGGAGGCATAGTTCTTTAGCTTAAATAGGGGGGATCCCTGCGTAACGACTATACCGGCATCAGTTAATAATTCCACTACTTCGCCGCTGTAGGCACTTCTGATATTGGTTTGAATGTCGAAGCGTTCTTTTAGCTGTTCCAGTTGCCTTTCTGTCTCCGCAATCCGTTGCTTACCAAGTGCAATGCGCTGTTTTAATTCAAAGTCTAAGTTTAGCTTCTGACTGTTGGTCTGTACAATTTGACTCTTTAATCGTTCCAGTGAATTTTTAGCCGTCTCAATTTGCTGTTCCGTATTGGCTACCTGTGCACGTGTTACAAGTCCTTTTTCCAATAGTTCCTGCTCTGCAATCAGCTGGCTTTCCAGAAAAGAAATTGTTCTTTTATCAGATTGCATTTGCAGCTCAATACTTACTGTCTGCTGCTGAATCAGTTCACGCTGTAACTTAGTATCCTGGCTGCCGAAGGAAAGTAGTGCCTGTAACTCCAGTTCTCTTTCCTGGAGGGTAGCTTTGAGTCCTTCAATCTGCTGATATAGCTCTGGCTGCTCTATGGTTGCCACTATGTCACCCACTTTGATCTGTTCTCCAAGTGCCAC
This sequence comes from Bacteroidota bacterium, assembly GCA_038525605.1. Classification (GTDB taxonomy): domain Bacteria; phylum Bacteroidota; class Bacteroidia; order Cytophagales; family Cyclobacteriaceae; genus JANSWY01. Next base: position 12,643 of record JBCBHL010000136.1, read on the forward strand.
TTTTAGTGTGACTAACTGCCCTTGTGAGGTAGAAACTACCTCATGGATTTCTCCGCCCAGGAGTACTCCGACCGCATTTAACTTAGTCTTTACATTTCCCAGAAAAGACCAGGCAATCGCTGTGCCCATTACCAGGATAATTGTAGCGAGAAAAATCCAGCTTTTTGGGTTGATCACTTTGATGAGTTGATCGAGCTTCTCGGGTGTTGAAAGCTTTTCCAGTGCTTCTTTTCGATAAAAACCAGCTGCCATATCTATTTCAATTTTAATTAGGTGAAGGAATCGTGTAAAAAGTATCAGGAGTGAAGGTCATCGCTCCCGTATCAGAGTTATCATATGCGTACAATGTGCCTGTCTCAAAGCGAAGACTGACGATTGCTAATGCAAACTGTTGCTGCGCACGTAAATATTCTACTTGTGAAACTGTGAGTCGTTCCTGAAATAAAATCAGGTTCAGTAAAGTTGTGAGTCCGTTCTGAAATTTGGTTTGCTCATTCTTGTAGACCTCCTCGTTGTAGGTGAGGGATTTCTTTGCATATTGCAGAATGTCAACGGCATTTTTCAGGTTGTTTAAGGCTATTGCTACATTGATGTCAATGTTACGTGTCAGGTTGGCCGTCTGGATTTCCTGATCTCTCAGCAATGCTTTGCTTTGTGTGTAGGCTCCCTGAGCACGGTTGTTATTGACTGGAAAATCAAAACGAAGGCCCACCTGAAAACCAAGGTCACGACCTTGTGAACTGGTAAAAGTGTTAATGGTTTCCGAAAACCCGTTACCAATTTGTGTACCGCCATAATTTAATACTCCCAGCAGGTCTACCTGTGGTTTTCTGTCATTATCAGCAAGTCGCATCTGTAGTTCAAGGGCTTTCTGAGACAATTCATTAGCTGCAATGTCTTCCCTGTTTTGATGAGCAAGTTCTTTTAAATAATCCAATGATAACTGATCAATATTTCCTGCTTTATCAAGGACTGGGAAAGCGTCCATCGGTTCTCCAATTTTCTCACTATCGATCTCACTTAAACCGATGGCTCTTCCCAAATTAAATCGTGCTGATATCAGGTTTTGCCGCGCTACGCTGTTTAGTCGCTCCTGATTGGCAAGATCCGCACGTACCTGTGCCAGATCTCCTTTAGCTCTTTTGTCACCATTTACCAGTTCCTGGGTGATTTCCAACATTCGGCGGACTCTGCTTTCATTTTGTCGGAATATTAGTGCTTCGTTGAAAGCTGCTACGTATTGCCAGTAGGCTGTAGTAGCATCCAGTATCTGTACTGAATTGATAAAAGTTAGGTTTTTTCTACTACTCTGTAAGTTAAGGGTCGCAGACTGCTCTAGCGCTGTTGCTATGATTGTACCTCTTCCGCGCATTAGCGGCTGGGTCAATGTCAGTGAACTGCTCATGAAATGATCTGTAATATTCGGCATAAAAGCCTCATTGAATCTGTTGAGCGAAAAATTATCATTTAGGGAGTTATAATTTACACTCAGGTCTGTAGTCAATCCTGTCCTGAATCTCTTAGAAACACCGAGGGAGAAGATCGACCCCTGCGTGTTCAGGGTTCCGTCAGTGAGTGAATTCCTTGGATCGACCGATAGCAGATTCAACGAATTGCGTGTAGCGAAAGCGGATGTAGACAACCGGTAATCAAAGGCGCTCCTCTGAATTCTAAAATTTCCTTCAGAAATATTGACTGTGAGTTTATTGCGTTGAATCAGTGGACTCTCAGATAACGTAAGTACCGCTACGTCAACAATGCTGACAGCTCTTTTTGTCTGGGCAAAAGCACCAGGACTGTATACAAACAGTATGATGAGAATACACAGTCCAACACGCTTGATCAAATCAGTTTTAAACTTCATGGAATTTTTGTAAAATTTGATTGAACCTGGAACCCGCTTGTGATACTTCGTCCAGTACATTTTCATTAATAGCATCGATAGCATCTTCTTCCTCTTGCGCATTTCCAAAACCCAGGTTCTGAGTTGTATGGCGCAATCTGCTGGATAAGAACAGAGATATGGAATAGTAAAAGTTTGCTCTGAACTCAATATTCTCGTCGAGTCTTTTCATAACCTTGTCCCGGGAGATGGAAAAAACGGTTGTTTCTTCGATAGCGATCACCGATACAGACGGCGGGTGCGATTCCAGGAAGGACATCTCACCTACGATTTCACCCTGACCGATGGTTGCCATTGATGTTTGGTTATTCCCTATGATTGAAAGGCTTCCTGAAAGGATTATGTAAAGGTTTTCAACTTTCTTATTTCTGGTAATTAACTGATCACCTACTTCTAAATCGCTAGCCTGTCCATTATCGATCAACCATTCTATATCTACATCACTTAGATGTCCTAGTAAAAAGAATACTTTTTTCATATATCAGTTCTTAAAATTGTAATTAATTTATTAATCCGTCTCTAGCAAGTTATCATATCGTGCTTCGAGAAAAATGCCAATTGTTCTGTCAATATCGTCAGCGTTTAGAGTTCAGTAACTCCTTGGGACTGATGTGATATTGATTGAAAAATAACTTCGAAAAGTAGTGTGTATCATGATATCCGACTGCATAAGCAACCTGAGATATAGTATCGTATCTAAACTCGTCAATGAGCTGTTTCGCCTTGTCCAGCTTCAATATCCGGATGTATTTGTTAGGAGTCAGATGAAGCAGGTTCTGAATTTTGCGATTGAGCTGCCGTTTGCTCACTGACAAGTTGTAAGACAGGTCGGATAAGCGAATCTCCCATCGATCGATATTTTTTAGTACTTCTTTTTCAAGCGCTATGAGCCAGGCAATATCCTGTTTGGATATTTTATTAGGATTGATTGCTTCTTTGCAGGCAGACTGAATTTGTTCATTAGTCCGATATAATTCAAAAATGACTGGTGACTCCTCCTGGCTCGATTTGATATGGTTCAGTACCTGGTCGACCAACTCTTTTATTTCCAGAGAATTTGAAAAGATAATTTCCTTTGAATCATCTTCGCCGATCTTACTAAGCTCAAAACTATTGATCTTGTGGCTCTCCTCAATGAGTGACGTCAGAGGTCTTTCTATGTTTTGTATGAATTGAAATACCAGATTGAGGGGATTGTTTTGTAGTTCTTGATGATTTACACTCATACGCTAAAGGCTAGTTTTGGAGTAAAGGTTTCATTCCAGACAGGAGCTTTCTGATAGTCGTAGCTCTGTTTGCTTTTTCTATGAAATCCGATTAATCCATCGTAGGTAAACATCACCGGAATTGTTTCAGAACCCAGATATTCAATGGGTTGACCGATTACCTGCATTTTAATTCCCAGCAGAGAAAGTATTCTAAATAATTTGGCGTCACATTCAGCAAATGCAATATTATGCTTATTCTCACATACCGGCGTAATAGCGGCAGCTACCAGCTTTTTGAGTAACTGCAGACTGGGACAATTTCTTTGAATTGCCAATCGTCCAAAATGATACACATCGTTAACAGTGCCAATTTCAATATGGTCTAGAGGATCGATATTAAAAATCTTCTGGATCGGCAGGGTATCTACGAAGTTCCATTTCATCACCCGGATTGTTCCCCAGATATCTCCGTGCTCATCCCGTTCTACGTAAACCTTTGAGTGCGGACAATAAGTTAATTCTTCGTTGTAAACGGCATTGATTTCAGCGTTATAGTTTTGCACAAAAGTGTCGACCTCATGGTGTTTAAAATTTTCCCGGACAATGAATTGGACAACTTTGAAAACTTCTTGGGATTCGAAGTTTTTGAGACAATTTTTCATAATTAGTAGGTAAGTTTAGTTTCAGTTATCCTACTAACCTACCAACTAGTTTAGATGCTTTCGTTACACGAAAGTGTAGTTTTTTGGTTGGCAGCCTAAAAACCACCCAAAAGTGTAGTTGCTCTTTTGGGCTTGCTTCGTAATAGTCTCAGATGTGCATAATTGCCCTTAAGTACACTGAAGCCAGTTAATTTCTCTAATGAATGTAACAAATTGTATATATGAAATTTTGATATATGATATCTATATTACCAATCAAGTCCTTGAGAAAGATAAACTCAATTTGAATAGATTGTCGATAGCAGTTCGCTATTCCGAATTGTATTTTGTGGTGAATAGATTTGCATTTGCAAAACATTATTAAACTATTTACTGTAAAAAATGTTAGCTTTTGCAAAACAATTTTCCGTAACAAGCTTTTCTATTAAAAGGTTTTATTAATTTCGACAAATTTTTCTTATTAAGGTTCTATTAATTACAGCTAAATCATGAGCAATATCAACGATTTTTTTTCTGTTCAGAACACCGTTAGAAATGTATCTGATTCCGACAAGGAACAAACGTCCAGTTACCTGGAATGCATCAAAGCCTTCGCCAAGCTGACTTACATGAGTGTCTACGTGATTGATTATGAAAAGAAAGGGTTTGAGTATGTTTCGGACAATCCTTTATTCCTGTGTGGACACACCGCCCAGGAAGTTCAAAATTTTGGATACGCTTTTTACTTTAAGTATGTCACTCCGGAGGATCTTGATCTACTGCTAAAAATCAACAAGGCTGGTTTCGACTTTTATGAGGACATAGCCATTGAGAAAAGAAAAGATTATGTCATTTCCTATGATTTCCATCTAAAAAACAACAATGGTAATGTGGTGCTCATTAATCAAAAGCTGACACCTTTATTTCTCAACAGTGAAGGGAAGATCTGGAAAGCCTTATGCATTATTTCGCTTTCTAATGAACAAACAAGCGGAAATGTAAAAATCTATGAAAAAGGTA
>JBCBHL010000137.1:0-17339 GCA_038525605.1 Bacteroidota bacterium
AATCATCGTTGTTATAAAACTTCACTAATGCCAGATTTCCATATAGCCTGCCGAGTTCCACATGTTCTGATCCAAATTGTTCCTTTTGAATTGAAATTACTTCACTGTAAGCGTTCTCCGCCTTGTCGTAATCCCCTATGGTAGAATAGATATCGGCCAACACTGTCAAAGCAGGAGTAACCTTTGATGACCTTTTGCCGAAAATACTCTCATTGGTATTAAAAGCATTTCTGCTGAGCTTTTCAGCTTCGGAATAATCACCCTGTATCAACTTTAGAGAAGCCAATAGCGTTACGGGACGTGTAATGTGACGACTTCCGTCTCCATACCTGGATTTATATCTCTCAATTAAATTTTTTAAAATCTTTTCTGCATTACCGTATTTTCCAAGATTGAGATATAACTCGGCAAGATCTATATCCGAATCATCTGAAGTGTAAATGGCAGGTAAATCAGTCTTTGACTTGATCTTATCGGATTTGAAGATATTGTATTCAGCCAAATCATATTCCCCTTTAATCGAAAGCAGCTTTGCCTGCGTGATCAATGTATGGGCGATATAGGCGTTGGCAATTGGTGTTTTTTTCTCTTCCAGGATATCAAGTGTTTCTTCCAGTTTTTCCTCGGCTTTTTCATACTGGCCAATTTTAATCTGCAGAGCAGCTATTTTTTCCAGCTCCACAGCATAATCCTGATCTCTGTTGTCATACTTTCTTCTGGAGGCATCCAATGCCTTTTCCAGCGTTTTTCCAGCTTTTTCGTATTGATCAGTTTCCTCATAGAATTTCGCAATGTGATTAAGATTATTGACATAGTCTATATGCCCGTCACTCAACTCTTTTTCGACCACCTTAAAATAACTATTCTCATAAATTTGCTTAGCCTCCTCAAATTTTTCTGAGTAATCCACATAGAAATTTGCCAGATTGGTTCTGGTTAAATGATACACAGGTGCGTCTTCTCCATAGAGAATTTTTTGCTGTTTCAGGATTTCAGTTAAGTAAGACTCGATGTTTTTCGGTTGATCATTGAGTTCAGCAATCCTGATGGCAAAACGTAACAGGTCAATTCGTCTTTCATGATTTTCAGGTAATTCATCAGTTCTTACTAATAACTTGGTGATGTCGTTTTCTAGAGCTTTGGTTTTGTTGTTATCTATCTTGAGATCAAATTTGATGGTCTTAACAATTAAATTATTGACACTTTCTTTATCGAAGTTTTTGCGGATAGCAGCATTGAATAATTCTGATGCTGCTTTTAACCTTGCCTTATTATCATTTCTGTAGTAAGCTTTAATAATGCTTTCCTGAATGAGGATATTGATATAATGAGCAGGCGAGTTTTTTCTAAGACTATTATTGTATGCTTTTTGATAGAACTTTACCAATGCATCTTCATTGAGTCCGTTTTCCTCCAGAAGTTTAGCGTTTAGAAACTGACTTTGACTGTACAACAGATCAGCCTTCGATAGATTGTCTTTTATCCAGTTGGTGGTAAAAACAAAAGCAGAGTCCGAACTTCTGTAATTACCCATCAGTCTCATAGAGTTTGCTTTCATCAAAAGCATGTAAGCATAGTCTCTTTTACTATTTCTAATTTCCTTTTTCCCGGAAGCGGAAACGACCCGCTGACTATAGAAGGGGAGTTTTTCATCAATTTGTTTGATGGCTTTCGCATAAAATCCTTTGCCAGTAAGGATTCTGGCATTTAAAACGTCTAATTCTGACTTTCGGATTTCATCGAGGAGGTTTTCTTTTTGATAGCTTTCTTCAGTGAGTTTCAGGAGTTTTTCAGCTTTGAGATAATTGCCAAATAATATCATGATATCGGTTGATTCATGGTAAATCCCAATCAATTCCATAGGAGTGATGTCAGAGGAGCCCTGAGCCATTTCGATACCAGCATCTATCTTAGACTCTACATCTTTAAGCAGGCCTAAACCAATTTTATTTCTGGCATCCTTGATGAGCCCTAACGCTTTGTGTTTGTTTTGCTCACCATGTTTTTTGACAGTTTTTTCTATGAAATTCTCTATCTGGGAATCAGCCTTCCGGTATTCTCCAACATCGATCATCTCGTCGATCTTGGTGATGGTTTTTTCCCAGTCCTGTGCGTGAGAAAAATGAAATACAAAAAACAAACAGGCGATCAGAAGGTAGATCACCTTTATTCTCGAATTATAGTTGGTCATGGTAAGCTCTTATTTGGCTAGATAAATATAATCCAAAAACTTCTCAGATACTGCCTATTTATTAATTAAATGATTGCTTTTAATTGATTTTCAGCATGGTAGCTGACAGGTTACCATGATCATCCTTTAGATATCGTTTGTGTTTTTACTCTTCCAGCATACCGGAAAGTATTTCCTGAGCTGCCTTAGCGATGACAGTGCCCGGTCCGAATACGTACTTTACGCCAGCATCAAACAGAAAGTCATAATCCTTTCTCGGGATCACACCTCCTGCAATTACCTGGATGTCTGCTCTGCCGATCTTTTTAAGTTCTTCTATCAAAAATGGCAACAGTGTTTTGTGACCACCAGCAAGTGACGAGGCACCTATGAGGTGGACATCATTTTCAGCGGCCTGCATAGCTACTTCCTGAGGAGTTTGGAACAAAGGTCCGATATCAACATCGAAACCTATATCAGCAAAGCTCGTAGCAATTACTTTAGCACCTCTGTCATGACCGTCCTGCCCCATCTTGGCGATGAGAATCCTTGGCCGGCGACCATCAGCTTCTGCAAATTCGTCGGCAAGCGCTGTAGCTTTTATAAAATCTTCGTTCATTTTTATTTCTGAAGAGTAAACACCTGAAACTGATCTGGTTGAAGCTGTGTGTCGACCAAATTCGTTTTCCAATGCCTGGGAAATTTCTCCCAATGTAGCCCTGTTTCTGGCGGCATCTACTGCGAGTGCCAGCAAGTTCCCCTTGCCGGACTTAGCACTGTTTTCCAATGCTGTTAGGGAAGCTTTTACAGCCTCATCGTTTCTTTCCGCTTTGATTTTTTTCAGACTGCTGAGCTGCTGTTCTCTAACTTTCTGATTATCAACTTCCAATGTTTCAAGCTCCGTTTCATCATCTACCAGATACTTGTTTACGCCAATGATTACTTCCTTGCCACTATCGATTCTTGCTTGTTTTCTTGCAGCTGCCTCTTCTATTTTAAGCTTAGGATAACCCTTCTCAATGGCTTTTGCCATACCACCCATTTCATCTATTTCCTCAATGAGTTTCCAGGCGTTTTTCACAAGCTGATCCGTGAGATATTCGACGTAGTAGGAACCTCCCCACGGATCGACTACTTCTGTAATACCAGTTTTCTTTTGCAGGTGTATTTGGGTGTTTCTGGCAATAGCTGCCGAGAAGTCTGTTGGTAATGCGATCGCCTCATCCAGTGCATTGGTATGTAGCGATTGCGTGTGGCCCAACGCAGCAGACATTGCTTCAATGCAGGTCCTGGCGACATTGTTGTAAGGATCTTGTTCAGTAAGACTCCAGCCCGAGGTTTGACTGTGCGTTCGCAACGCCATCGATTTTGGGTTTTTAGGGTTAAACTGTTTGATGAGTTTAGCCCATAAAAGTCTTCCTGCCCTCATTTTGGCAATTTCCATAAAATGATTCATGCCAATTCCCCAGAAAAAGCTGAGTCGAGGAGCAAAGTTGTCTATATCAATTCCCGCTGCTACACCGGTTTTTACATATTCCAGTCCGTCTGCGAGGGTGAAAGCAAGCTCGATATCGGCAGTAGCACCTGCCTCATGCATGTGATAACCGGAAATACTGATACTGTTAAACCTCGGCATTTTCTCAGAGGTATATTTAAAAATATCAGCGATTATTTTCATTGAGGGGAGTGGAGGATAGATGTACGTATTTCTTACCATAAACTCCTTTAGAATGTCATTTTGGATGGTGCCCGAAAGCTTTTCGGAGCTAACGCCCTGTTCCTCTGCGGCGACAATGTAAAACGCCATAACAGGTATTACAGCACCGTTCATTGTCATTGATACAGACATTTGGTCCAAAGGAATCTGATCGAAAAGTATTTTCATGTCTTCCACCGTATCGATGGCAACACCAGCTTTTCCAACATCACCCACAACACGAGGGTGATCACTGTCATAACCTCTGTGAGTCGCCAGATCGAAGGCGACTGATAATCCCTTCTGACCGGCAGCCAGGTTTCTTCTGTAGAATGCATTCGATTCTTCGGCAGTTGAAAAACCGGCATATTGCCGGATTGTCCAGGGACGCGAAGCATACATGGTCGAATAAGGTCCCCGTAAATATGGTGCTAAACCAGCAGAGAAATTCAGGTGTTCAACTGATTGAATGTCGGTCTTGTCGTATAATTCTTTGACAGTAATCTCTTCAGGGCTTTCCCAAGTTTTGGAGCTTTCTGCGTTCTTACTTTTTCCAATTCTGTTTTTAAAAATAGGTCTCTTCTTCATCAGGCGATTCTTTCATTGAATTTAGTGAAACCACCCAGCTCTTCTATCTCTGTAAACTTTTTCCAGGTTTCATTAACGATTTGTTCAGTCAACTGACTAATGTAGTAGGAACCTGCTGACGGGTCTTTTACCTTGTCAAAATGAGATTCTTCATTCAACAGATTCGAGACGTTTCTGGCAATTCTGGCAGAAAACTGCGCTTCCTCCATATCCTTTGATTCTTTGATGTGAGGAGTCACAATCATTGAATCGGTACCTCCAACAATTGCAGACATTGCCTGCGTCGTATTGATCAGCAGATTTTCAAGATGATCAGTGCCACCATTTGTTTCGCTTTGGATAAAAACCTTTGGGGAATCTACTTCAAAGTAGGCCCCAATTTCCGCAAAAAGAATCCTCAGTGCTCTCAATTTGGCAATTTCGAAAAAGTAATGATTTAAGCAAACGTTTTCAATAATTATCTTGTTGAGCAAAAGTTGAACATTATCGACATTGCTATTGCAGACAATATCTACAAAAAAGCTCATTTGCCTCGCAATAGAGGTAGTGATGGTACTGGTGTCTGTATCAGAAATTGAAATCGAAATATCCTTGGGGATTGATTGGTAAGAATTCTCCAACTCCAAATTATGCATGGAGTGAGCAGAAGATTCACCAATGATTGAAATTTGAAGCTCTGTTGCGTTAGACTTTTCGATATACTCTTTTAGGTAACTATAGATTTCCCTGTTTACAAAACCCTTGAAAGAACAGTAGCAATAGGCAGGTTCAATATTTGCCATCAGCTTCTTTATATCGATTTCACCAGCTTGACAGATGAACTGAATACCATTAGAGCCGCTTTGTAATGCATTTATTGCCAGAGAGTTAGCTTCTGATTCGTTTGTTACAACAATTCTTTCCGTATTAAACCATGCATCGTATGGTCTGTTGTTTACTAAAGATGAAATGTTCGCTGAGAGCCAATCTTTATTGTCTGAGGAATCATAGTAGGGATATTGAATAATTTTTGTTCCAAAGACCTTTTGAAATTTTTCTAGAGGATTTTCTCCTTTTAGATCAGTGGTCGCTTTTTTCAGCCATTGATCCTTGGACACTGTATCAAATCCATCAAATAATTTTATCATTTGGGAAAATTGGGTTTTGTCTGTTGTAAAGTTAAAGTTTCTGATTGTATAATGTGAATTACACGGTTAATAGTTTGAAATCCTGTAAATAATATAATTGTACTTTTTCAATAAAAATCCGAAATTGACGGGACAAAATTGCAGAAGAAAAGGATTCGTAAAAGTCAAGCGAATTTTATTTTTTTCTTTTAAAAAAATACCTCATTTTTGATGTCCCTCTATAAATAACGGGATTCAAATATTTCTCTTTTTATTGCTACAAATTACTATGCACGGCAAAGTTTGGAGTAACTGTTTACTATACATCAAGGAACATATTCCTGAGCAGAGTTTTAAGACTTGGTTTGCTCCCATTATTCCTGTGCGTTTAGAGAATCAGGTACTCACCATACAGGTGCCTAGTCAGTTTTTTTACGAATGGCTGGAAGAGAATTATGTAACGGTGATTAGAGAGGCGATCAAAAAGGAATTGGGCGATCAGGGTAGGTTAGAATATTCTGTCGTTATTGATAACGGTAATGCCAATAACAGGCCTACTACGGTTAAATTTCAGGGAAACACTAACTCCAAAGGTGTTTCCGGTGGAGCCAGAATTAATGACGTCAATGATCAGTATAAGAGCCCTTTCTCACTTCCTGATGTTGACGGAGAGTTTAAAAACTCAAATTTAAATCCAAGTAATAATTTCGACACTTACATAGAGGGAGATTGTAATCGATTGGCGCGTTCGGCAGGTTTCGCCGTTGCTCAGAAACCAGGTGTTACTTCTTTTAATCCGTTGATGATATACGGTGGGGTAGGACTGGGAAAAACGCATTTGGTGCAAGCCATTGGAAATGAAATCAAAAATAGTTTCAATAAGTTTATTCTTTATGTAGCTTCAGAGAAGTTTACTAATCAGTTTATTGAGGCGCTGAAAAATAACAGCATTCAGGAGTTTATCAACTTCTATTTGAATGTAGATGTCCTGATAATAGACGACATCCAGTTTTTAAGAGACAAAGAAAAGACACAGGAAATATTCTTTCATATTTTTAATCACCTGCATCAGAACGGCAAACAGATTGTGATGACTTCAGACTGTGCGCCGCGGGATTTGAAAGGATTGCAAGAAAGACTTGTTTCCAGGTTTAAATGGGGTTTGACTGCCGATTTGCAGCAGCCAGATTTCGAAACCAGAATGGCTATTATCCAAAAGAAGATTCAGGCTGATGGCATCAATATTCCTCCGCAGGTAGTTGAATACCTGGCTTACAGCGTAGACACAAACGTTAGAGAACTGGAAGGTGTGGTGATCTCTCTAATTGCTCATGCCTCACTTACCAAAAGAGAAATAGATCTTGAATTGGCTAAGCAGATCCTTAAAAACATCGTTCAGGATATAGAAACAGAAGTAGGCATAGACTACATCCAAAAGACTGTTTCCGAATATTTTAAAATCGATACGGAAGACCTAAAGGCGAAAACAAGGAAAAAAGAAATTGTGATTGCCAGGCAGGTAGCGATGTATTTTTCAAAAGATTACACAAATCATTCGCTAAAATCGATCGGCTATCATTTTGGAGGCCGTGATCACAGTACTGTCATACATGCCGTACAAGCTGTGAACGATATGATCGACATTGATGCTAAGTTTAGAAACTCTGTTGATGAACTCAGAAAAAAACTGAGAATTAAAACAATGGTCTAAAATAACCAGTTTCAATTCTCCAGTTTTAATCAAGCAAATAGTTTAATCTAATATTTTCGAGTCCTCTAAAATCTGTAAGAATACCTTTCTCTACGGCCATTTTCTGTGATAACAGACACGTTGATCGTTCCCCTTAGGTTTTCTTCGTCGATCTTCTTAAATATTTCTTCGAATTCAGATGGAGATTCAATTGCTACACCATTGATTGCAGTGATGATGTAATCTTTAGGAATGTCCATTCTTTTGAAAAGCCCTTCTTTTCCAACACCAGTTACTTTAATCCCGGATTTGATACCGTAAAGATCTTTTTCGACCTTAGGAACTGCCGTAAAGCTTGCATCGAGCACATCAGAATAGTAGCTGTTATCCTTTAGAAGCTTGGTAGTTCCCTCTTTATTAGTAAGTGTCAATGTTTTCGAAAGTAGCTTGCCATCACGTTCCAGAGCTATTTTCAATACATCTCCAGGGTAGCTGTTGCCAATGATTTCTTCAAAATGACCCTTGAAATTGATTTCTTTATCATTAACTCGTTTAATGATATCGCCTCTTTTAATGCCTGCTTTGTCTGCTGCGCTTTCCTTGCTCGTATAAGAAACCAATACACCTGAAATGTCCTGTAGTTCTAATTTTTCGGCAAGATCGCTGTCAATATCGATCACTTCCGCACCGCTAAATGCTTTTTGTACCTGACCATAAGTTTTGATATCGTTATACACTTTGTTGACAATATTGACGGGAACTGCAAAGCCATAGCCTGCGTAAGATCCGGTACGCGAAAGGATCGCAGTATTGATACCTATTAACTCTCCCTTTATGTTGACTAGTGCCCCTCCGCTATTTCCCGGATTGATAGCTGCATCGGTTTGAATGAAAGACTCAATAGGGAATTTATCTTTTAAGATATTGATATTTCTGCCTTTTGCACTTACAATTCCAGCTGTAACAGTACTTTCAAGGTTGAAAGGATTACCTACAGCCAGTACCCACTCACCTACTTTTACCTGCTGGGAATCTCCAATGTTTATTTTTGGCAGATCTGTCGCTTCTACTTTCAATACCGCAATATCTGTCGATGGATCAGTACCAACTAAGACACCCTTATAAGTGTTTTTTCCATGAATGACCTTGATTACATCGGCTCCTTCTATTACGTGATTGTTCGTCACTATATATCCGTCTGCCGTCATAATCACCCCTGAACCACTTCCGGCACGGGTTTGGGATCTCGGTTCAAAAAACCAGTCCATCCAAACACCGCCTCTATATTCTACTTCAGTAGTGGTCTGGATGAATACTACGCTGGACGTACTGGCGTAGGAAGCAGCAGAGAAGTCTTCTATAATGGAACTGACAATTGGTTTAGGTGAACTCGTCTCAGTGTTTGTAACAGACCGGAACAAGGGAGTATCTTCATTATTTGAAATACCGATTATTTCAGTTTGTTCTGTCGTGTCAGATGTGGGCTGAACAGAAAAGAAAAATAATCCTGCGCCAATGAACCCAAATACTAATCCGAATATTGAACTTATAATAGTTTGTTTCATTCTTCTAAAATCTTTTGACTTTACATCATAGGTTGTCACGAAAGATTTATTGTGCAGATTTTGAATCAAAGTGTTGGTTAGTTTTATATCTAATTCACATCAGCTAATAAAACATGACCGTTTAAACATCGAAATTCACTCAATAAACGACTTAACGTGATAATGTTTAACATATAAACGCTAATTGAATAACAATGGACGTTCAATGGATGTTAAAAAATGCTAAAAGCCTTTTGGAAATTTTCTTTAGGTGGATTGGTTTTACAGGGTCTCTTCGCAGTTGAGTTATGAAATCAATTTCACATTCCTATATTTGCAATCAGATACAATGAACAATGGGAATCAGATCTATTCTTAGTAAACCTTTGGCGTCTTTGATTGTAAAAAAGCAGGTGAAATGGTCGGCCAATCCAGGAGCTACACAGGACAAGATATTTAATAGAATAATTTCTAAGGCACAAAATACAGTGTTTGGTAAGGATCATGGATTCAGTCAGATTTCCAGTTATGAGGACTTTAAAAAAAGAGTTCCGATCAGAACGTATGAGGAGCTAAAACCCTATGTGGAGAGGATACTGACAGGAGAGAAAGATGTGCTTTGGCCAGGTAAACCAGCCTATTTTGCCAAGACCAGTGGTACCACATCAGGAACGAAATATATCCCTATTACAAAAGATTCAATACCCAATCATATCAATAGCGCTAAAAACGCTTTGCTGACTTACGTGCATGAAACCGGAAATAGTAAATTTCTGGACGGGAAGTTGATCTTTCTGAGTGGTAGCCCAACCATGACCAAAACAGCTGGTATTCACACTGGAAGACTTTCAGGGATCGTGAATCATCATGTGCCAGGGTACCTTCGAACCAATCAGATGCCTTCATATGAAACCAATTGTATTGAAGATTGGGAAGCGAAGGTTGATCAGATTGTAGAGGAAACTAAAGATGAAAATATGACATTGATATCCGGGATTCCTCCCTGGGTTCAAATGTATTTTGATAAGCTTATTGAACAGAAAAACGAACGCATCAAGGATATCTTTCCTGATTTTTCCTTGTTTGTTTACGGTGGAGTGAATTTTGAGCCTTACAGAAAGAAACTTTTTGAGGCCATTGGAAAAGAAATTGACACTATCGAAACATATCCGGCTTCTGAAGGTTTTATCGCATATCAGGATAAACAAAATCAGGATGGGTTGCTATTGCTACTGAATTCAGGAATTTTCTTTGAATTCATACCTGCGGACGAGTATTTTGATGAAAACCCAACCAGGTTGAAAATTGATCAGGTAAAGTTAAATGTGAACTATGCCCTGATTATCAACAGTAATGCCGGACTATGGGGATATTCCATCGGCGATACGGTTAAATTTGTGTCAAAAGAGCCATACAGGCTGTTGGTTACAGGTAGAATTAAGCACTTCATATCAGCTTTTGGGGAGCATGTAATAGGAGAAGAAGTTGAGAAAGCGATGCGTAAAACTTTGGAGTCGTTTCCTGAATTGAATCTTGCTGAATTTACAGTCGCGCCACAGGTAAACCCTGAAGCAGGGCTTCCACGGCACGATTGGTATATAGAATTTAACAATGAGCCTGAAGATATAGCAGCATTTGCTGAAGAGCTGAATCGCAACCTACAGCAGTTAAATACGTATTATGATGACCTGATTACCGGAAATGTGCTAACAAATCTTCAGGTGTTTTCATTAAAGAAAGATTCGTTTATTAACTATATGAAATCAATTGGCAAATTAGGTGGGCAAAACAAAGTTCCCAGGCTATCTAATGACAGGAAAATTGCCGATGAATTAATAAAATATATCAAAGCGTAAAAAGAATACTTTGAAAAAAATTGCCATTTTAGGATCTACCGGATCAATCGGAACGCAGACACTTGAAGTAGTACGAGAACATAGTGAGCACTTTCAGGTAGAGGTGTTGACTGCCAATAACAATGCAGAACTGTTGATCGCTCAGGCGTTGGAGTTCAGGCCCAATACAGTTGTGATAACCAATGAAGACAAGTATCAGCAGGTATTTGATGTGTTGGACAAAGAAGACATTAAGGTATTTGCAGGAGAAAAAGCACTAAGTCATGTGGTGCAATATGATGAAGTGTCGATTGTTCTAACAGCTCTGGTGGGTTATGTAGGACTTTTGCCAACAATCAAAGCAATTGAATCCGGTAAAAATATTGCTTTGGCAAATAAAGAGACACTGGTAGTTGCCGGCCAGATGATTACGGAACTTGCGAAGGCAAAAGGTGTCAATATTTACCCTGTTGATTCTGAGCATTCAGCAATATTTCAGTGCCTGGTGGGAGAATTTCACAATCCCATTGAAAAGATAATTTTGACGGCTTCAGGTGGTCCGTTTCGTGGCAGGAATCGGGATTTTTTGAAAACAGCGACTAAAAAAGACGCGTTAAAACATCCCAATTGGGAGATGGGAGCGAAGATTACGATCGATTCTGCTTCTATGATGAACAAAGGGCTGGAGGTCATTGAAGCTAAATGGTTGTTTGGTCTGCGTGATGATCAAATTGATGTCATCGTGCATCCGCAATCGATCATTCACAGCATGGTGCAGTTTGAAGACGGCTCTATGAAAGCACAGATGGGCCTGCCTGATAT
Organism: Bacteroidota bacterium; assembly: GCA_038525605.1. Lineage (GTDB taxonomy): Bacteria > Bacteroidota > Bacteroidia > Cytophagales > Cyclobacteriaceae > JANSWY01. Next base: position 11,452 of record JBCBHL010000137.1, read on the forward strand.
GAAATTACCCATTCAGTTTGCATTGGGATATCCCGATAGGTTGAAATCTTCCTATCCGAGGTTCGATTTTGTGGATTATCCAAGTCTGACTTTTGAAAAGCCTGACATGGAGACATTTAGGAATCTACAATTGGCTTTTAATGCGATGAAAAAAGGAGGAAACCAACCATGTATTTTGAATGCTGCGAATGAAATAGCAGTAGAGGAATTTTTGAATGAAAAAATCGGTTTTTTAGAAATATCGGAGGTAGTTGAAGAATGTTTGAATAACTTGCCGTTTATTTTAAGCCCTCAGTATGAGGACTTTGTAAGTACAGATAAGGAAACGAGAATAAAAGCAAAAGAAATAATTAACAAATGAGCGCAATAATAATGGCAGCACAGCTATTGCTGGCACTGTCAATACTGGTAGGATTACACGAAGCAGGTCACCTGTTTGCAGCCAAAATGTTTGGCATGAGAGTGGAGAAATTCTCCATTGGTTTTCCACCAAAAATATGGGGTTTTCAGTATGGTGAAACAGAGTACTCTATTGGAGCAGTTCCCTTGGGAGGGTTTGTGAAGATTTCAGGTATGATTGACGAGTCTCTTGATACCAAGCAACTGAGTGCGGAACCGGAACCCTGGGAGTTCAGAGCCAAGCCTGCCTGGCAAAGATTGATTGTAATGCTCGGAGGAATCATCGTAAACGTGATTACAGGTATATTCATTTTTGTAACGATGACTTATGTAATTGGCGAATACTATATCTCTAAAGAGGAATTGAATAAAGACGGGATTGTTGCCTACTCACTGGGAAAAGAACTTGGGTTTGAAACTGGAGATAAAATTCTGGCAGTTAACGGAAATGAAGACTTCAAAAGTTTTAGGGATGCTGTAAGTCCTGATGTAATCCTGAGTGACAATGGTAGTTACACAGTGCAAAGAGGCGATGAAGTTCTCACTTTAAAGATACCTTCTGATTTTCTCGATAAATATTCAGATAGAAAAGCTGAGTTTATTTCTTATCGCCGCAGGTTCGAAATCGGTGAATTGAATGCAGAGAAAGGTGATGCGGCTAATGCTGGTTTGAAAGTGGGAGATAAGATAATTGAGACCAATGGACAGAAAGTGGAGTTCTTCGATGAGTTTTCTAAAATTTTAAGTGAAAACAAAAGCAGCAACGTATCACTAAAAGTGCTTAGAGAAAATCAAACACTTGATTTCAATGTTAATGTAAACGAAAGTGGGACCATTGGATTCTATGTGAAATCAATTCTCAATGAATCGCATGATAGTTTTACGTTTGGAGAGTCAGTTTCAAAAGGAACTGCCAAGGCTTTTGATATTGTTTGGGTGAATCTAAAAGCGTTTAAAAAGATGTTTACAGGACAGGTATCCGCTTCTAAGTCAATTAGTGGACCTATCGGGATTGCGAGAATTTTTGGTGATACTTTTAGTTGGAGTAAATTCTGGAATATCACAGGCCTGTTGTCAATGGTATTGGCGTTTATGAATCTGCTACCTATTCCGGCACTCGATGGAGGGCATGTGGTATTTTTAACCTATGAAATTGTATCAGGTAGAAAACCCTCTGAAAAATTCATGGAGAATGCCCAGAAAGTAGGTATGGTCCTCTTACTGGGATTAATGGTTTTTGCTTTTGGTAACGACATCTATAAATTGATTGTAGAACAATTGAGTTAATGCAACTCAAACCTTAAAAAATTGAAAAGCTCGAAGATTTAAGAATTTTCGAGCTTTTCAATTTTTTAGCGTTTTAGAAAAGATATTTCAGTTTCATGAAAAAGCTAGTTGTAAAACTTTTGTCAGTTATATCTCCAAATACGGTTGTCAAGTTTGCATATGATCAACTTACTAACCCACAATCGAAAAAATTGAGAGAAAATGAGTTGGTAACTTTAGAAAAAGCAACAAAAGAGAAGATCGATTTTAAAGGATTTCAGATTCAGACATACTGCTGGCAAGGAGGAACAGATAAAATCCTGTTAATTCATGGCTGGGAAGGTCAGGCCGGGAATTTTTCAGATTTGGTCGAGCTGTTGATTAAAGAAAACTATACAGTTTACGCTTTTGATGGGCCATCACATGGATTTAGCAGCAAAGGCAGAACAAGCCTTTTTGAGTTTACGGAGCTGGTCGGTGAGATGATAAAAAAATATGACGTCAGAAAACTGGTGAGTCATTCATTTGGCGGTGTAGCAACAACTTATTCTCTGTATGCAAATCAGGAAATTGAAATTGATAAATATGCTCTACTAACTACTCCTGATAAATTCTCAGAAAGAATATCAGATGTAGCAGATGCGACTGGTGTCACTGATAAGGTACTCAATAAACTTGTCGATAAATTGGAGGCAGAGCTCAATGTAGATGTGAATTCACTGAATGTAAGCACCTTTGTGCAGGACATAAATGTTGAGAGAGCACTGATTATACACGATCGGGATGATCGGGTAATTCCAATTGAAAGATCGCTAAACGTGCATGATCACTGGCCTGAAAGCGAGTTCGTCGAAGTAACAGAAACAGGGCACTTCAGGATTCTGAGAACCGAAGGTGTTCTTAAAACAGTAATTGCTTTTATGGCTTAATTACTTTCTTCAGCAACGGGAGCAGGTCTGTAGATGACAAACTCCACTCTTCGGTTAAGCGCCTTGTCCTGTTCAGTTTTTTCTTCTACGATAGGCTGACTGCTACCATAACCTTCATATTCGACTCTTTCGGGATAAATGCCACCAAATACCACAATGTAGTCTCTAATTGTTTCCGCCCTTTCTTTTGATAGCTTCAGGTTAAATTCTTCGGCACCAAAAGAGTCAGTATGCCCCGATATTTTCAATTTGAAATCAGGGTTGTCGTACATGAAGTTCACGATCTTATTCAGGTCACCGTACATCTCGGTTTTGAGCTGTGAGGCACCATTGTCAAATTCTATTGAGGCAAATTTCACCCTGCTGGCAATAGGCTCTGTTACTTTATCGAGCCTGGTTGGTCCGTCGAGATAGAACATTTCTTCTATTCTGAAAAACTCATCACCCTGAATTACCAGTAAATAATTCCGATTATTGATCAGGTCAAATTCGAAAGACCCATCGGGTTTCAGGTATTTAGGAGCAACTTCAACTCCTTCATCAACATCAATGATCGAAACAATTCCGGTAAATGGTTTGCCGGTAAGAGAATCGACTAATGAACCCTGAACAGAGACACTGGCCATCGGCTGCCCTTCCATTGGTAATGGAAATGAATAGAGGTCTAATTTGTTTAAGTCCCTCGTAGCGGAACGTGCATAGAATAAGTCTTTAGACCTTGAGTCGATCGTAAAATAAAATTCGCTTCCTTTACCATTGACCAAAGGGCCTATATTGATAGGTTCACTCCATGCCTTTTCTTTTTTGAAGGATTTGTAAATATCGAATTCACCAAAGTTGTACAATTGGCCGTTGGAACTGAAATATAGCACCTCGTGAATCGGATGATAAAAGGGGCTTACATCATTGTTTCTGGTGTTGACTACCGGACCTAAATTTTGTGCTGGTGCCCAGACACCGTTACTTTTTCTGTAGGTGAAATAGATGTCAGAAAGGCCGAAACCTCCTATTCTGTCAGAAGCAAAATACAAAGTGTCTTCACCATGTGATAATGAAGGGTGCGAATCCCAGCTAACACTATTGACATTAACTCCGAGGTTTCTGATGTTGGACCAGGTACTGTCAGGTAGCATGTCAGCCATAAACAAATCGCAATTACCCAATCCATCGGGAGATTCACAACGGGAGAAGTACAATGTTTTGCCATCTCTGCTTAGACATGCAGATCCTTCATTAAACGGCGTATTGATTTCCGAAAGCGGTTTACTCTCACCCCATCGGTTCCCATCCAGCTTACTGATGAAAAGGTCTTCGTTATCGAGGTATTTTAAGCCTCGAGATACCTCGTTTCTTTTTGATGTGAACAGTAAAATGTCTTTTTGGATACCCAGAGCTGGTCCATAATCCGCCTTTCTCGAATTGATAGCCGCTCCCATGTTTAGCAGAATTCCCCGTGGAGGCCTGAGGGTATCAATTCCTTTTCGGTGTTCTACTAATTGATAGTAGTATTCGAGCGGTACAAAAAGATTCTTTTCCTGATTGTTAAGCGAATCGTAATATATTTCGAGCTCTTTGATATTGATGCCCTGATGGTGATGTCTCAGCGCCAGTCTGTAAAGAGGCTTAGCCTCTTCGCTTCCTTCAAACAATTCTGTCAGTTTTGCGAGCTTCCAAATCCAATAGGTGTCTTTATAAAAGTTTTGTATGCCAAAATTTCCGACATATACTTTCAGCGCTTTGTGAAGCTTGTACCAATCTTTATTGTTTTGAAGTTTAATAAGTTTCTGTTTGAAATCCCTGTTGGTGTACTCCGGAATTTTATTGATGTTTTTGAAATTATAGATGCTGAATACAACGTCATCAGGAATATTTTCAGCATCGACGGTAAGCTCTTTTTTCTTCTTTCCTCTTTTCTGAGCGACGGCATGATAGGTTACAGCTGAAAACAAAAAGCATGTTAAAAGCATCATAAATACCAGTTTGGAGAGTATTTTAGCTGATATATTATCAGTCATCATATATTTCGGTTTTCTCTGTTTGTCATCCCTGATACGGGGTTTTTAACCCGCAAATAATCGAATAAAAATTGCTAAAACCATAGAAAAGTTATGAAAAACTTCGTCTCGGTATAGGGTCGTTAGCCACGCTGATTGTAGCAAAATATATTAAACACGGCAGAGATAAAATTATCTTATTAACAATATTACGCTTCTCATGAGATAAAATTATACTAATTATGTGATATATAGTAAGATTTGGCACAGCAATTGAACCCTATACAGGCTCAGTAAGAAAAGACAGACCTTAGAATAAAACATGTCATTTTGACAGTAAAGAATCATATGCACAACAATAATAAGAGGCCATTTGACGATTGGATGTTTTCAGATAAGCTTGGTGATGAGTCAGGGGAATTAATTCAAATTTTGGAACCTGGTGATGAAGAGGCACTAAAACCTGAAGATATCCCGGACGAAATGCCGATTCTGCCAGTTAGAAATACAGTACTATTCCCGGGAGTGGTAATTCCGGTTACTGTTGGGAGGAGTAAATCTATCAAACTGGTGAAAAAGGCCTATAATGGAGATCGAATCATTGGAGTTGTTGCTCAGACGAACAGCAACAACGAAGAGCCATCTTCTTCTGATTTATATAAAACCGGTACTATTGCCAGAATATTAAAAATGTTAGTTCTCCCCGATGGGAATACGACAATCATTATTCAGGGCAAAAACCGTTTTGAAATTAGTGAGGTAGTGAAAGAAACACCTTATATGACTGCCCGAATCAGGTTATTGGAAGAATATTTCCCTAAGGAAAGTAATAAAAAATTACAGGCTCTGATTGCTTCATTAAAAGAGTCAGCTTCAAACCTGTTACGACTGAATCCTGATATTCCACAAGAGGCACAAGTGGCTTTGGATAATATCGAAAATGCTAGTTTCCTAACTCATTTTTTATCGTCCAATGTGAATGTGGAAGTGGCTGACAAGCAAAAGTTGTTGGAAATAAACGACGGTATCAAAAGAGCTGAATTATTGTTACAGTTCATGTTGAAAGATATCCAAATGCTTGAATTGAAACAGGAGATTCACAATAAAGTACATTCTGATATTGATCAGCAGCAACGTGATTACTTCCTGAGACAACAGATGAAAGTGCTTCAGGATGAGTTGGGTCAGGAAGGTCCGGATCAGGAAGTCAATGCATTAAGAGAAAAGGCAAAAGGTAAGAACTGGCCTGTGGAAGTGTTGGAACATTTCAACAAGGAGCTTGATAAAATTTCCAGAATGA
>JBCBHL010000138.1:0-17313 GCA_038525605.1 Bacteroidota bacterium
TGGCCCATCTTTGTTTATAAAGGTTTAAGATGGGCCATTGAAGAAGCTTATAAAATGATCAAATCAAGAATGGAGCTAATTAAATTCTCAGGAATTACTTCATGGGCAATTCAACAAGACTTTTATGCTAAAACAACTCTTATATCGCTCAATAACGCACTCACCTTTGACATAAAGCCTGCCAAACCGAAAAAACAACCTATTAAAAGAGCAAAGCAAAAGCGTAACCCTATCATTAACCGTACCTATGCGATGCATCTTCTCAAAAAACTTATTATCAATGTAGCTTCCGGTAGAGGAAACATTGCCCAAATAATGATGGAGAACTTTAACAAAATACGTAAAAAAGTAGAATATAGTAGAGCTGATCAATACTTCAAAAGAATAGTTAAACCTGATACTAAATATGCAGGAAATTACAGATCAGTTTAATTGCTTAACTTAATGGCATTGAATTATGAATTTATAATTATGAATTAAATTTCAAAAATTCAACTAATACTTCAGTTGAAAATATGCATAATAAATCTGTCGTGATAACCTTTATTGTAAGTAGAGTTTGTGGTTCAAAGATCGATATTCTTGGTACTCCTTTATTGCTTTTTCAGCCATTGATCAAAATATAACTTTTCAATTTGCTTTCTTCCAGTATCATCAATGATTTCTTTTAATTTCCAGTCAGCATTTACCCATTCAGCTTTGTACCAGATCGTTTCATCGTACCGATTGAAAATTGAATCCTGATTGATATCTCTCAAGGTTCTGATTAATATCTCCTTGGTGTTTGGAATCACCTGAAAATACTGTAACTCTTCATTGATTGGTGAAATTCTTTTCAGGTTAGTCCCGTCAGTTTCTGATGAGAATAAATATTCCAGGTCCTTACCACTCAGTTTGCCATCATGATTAGTATCTGTGTCTCCAATTTCATAGAGTACTTTGCCTTTGATAACCCTATGCTCCTCAAGATATTCATCATCCTTATTGACATAAATAGAGGAAATACGAACTTTGTTTTCTGTCAGCAAACGCGTTTCACCGCTCACTCTGTTGTAAAACAAAATATTCCAGTACCGTGGATAATCTTCCGAATAGTAACCGTCTTTGCTGTAACTCTTCCTTCTGTCAAGTAATTTCGTGGAAATAGGGATCATGACCTGACTGGAACTGTCAATGATGATTGGTGATTCATAAGTGAATTTGAATTGGTTGAGGATGGAATCTACTTGCTCTGTTGTTAGGTTTTCATCTGCTATCGATTCAAGTTGGGGTTTCTTTTCCTGACATGCAATCATTAATACGATTAGTAATACTCCTGTAAGCTTTTTCATATGTATTCTCGGTTTTTGATAAATGCCTGAATACCACCTGACAGCAATACCCGGACGTTTGGTTTTTCATTTCACCATAAAAATATCTCAAAGGAATAGTCAATACAAACTGCTCTTCAGATAATCAACTTTTAGAATCAGTCAATCGGTTTACAATATATTTATTCTCTTTTTCGTAACAAATTCACTACCTTTATGTTTATTACCAAAAAGAGAGGAAATGAAAAAAGTCACTTTAGGGGCATTTGAAGAGCTGGTACTCCTCGCCACAGGAGTACTGCAGGACAACGCATACGGCGTTACCATCAAGCAGGAACTCGAACAGCAGCTGAACAAAAAGATCAGTCTCGGTGCATTATATGCTGCACTCCAACGACTGGAAGAAAAAGGATGGGTAAACTCCAGAGTCGGCGGTATCACAGAAAAGCAGGGAGGCAGGCGCAAGCAATATTTTGACATCACCAAAGAAGGGGTGATCGCTTTAAATGAAGTAAGAGACATGCGAAATGAACTTTTTAATCGCCTTCCGCAGGCCAAAGTCGACTGGCTGAAGTCATGAGTCACGGGCCAAAAAACAGCAACCCGCCAAAATTAGGCAAGTGGCTTCTACGAAGTTTCTGTTCCTATGATTTTCTACCCACAGCCCTCTGGGATTTGGAGGAACTATTCATTGCCAATGTGGAAACCAAAGGTGTTCGAAGGGCCAGACTCATCTATTTCAGAGAGGTCTTTAGCATCATTTTCTACCTTATCTACAAAGGAAAAAGTCAATACTCAACAAATAAAATTGCCATGTTTAAACACAATATCTTAATCTCAATAAGAGGTTTCAAACGCTTCAAAGGCACTTTTTTGACCAACCTCTTCGGGTTAGCCAGTGGGTTAGCCTGTGCTATTTTAATCTACCTTTGGGTGGCCGATGAAATGAAAACAGATAGTTTTCACGAAAATGATGACCGGCTTTACCAGGTGATGCGGAACTCTCAGAGGCCTGCTGGTATAAGGACCCAACCCAGCACTCCAATACCGTTAGCTCCATCATTGAAAGAGGAGCTGCCAGAAGTTGAAATGGCACTCGCCATCAGAAGGCCAACGGAAGGGGTTGCAACAGTTGACGATAATCACATCAAAGCAGAAGTACTGCTGGCAGGGAATCAGTTTTTTGAACTCTTCTCCTTTCCATTGTTACAAGGCAGAAGATCAAATGCTTTCGCCAACAAAAAATCTGTTGCGATTTCCCATGACCTTGCCCAAAACCTCTTTGGCAGTGCAGCTAATGCAATAGGAAAACCCATTAAGCTGAAACATTATGCCTACAAGGGGTTTGCTGAGGTTTCTGTTGTATTTGAAAATATTCCATTCAAGTCGACACTACAGTTTGATATGGTGCTCGATATAGGCCTATTCACTACCAATAATGAATGGGCCAACGACTGGAATGGTGATGAAGCAGAGACTTTTGTCTTGCTAACGGAAGGAACAGATATTGCCACGTTTCAGGAAAAAATCAATGGGTGGTTAGCAACAAAGGAACCTGAAGACAGAAAGGGTACAGCGCTCTTCTTGCAGAAATTCTCAGACATCTACCTCTACGGTGAATACAAGGATGGCAGAGCTGTCGCAGGAAGAGCGAGCTACGTTAGCCTATTTACTTACGTGGCAATTTTCCTCGTGCTGATCGCCTGTATCAATTTTGTGAATCTTTCTACAGCACAGGCTACTGTGAAAATGAAGGAAATCGGTGTTAAAAAAGCGCTTGGTTCAGGTAGAAGTACACTAATCAACCAACTGCTTACAGAGACAATTTTAATGTCTGCCATTTCAGTGTTTATCGCCTTGCTAATCGTGGCATTATTGCTTCCCGGATTCAATGAGCTGGTATCTAAAGAATTAGTACTGGAATTTAATCTGGTCAACATTCTCGTAATTTCAGGACTTGCCCTGCTTGTTGGCGTGGTTGCTGGTAGCTACCCGGCTTTTTACATCTCAGGCTTCAGCCCGGTAGCTGTTTTGAAAGGATCAGGCTTTAGCTTAGACCGAAGAAAATCATTCAATGAAACGATGATTAGAAAATCTCTGGTGGTTTTCCAGTTTACTATATCCCTGGTTTTTGTCATGGCTTTTGTGGTAATTAATCAACAACTCAAATTTGTCCAGACTACTGATATTGGTTATGACCGTGACGATCTGATTCATTTCAAAATGAGACCCGGCTATGGTTACATGCCAAAAACATTTATCGCTGCTCTGGAAAACATTCCAGGTGTAGTTTCGGCAACAAATATGACATCAGGAACTATTGTCGGGAACCCCGGCCGTGGCGGTGGGTTCACCTGGGATAGCCAGACCCCCGAACAAGAGATTAGCTTTGGAAGACCTCAGATAGGGGCAGGTTTTATTGAGACACTGGGAATAGAATTACTGGAAGGCAGGGACTTTTCCAGTGAGTACGGTAACGAATCTTCCAAACTTATCATCAATAAAGCTACTGCTGATCTGATGGGTATGGACAATGTAATCGGAACCATTGTCATGGACTCGGACGAACCCAAGCAGATCATCGGTGTGGTCGCTAACTTCAATATCCACTCGCTCAGAGAAGATATTTTACCAACCTTCATGCGCTATTATCCCAATGGAGGGAGTGTGATCCTTAGACTTACTGATGGTGCTGAACGGGAAACCATTGCCAATATTGAAAAATATTACAATGAAATTCATCCGGATTATCCTTTCGAATTTGAATTCATCGATCAGCAATACAACGATCTTTATCAGTCAGAAACCAGGGTAGCGAAGTTGTCTACCTATTTTACGGCAATTGCCATCATTGTATCCTGCCTGGGAATCTTTGGATTAGCTTCATTTACCGTGAGAAGAAGAAGAAAAGAAATTGCCATTCGCAAACTGCATGGTTCGTCCATTGCTTCGATTGTTTTCTTACTATCAGTCGAGTTTTTGAAAGTAATTGCCATAGCCATTGTCATAGGCGTGCCGATCAGCTATTATTTTCTGAAGGACTGGCTGGAAGGTTTTGCTTTCAGAATTGGACTGTCCCCTCAGTATTTCATTATCACCGGACTGCTCATGATATTCGTGGCTTGGGTCACCATCATGTCACAAACCGCTAAATCGGCAAGAGTCAATATAGTCGATAGTTTGAGAGGTGAATAGTCAGAAGCCCACATCTAGGAATCAACGACCTCCGAAATTCGCCCAATGGTTGCTCAGAAGCTTCTGCTCCTATGATTTTCTACCTATAGCCCTCTGGGATTTGGAAGAATTATTCATAGCCAATTTAGAGACCAAGGGTGTTCGAAAGGCAAGGCTCATCTATCTGAAAGAGGTCATCAGTATTATATTCTATCTCTTAAATAAAGGAAAAAGTCAATACTCAATAAATACAATAGCAATGTTTAAACACAACATACTCATCTCAATAAGGAGCTTCAAACGCTTCAAAAGTACCTTCATCATTAACCTTGTAGGACTCGCCAGTGGGTTGGCCTGTACACTACTCATTTACTTCTGGGTAGCCGATGAAATGAGCATGGATAAATTTCATGCAAACAGTGACAGAATCTATCAGGTTTTGCGCAATGTGCCGCAAGAAAATGGTGATATCGAGACAAGATCATCTATGCCCGGCTCCTTAGCTAAAGAGCTGATGGCCCGATTTCCTGAGGTGGAATCTGCAGCTATGGTATGGGCGCCTGAAGTAATGGGTGGACAAGAAGGATTTGTCTCATTTGATGAAAATCATTTCCGCACCCGTACCTATTTTGTCGATCCTACCTTTATGCAAATCCTGTCCATTCCGATGGTAGAGGGAAATGCAAACTCGGTACTGAAAGAAAAGTCTGAGATCCTGATTTCAGAATCGATGGCCATCAAAATGTTTGGCACAATAGACAATGTTGTGACTAAGTCCATTAAACTAAACAAAGGACGTGCCACCGGGGATTATCTGATCAGCGGGGTTTTTGAAGACTTACCGGAAAACTCCACTATCCAGTTTGATGTTTTGCTGAATGCGCAGATCATGATGGATGCTTACAGCTACATGAAAAACTGGAACAATACCAATCCGGATGCTCTGGTGCTGTTGAAACCAACAGCCTCGCCTGAGGCTTTCAACGAAAAGATCAAAAACCTTATTCAGACGAAGTTTGAGCAATCAGAATCAGCCCTTTTTGTGCAAAAGCTGTCAGACAGATACCTAAAGGGTAGCTATGAAAACGGAAAAGTCAGTGGTGGCAGAATTGCCTATGTTCGACTATTCTTAGCGCTGGCTCTCATTACTCTGGCAATCGCCTGTATCAACTTCATGAATTTATCCACTGCCAAAGCAGCTGGCAGGCTCAGAGAAATTGGTGTAAAGAAAGCGCTTGGAACAAGCAGAAGGGCATTGATGGGTCAGTATTTTACGGAGTCTTTGCTGATCACGACTGTTGGATCTATACTGGCCATAGGAATCGTACTGTTGGTCATACCACAATTCAATGCCATTACAGGTAAAAATTTGTCTGTAGCGTTCAGCACCGAATTACTCATCGCCATTGTCACCATCATATTGATTACCGGGCTGTTAGCTGGCAGTTACCCGGCTATTTACCTGTCGCGGCTCAAAGCTACCGAATCTCTGAAAGGTAGGCTGGCGAAAAACCTGGGCGATCTGTGGATTAGAAAAGGGCTAGTGGTTTTTCAGTTTTCCATCTCTATTATATTGATCGTGGGGGTACTCATTATTTCAAGACAAATCGGTTACATCCAATCAAAAGACCTGGGTTATAATCGTGATAATGTGGTCAAATTCAGCAATGATGGCATAGAAGAATCTGCTTATGAAGGCTTCCTGGCAAGCCTTGAAAATATCCCGGGGGTAATGAGTACTTCGTCGACTTATCACAACCTGGCAGGAGATAACGGCAAAACCCAATACATCAGCTGGGCCGGTAAAGAACCAAATCAGCAAATTGAATTCATCAATCTGGAAATGAGTCCGGGATATCTGGAAACAATGGGGATGAAACTGGTTAAAGGCAGGACATTTGATCGGAAAAGAACCAATGAAGAAGACAAAATAATATTCAACCAAACCGCTGTTGAAAAGATGGGGTTGGAAGATCCGATCGGTAAAAAAGTGGTGCTATGGGGCAGAGATGAGAAGGAAATCATCGGGGTTGTCGCCGATTTTCACGCCGAGTCATTGTACGAATCGATCTTACCAACTTTCATTCAGGCCTACCCGATGAATGACTATACAATTGTAAAAATACAGCCCGACAAGATACCCGAGACCATGAATCAAATTGAGAAAAGCTTTAATGCTTTTAGCAGTGGGCTGCCATTTGAGTTCCGTTTTCTGGACGATCAGTACATGGCCATGTACGAAAGTGAAAGAAAGGTTTCTTCACTGGCAAAATACTTCGCTGTAATTGCGGTGATTATCTCCTGTTTGGGGCTATTAGGTCTCACGGCTTTTACAGCAGAGAAAAGAGATAAAGAAATAGGCATCAGAAAGGTATTGGGTTCCGGTGTATGGCGAATTGTAACGATGTTGTCTTTCGACTTCATCAAAATGGTTTTGATCGCACTGCTGATTGGTTTACCGATTAGTTATCTGCTGGCCAGCAACTGGCTATCAGGTTTCGAGTTCCGCATTGGCCTGGAACCGTGGTACTTTTTGCTATCAGCAATTATCATCCTGGGTATCTCGTGGCTGACAATCGGCTTCCAAACATTAAAAGCCGCCAATGCCAATCCGGTAGATTCGCTGCGAAACGAGTAATTTCTATTACCCGAATCACACCAACTTTTGAAAAGTCTGTAATCAGCATCAGCTCATTACAGACTTTTTTTGATGTTTTCATTTCTGTTCTATTATTTTCACAGCCGATACTTCCTTTACTGCAATCCTACATTTACTCATTGATTTTTCTTATTAGGAAGTCAACAAAGTCTTCATTGTCGGCATTGCTGAACAAAACAGGATTGCCATAGGTAGTGACATTGGGGACACCCGCAGCATCAGCAAACCGCTTGATCTCTCTGGCATGAAAAGGATGGTGGTTGAAGCTGCTGGTTGTAGTAGGTTCATTGTTGTGACCACCAGTGTTGCTCACCCAAATCTCCGGATCGTCTGCGGACAACAACGAAAGCATATCGACCTGTTTACGGTAGGCGTCAGTTTGGGAGCTTTCATATTCTTCCTGTGAGCTTACACCGTAGAAATTAAATAAAGTTTCCACACCAAACTCTTCCCTCAGCTCTGCTGAAGAAGTACCAAATTCAACAAATACATCTCCCAGCCATCGGTTTTCGATATCCAGGCTGGATTGTGTAGCTCTTAAAGCAATACCCTTTACTCTGCTACTTTCCCGCAATACCAAATCTGTATTATTGAGATCTTTGAAATCGTCATTAGTCGCTAACCACAACGCTGTTGACGCTCCTGCTGAAGTACCAAACAACACAATATTGTCCTTGTCAATGTTCAACTCATTGTGGATATATCTCATGTATTGCAACGCTCTTCTTGAATCGTTCAGGCTTTTTAAGACACCTTCGTTATCTCCCGACTGAATCAATCTGTAATTGATAGTTGCCACAGCCAGACCGCTGTTGATTAATTCATTTACCTGCTCATTGAAATCATCAGTATATATAAACGCTTTGTCTCCTCCGGTAAATCCTCCTCCGTGAATGAAAATCACTAAACCTGTTGGTGTATCACTGACTGGCAAGAAAATATCGAATTGTGTATCTTCAAATACGTCATATGGTACATCAGCGGCAAATCGTGTTTCCGTGCTTTGCAGTGCTATCGGTGAATCCGTAAACTGCAACTCTATCAATGGCTCCTGCGGGTCTGCCGGAAGCATTGCTGATTCATCATCGTTACAGGATAGTAATATCGAAATGGCCAATAGGCCAATTATTAGTTTGGTATTCATATTTAAAATCTTTTGCCTTTAGATGGATTTCGACTCGAAGGGTTTAATGCGCATTGAAAATTATTGCTAATACACAAATATTTTAGCGCTTTAATGGGGAAATTTTTAGATAGCAACAGAGTATTTTTAATCTTCATCGGTGTGTTTATGTTATGCTGCTAATGCGCTATGAAAGCGCTAAAATATTTGACGGTGTAGGAAATCCTTTACTGATTGGCGGTTTCTACAAAGCTCTACATTCAACGTGTGCTATGAAAGCACAGAGATAGCAGAGGTGTAGGAAATCCTACACCTAGTGTCAATTTATTAGGTTCTACTCCCCCATCTGCTCGTAAACTTTTCGCCATTCGGAGGCATCATAGATCAAAATAGATTCTTTGATCATGCCGTTTTCTATTTTAAACCATTCAGTAGCTACATTACTTTCCAACCCTGGAATTGCAGATTGAAACTCATAGTAAGCAGCAACCCATTCTCCGTTTTCCGCTGTATTGATCAGTTTGACTCCTGTCAAAATCTTTGCCATTTCCGAGGCTAACGCAATAAATGCTGTTTTGGAATCTAATGCTACCATCGGATTCTTAAACTTGTAATCATCTGCCAGCAAAGCCAGTGATTCCTGAATTTTTTCCGGTTCATTAAAACCATTTAAAAACTTTGTTACAATTTCCTGATTTGTCATAATTTCTCTGTTTTGGGCAAAAGAATCGACCGATAATAAGATCAGTACAACTACAATTACTTGTTTAATTGAATTCATATTTGATGTTTCGAATTGTTATGACACAAAGTTCTGAAATAGCAAAATCCAAACTCTTGGTAAATACCAAGTTTTCAGATATTGATAGAATTCATCAGTTTAGAGAAATTAGTAGGGTCTATTCGTAAGTAAGAAGAGATGTCTTTCTGTGAAATCATGTTAAATAAATGGGGGCTTCTGCGGGCAAAATTTCTAAAGCGGGTTTCTACGTTGAATGCCATTAACTCGTGGTGCCTTTCTATGATACCCATTAAAAACGTTTCTGTGATTTTTCTGAAAAGTGTTTCAAGCTCTCTGTGTTCAGCCAATAGTTGGACATGTTTAGTATATGAAATGCGTAGAAAACTACTTTCCGTAATGGTTTCAAGGTGATACTTTGACGGTGTTTGAGTGAGAAAAGACTCCACAATGCCGCTGAAAGAAGGCGCATACGCAAAAAACATCACGTGCTGTTTGCCGTCGTTGAGATAATATGATTTTTGGATGCCTTCTTCGACAAAATAGAGATATTTCTCTGTTTTCCCGGATCCTGTCATGATCGTCCTTTTGGGTAAAGCGTAGGCAGACCAATGGGAAAGGTATTCATCCAGTACGTCTTCGCTGACTTCATGAAATGAGGATAAGAACTTTTTCACAAGCGATGAGGATTAACAGTCATAGGGTTTTATAAGCACATAGCGTATTTCCGACTAATTTAGGCATTAGGAGATATTTTCCAAAGCACAATATCAGGTTGTTCTGTTGTGCTATGAAAGCACAGAGATAGTTGAGGTGTAGCAAATCCTGCTACCAGAGGCAATAGCAACAAGAGTACTTTGGGGTTTAAAATTGGATAATGACAATGATAGGTTAGGATATCACCCACTTACTTTGCTGTGGATCCAATTGAATTACCTCTCTTCAGGAACTAAAAGGACTAAAAAATCTATGACCAATGATACTACTTTTCCGTTTTGATCTATCCCCCAATATGAAGGGTAAAACCCATCACCATACCCTGAATGAAACATGGAAATATTTAACTCAGAGCTCGGAAGACGAAAGTTAATCCAATCACCAACATCATTGGAATCATTCTGAACTTTGGCATTCTTTTTAAACTCCGCAGCAAAAAAGTCGTCATAGATATTTCCCTCAGGGTTGGCCTTGATAAAATCAGATTCAAACTTTTGATATTCTTTACCCGATTGGTAATCAAAAAAACCTCCTAAGCCAGCATCAACAGGGAATCCAAAATATTCCAATTCATTTGACAGTTCCGTAATGTCGTCACCTACCTGCAGTGCCATTACCCATTTAACCGCTTTATTCTTACTAAATTCAAGCTTTGCAATTGCATATCTGTCTCCCGCCTCTTCCGTTTTAGCAATGTAGATTTTTACTGGATATATACCAGGATCAACTGTCCTTTCTAAAGGCGGTGTGGAAGGGTGGGCTAAAGGATCACAGACAACAATTTGTCCACTAGGCACATTCAGAGTCCCGATGTTGAGTAATTCAATAGGTGTATTTTCAACAGAATCACTTTCGAATATCACGTTGTAGTCTACATGAGAAAGCTTCTCCATTTTCTGTTCCGATTTATCCTCACACTTTAACATATCTTTATCATCTTTAGAGGTAGGTTTTTCACCTAATGAACTGCAAGACAAAATACTCAGAATTAAACCACTGATTAATAGTATTCTCAATGTTTTTTCGAATTATTAAATAAAGTTAACAATTAGTGAAAGTTCTATATTCAACATGTGTTATGAAAGAACAGAGATAGTTGGGGCGTAGGAAATCCTGCTACCTGAGGCAAACCTCACAAAGAAAATTATTGATGTATTTTATGTCGCTTTAATCAATTTCAACATACATTGATTTCCCACCGGATAAGTCTCCGTTTAGCCAATTCCAGTCAAATTCCAATTTCAGTTTCCCATCCGGCATTTGCGATACAGTTCCTTTCGATTCTCCCGCCTTCAATTCACCATCAGTAGTTAAACACTGATACAAGAGCTCAATTTTCGACTCATCAGTCTGTTTGCCAATGATTAACCCTGAAACTATGGAGCCTCCTTTGTACTTTCCAGTAATGGTTGATCCGTCTTGAAAATAGTGAAAGATCGTTTCGTTGGAAGATAGCCCGTTTTTGTTTTCCGCTGTCACAAATTTTCTGTTGTGAAGGTTCATAATAGTATTGATTGATATTTTACTCCTCAGGTAGTTCAACCGATTCTCCCCAGACGTATTTCAAAAACCATTGCCAGTTGTGCCAGGTAGCTGCCAGCCGTTCTTTGGGTTTGGTGATGCCATGACCAAAGCCTTTATAGATGATCAACTCCGTATCAACGCCTACATCTCTCAAGCCCTGTACCAACTCATAAGCATTTGCCACTGGTACCCGTCCGTCGAATTCACCATGTTGAATCAGTGTAGGCGTGGAAGCCTGATTGATATTGGTCATTGGAGAGGTCATCTCATAGATTTTCTTATCAGACCAGGGAGTCGCTTTCAGGTACTGCCTCGTAAAAGGATGGATGTCCGTATTCACATAATAGGTCATCCAGTTTGAGATCCCCGCACCAACGGAAATGGCTTTAAACTGATCAGAATTGGTCGTGAGGAAAGCTGAAATATAACCCCCCTGGCTCCAGCCCATACAACCGATACTGTCCTTGTGGATCATGCCTTTCTCTTCTAAATGTTTGATGCCTGAAAGGACATCCCATGCATCTCCTACTCCCAGGTTTTTTACATTGAGCGAACGAAAATCCTCACCATATCCGGCTGAACCACGGTAGTTCGGTCGCAGTACCAACGCTCCTTTATTGACCCATTGCGTTACAGGATAAACATAGGCAGATACCGGAGTGGGAGTAGAAATTCCTGTCGGACCGCCATGAATCGCTATCAGCAACGGATATTTTCTGTTGGAGTCATAATCTTTGGGTTTGTGGAGCACACCTTCGATTATAGCACCATCTTCACTTTTCCAGGAGATCACTTCACTGTCTGCTGTGGCCCACCCTTCCAGTTGGGCTGTTATAGCAGTGAGTTTCTCAGAGGATTTAAATCCGTCACTAGTGACAAACATTTCATTGAGTGAATCGTCTGTGTTTGCCAGATAAGCTACTTGATCCGCATCCTTTGAAAAGGAAATACTAAATACCCTGTCCTGATCAGTTTTCAACCTTGTCACTTTGCCGCTCTTTTCATCGATTTTTAAAACCGTTCTCTTCGTTTTATTCCAGGCAATGCCGTAAATGCCATTTGAATTCCATTGTAGCTGACCTAAGTCCTCATCGAAATCAGCAGCGAGTTCCTTGTTTTTCTTGCCGTCAATTTTGATAGTAAACACCCGGTTATTGAGGTAATAATTAGAAGTGGTATCATCAATACTTGAATAGTAAAGAATTGATTTTCCGTCAGGAGACCAATCTGCGAAATCATCGTAACTGCGATTGGCCACCAATGTTTCATAAGTCCCCGATGCTACATCGAAAATGGAGATGTCGGACTTGAAAAACGAATTGATCAAAGGGTCCGGCTGATGGCTAAAAACGATCTTTTTCCCGTCTGGTGACCACTTGAAATTCGTGACGGTAAAATCCACGCTATCCATCAGCAAGGTTGGTTTTTGATTGGCTTTGAAAGTAGAATCCTCCAATTGTTTGGGAGTAGGCATCATATTTAGCCGATCAGCATCGAAGTTCATAACATACAGTTGACTCAGACTGTATTCCTCATCGTCTACCGCATAGCTTCCATATTTCTTCTTTCTCTTTTTATTGCCCGCTGATTTGTCTTCAGCCTGGGTAAAGGCAATTTGTTTGCCGTCAGGCGACCATTCATAACCCCGAATTCCAGTTTTTGAATCCGTGATTTGAAACGCTTCTCCACCAGCAGCCCGAATCACCTGAAGCTGATTTTTATCCCCCCGGTTGGAAATAAAGGAAATCCATTTAGAATCGGGAGACCATTGGGGGCTGGTGCTATTATTTTGTAAGTTATTCGTCAGCTGGAAAGGTGTCTCTCCGTTTTTAGAAATCCACAGCTCTCTGTCATATTTATTTTCTTCCCAGTCGGCGGCAGATAGTAAGAACACCACATGCTTTCCATCGGGTGATATGGTAACACTGCCTATCGATTTCAGCGATATAACCTCTTCGAAAGAAGGGTTTCTCAACTCTTGTGAAATTCCAGGCAATGCGCAGAAGAGCAATAAAAAAATGATTGTAATTCGTTTCATGATTTCAAAGTTATAGGTTTCAGCCCCCGGCCAGGTACGATGTTCCGGTATAGGTTTAAACTGTCTCTTACTAGATTAAAACGAATCTAGGGGATTGTGCAGGACTTTGCAAATGTTGGGTCAAGGCGGGTCAAAATTAAACTTTGCTTCTTTTAAGAGAAAAATACGCTTTCAATCGCTTGCGAGAGTCTCTTTGAATCCTCGAGCTCCTCAATTGCTGCTGCCTGAAGTCATCTAACGTTTTGGTTAACGAATCTTTCTGTTCTTTTGACAGGAATAAATCCGTTAACTCAAACCTTTTAGAGCCTGCGATCAAAGCTATCGATTGATCCTCTACTGCAAAGTCCGTCAAATCATAAAATTCCCTCAGCAAACTGCCATATCTGATGATTTCGATAGAATGGTCCTTGATCAGAAGCTCTGTTACCGGAAGTGCCACTAAAAACAGGCTGGAAAGCACTTTGGCCAAACCAAATATGATAAATGAAGAGATAATTGCAGTATCCAAAAGCTCATGGAAATTAAAGCGCGACTGTATCAGATAATAAACCAACCCACCTGACAACAAAGCGATTCCCACATACAGGTCTTTTCGGGTAAAAGGCTGATCATACCGACTGCTGATGAAATATCGGTTGTCATTCATTCTGAATTTACCGAAAAGTGTGGATCGTCTGTATAAAGCATACATGGAGGTCAACGCCAAAAATACCGGTAGCCATACAATCAGTACCGATTGTGTGTAGGAAGTGATTGTAAATACGATCGTGTAACCCAATAAGATTCTGTATTCTCTTGGCATTGTCATAGTGGTTATGAACTTGTTGACTTCTTTTTCAATTGGTTTCCGAAAACGAGTGTTGTTTTTTGAATCTGGAGTCAGCTGCAGCAAATGACAACAGTGACAAAGTAATTTCTTCAATCGAAAAAATTGGTTGGCCTACAATATACTCCTGATCAGACTCGCTGTACTTTAAATATAAACCATCACTTTGTACGTTACCAAAGAACTGCATCCAGTCACCATTTTCTTTGGTAAGTGTAACAGTATTGTCAATTTCCCAATCTAGATTTTCTACAATATTTACCAATCTTTTTGCATTCAATTTGCGCTTATAAACCCGGACATTAGAACCGAAGTTGGAGATTATTTTAACTTCACATCCTGAATTTTTGATCTCAGAATTTCCAAAATAATTAGATATCTTATTTGAAGAAGATATCCTCTGTTTTGTTACAACTTTACAGCTAACCTGCAACAGACAAATAGTCGATATGGTTAAAATTCTTATCATTCGAAATAGTGAATGCCGCTAAGCATTCTATTAATATTTATTTCGTTGTTCAACTTTAGTAGAGTCTCCCATTTTTGTAGTTATATCTACAAGCAATTCATGCATTTCATCTCTGTATTCCCATGTTTCATAGGTAACCATACTATAAACGACATAGTCAGCTTTTTGAACAATATTAAACTCTTGAAAAAGCAGAGTATCTCTTGATGATTCTTTCACCGCAACCAGCATTAAATGCCTCGAAATTGGATTTGCGCCAGAATCTATATAATCATTGTAGACTGCTACCTCATAGTCTTTAAGGTCATACTCTTCATGTAAAAATAACTCTGTTGATTTATCAAAATCTTCAAATTTTGAGTGCTCTTTTCCTTTAAAGGTTAGGTATCTGTTCATTAAACGATCCTTTTCAATAATACCCATCAGGTACTTTCCTGGTAAACGTTGCTGAGCGGCTTTATCAAATATGGCACTGTCAAACTTCTCACTGTTGTGAAAAAGAAACTTACCGTCGGTTGGATAGAAAAAGAAATTTGCGGTGTCTTCTTTGTCTAACAACAAAAAATTGTATCCTTCCTGCGTAGATTTTGTTTTTACGTTGCATCCAATCGTTAGAATCAGGATGAATCCGAATAAGTACTTCATTTAAATAAATATAAATGATTTTGATAAAACTCCATTGTGAAACAACTAATCAACAGCACCTTTCTATATTTTGACCTTAGGACCTTTATTTCCTGATTCACCACCTCCAAAAGAAACCCATAGGTTGCTTAAAGAAACGTTGCGCTAATTTTACGTAACCCGGAGGATGCATGTAGAGTCTTTGCGCAGTGTTATAGAGACTCTGCACCATTATGCAGAGTCATTGCCTTAAAATATAGAGTCTTTGCGTCATTTTATGGAGCTGTTGCGCTTTGATGCGGAGTCCTTGCGCCATTATGTAGAGCCATTGCGCTAAAATATGGAGTCTTTGCGCCATTATATGGAGTTATTGCTGCAAAATATGGTAAGTATATTGTCATGCACCCCTCCCTGTAACTATAAAAGGTATCAACTTAGGTGATAACCGAGTGCAATAATCAATTGACTTTTGGTTCTTGTTGTGTTCTGCAGTGTACCCCGCCTCCGCCCCAATTGATAGCTAATGCATCGTAAGTAAAAATGTCTCTGTCAGGGAAATACTTCTCAAGTATAGCTCGAAGATTCTCGTCCTTCTGTTTTTCGGAAGCAGGCATTCCTTCTCTCCAATATTCAGACGCTATCACCACGCCATTTGTAATGGTAAAATTAGCATACTCCAGTGCTGGCACCATCACAATTGTGTCACCCAGAGCGACTTCTTTTCTTGCAGCTTCTGTTAAAAAACCGAAATAAAAAGGTTCCTCCACTTCCATCGGGTAGCCATACAAAGAATAGTCCGGCGCTTCAATAATTTCAATAGCATATGGCTTGCCATTGGGTTGTCTGGCTTCTTTGAGTTGAGCCAGGTTCTTCTGGAAAACCTCATAATCATAAGCAAGCATCGCATTTTTATTGCGATCTTCTTCGGAGACAACTGTGGCCAGAATTGTTGTGTCATTTAAAAAACGAGTGGTTACATCAATATGTCCATTGGCACCCTGGCCGTAAAATTGATCGATCTTTTTAAACGGCTTGTCAATCAAAGGGAATTCATCGAGCCAGATGATTTGCTCTTTACCAAACTTATCCAGCAGGATATCAGTAACTTCTTCAATTGTTTTATTTGGGTTTCTTTGAGTAGCCAGTGCTTTGTAGGCAATGATGGTGTTACTGTTTATCTCTATTGCGCCACCTTCAAAAAACAAACCGGTAGAGTCTTTTTCATACCCATGTAATTGCTGAAGGGTATTGGAAAGTAGTCCTCTTTGATCATCATCACAATTGTAAATTCCGTAGCAACTCCATTCAAAGTCGAGCAGTTTAACCGTATTCTGATCAGTAACAAACATGAGCGGGTCTCGCATCCAGGAAGACTGGTAAGGGAGTTTGATGAATTCAATACTGTCCATGACCGCAGACATTTCCGTCAGACGCAGTTTGCCCTGATCCATCAGTGAATCATTGTCATAAACCACCTTCGTTTTTACATATTTGGAAAGCGTAGCAGTGAGGATTAACCTGGCCTCTTTGTTTGGAAGGCCATTATAAGGCTCATAGTTAAAATCCGTCCAGACAGCTTCATGTGGTTCCCATTCCGGTGGATAGGAGAATTCCGCGATTTTCTTTTCAGTAGAACTACAAGAAATGGATAAAATGATTAAGATTAACAGTAAGTATTTCATAGAGCTTTCGTGTTTAATAGACATTATCACGTTGAAGTTTTGCATTGAGTGATTTTCAATATTTTAACAGTTGAATTTTGTCATCAAAAACCCGCACAATAAATCTGTCGTGATAACCCTTAGTATCAGCATTGCAACCTCAGTGTTTCCAGAGCAATGCATAAATTTCGATTGTAAGGTAACCGTACTTTTAAAAGGCTTTATTCACTCAGTTCCCAAAAACTTTCAGATATGTAACACGCTCGTAATATGCGGATATGTGCGAGGTATCTATCAAACCAAAAAGAATATCAGCCACTGATACATTCCTCAATTTTTTCTTT
Organism: Bacteroidota bacterium; assembly: GCA_038525605.1. GTDB lineage: Bacteria > Bacteroidota > Bacteroidia > Cytophagales > Cyclobacteriaceae > JANSWY01. Next base: position 17,209 of record JBCBHL010000138.1, read on the forward strand.
CGGATATCTATTGTAACTTAAGAATTAGAATTTATCATGTGAGGTTTTACGTAGTTCGTTTTTCGCTATTATAGAATTTTATAAGCGCCTTAAATTAAAAATAGA
>JBCBHL010000139.1:0-17073 GCA_038525605.1 Bacteroidota bacterium
GAAATTTAATGATGTTGTAGCTCATATTCTTGATGTTCAGCTGCGGGCTCTATCTATTCAGCGCGACAGCTACTTTGGGGAAAATCCACCTGCCTCTAATCAATATGACGATCTGGTCGCCTGGCTCAATCAGCTAAATAGCGATTGGGTTAGTGCCACGAAAAGACTAAGCCCGCAGGTTCTTATTTTATTGCTGGAGTCGATCGGCGATTTAGTGGCTGATTATTACGATACGCTGGACCCGTGGCAGGAGGCGATATTTTCTGTGGCATGGGCAGGCGAATCCACCAGTTACAACTGGATGCATCTGGCGCGCGAATACACAGAGTACTGGCATCATCAACAGCAGGTCAGGGAGGCAACAAGCCACAAAGGAATTCTGAACCAACAATTTTTCTTTCCGGTTATCGATACTTTCTTTCAGGCATTGCCTTACACTTTTAAAGATGTGAAAGCAAAAGAAGGGACAACTATTGAGGTGCATATCACATCGGATGCTGGTGGTACCTGGTTTTTAGTGAGGGACAAAGATGAGTGGAAACTTCAATCGCAGGCGCCTTCGATTGTCACGGCGTATGTCAGTATTCCCGTAGCGATATCATGGGTGCTGTTTTCCAAAAGCCTGAGGCCCGACCAGGTTAAAGACCAGGTCATCATAAAAGGTGATCAGTCACTTGCTGAAAAAGTATTGGAAATGGTATCGGTTATAGCCTAGACTGGCACTGATTGATCAATTTACCTTTCGGTGATCAGACAACCATCAACGATTTGGCCTTACAGGCGCCGGCAATATTGCATTTCAAATGTTCTTTAAAATTCTCCAGATATTGAGGTGAGTCAGGCTTGTTTAGTGTAGCAATGTACCAGGTTCTGAATAATCCTTTTTTCGTTACAGGCACTACAGTTAATCCTCTGTCTTTTAGGTAAGGTTCTATGATCCAGCGAGTTATTACCTGAATACCCATCCCTGCCCTTACCATGTCCACCACAGCTTCTGTTACCTGGATAGCGATGACATTTTTGGGAGATACTTTTTCCGGAATCAATACCTGCCGAAACAATACCACCGATTCCAGCGGAAAAGAATGAATAATGACCTGTTCATTGGCGAAATCTTCGGCTTCTACATAAGGTTTTGAAGCCCAGGGGTGATTTTTAGGCACCATTGCCACCAACTCGTCCGTTAGTAACTCAGTGCAGTGGATATTAGGATTTTCTATTTTTTCATAGGCAATCGCCACATCCAGTTTCCCTTCCAGTATCATCTTGGTAGGGTCCATTGTAGCTTCCGGATGAATTTCAATTTTGACCCTGGGAAATTCCTTGTTGAAGTCGGTCATCAGTGAAGGCAGGAAATGATAACAGGTGTAGCATTCAGTGGCCAGCCTAATGGTGCCGGTATCTCCGCTGGCATACTTCTTCACAGCGGTAGTGGCTTTGTCCAATTCGTTGAGGATATGTTCTGCAGCTTCCAACATAATCTGACCAGCTCCTGTCAGAACCAGCTTTTTGTTGACACGGTGAAAAACGGGGGTGCCTAGTTGCTTTTCTACCTCTTTTAATTGATGGCTTAAAGCCGATTGCGATAGGTAGAGAGAATCCATCGCATGTGTGAGGCTCCCTTTTTTAGCCACTTCCCTAATAAGTTTTAAATGACGAATCTCCATATAGTAATATTAGTAAATCTAATCGTAAGTATAAAATCTATTCATCAAATTCATGTATAAGCAGCTGTTTATTCCTCCTACCTTCGAATATCATTTTTATTTAAATCCCGAAAACACCATGAAAATCAAGAATATCTTAATGCTGATGGCATTAGCGACCCTTTGGGGTCCCTCTTTTATGCTGATTAAAATCGCTGTCGCTGAAATTTCACCCCTATTGCTGGCCGGTTTTCGAATCGCGGTTGCGGCTCTCACCTTGTTGGCGATCTTATGGTTTCGCCGACAACAGCTTTCTACTAACAGAAAATTTCTGAGAAATGTGGCGATAGCAGGGCTGTTTGCGCATGCCATTCCTTTTACGTTATTCAACTGGGGAGAAATGTACATTGACAGTGCGCTGGCTTCCATTTTGAATGGACTCACCCCACTTTTTACAATCACGCTGGCTCATTTTTTCATTTCGGACGAAAAGATCACTCTGCAGAAATCTGTAGGCACTTTCATTGGCTTTACGGGGCTGATTTTGCTCATTTCTCCAAATCTGTCAGCGGGATCGTCAGCGGCGTTGATGGGAATTCTTGCAGTAAGTCTGGCCGCTTTTAGCTATGCGATTGGGATTATTTTTTCTAAAAAGTTCCTGATTGGCTGCAAGCCAATGCACGCACCAACTGCACAACTGCTCATTACCTCGGTGTATCTATTACCGCTAGGATTTGTACTTGATGCCCCCGCCTCTTTTACCGCCATTTCCTGGCAGGCAGCTGGAGCCGTATTGATATTAGGCGTTTTTGGTACAGCCCTTGCATTTATTCTATACTATAGAATTCTGGAAAGTGCCGGGGCTTCATTTCTATCATATTCAGTGTATATAGTGCCTGTCTATGGAGTTGTTTTAGGGACTGTATTTATGAATGAGCGTTTAAGTGTAGAAGTCATCATTGGAGCAGGAATAATTCTTTTAGGCTTGTTGGTGGCAAATGGCGTGTTGAAATTCAGGAAGATTTCAAAGACTGTAGAGGTCAGCAAGGAGCCAGCTTTGGATTGAAAGTGATGAGTAATTTGATGAAATTAATTAAAATCAGTTTGTAGATGGCAAACTGGTTTTAATTCCTAATAACCTGAGTTCGATTAATCGTTCTAGAATTAGTTTGCTGATTTTCAAACTATAAGCCGTCATTGCCTTTATGAAATGTTGGGTTTTGTGGCAATCTCTTCCAAAAGCGAATGAGATCACTTCTGATTTTGACTTTTCAAGATCAAAACCATTGTGATGACTTTATAATGGCATATTTTCAATCGAACTCAGGCTGTATGTTTGTAGAAAGAGACATAAGCTTCTAATAAGTTAATAAACCTAGCAGATAAATTGATTTAAATATTTTTGAATTTAACAAGACCATCGAAGGTGATACAATAATCCATTGCTACATCGTGAGGTTCGATCTCCGGAATTTCCTTGACTGGTGCCAGTAAACTAAGACCCATTTTGATCGTTTCCGGCCTGCAACTTTCCAAAAAACGATCATAGTAACCTTTTCCATAACCAACCCGGTGGCCGGACTCATCAAAAACCAGTAGAGGAATTAATACCACATCGATAGCTTCGCTGGAAGCGGAAACGCCTTGCACAGGCTCCGGAATTCCCCACTTATTGACAACCAGTTGGTTTTTATCCTCGAAATAGTAGTTGGTAAGGGTATTACTGTTTAGATCGCTACGGGAGATGACAATCTTCTTATTAGACGAGATCAAAAAATCAATCAAAGGCCAGGTGTTTACCTCGGCGTTTTTGGTAATGGGTAAAAAGCAATGGTAGATGATGGCATCACTGCCTTTCACAAACTCTTTGAAGTGCCGGAGAATACCCCTGTTTCTTTCGGTGTATTCATTGGCAGATAATGCTTTTCGCTGCGCCAGGCTATTCTTACGAAGTGTTTGCTTGTCCAATTTATTGATCTATCAAAATGTTGAATCGCAAATCAAAGGGATCGAATTTTTCCAACAACTCTTTAATGAAATTTGGATTGTTGAGGTAGAAATTAAGGAAATTATCATGCCTTTCCTGCAATCCACCACCGGGGAATAGTTTGTTTTTAACTCCCTCAATCTGACTGAGGGCTGTTTCATGCTTTCGCTCTTCAGATTTTCTGAGCCTCTTTTCTATATTGTCCAGATTTTTAATGGTCTTGGCACTTTCGGCCCCAATGAAACCTTCCAGTGAACCATCGATCTGCGCTGCTTTTTTCTTCAATTCTTCATAAAAATCCGAGATCTGCTGCCTTTCACTGTCAAGATTAAATTCATTTTCAGATGCTGACTCCAGATAATTCTTTTTGATGGTGTGGCTGTCGAAAAATAACTGCTCTATCTTCAGGCCAATTTTATCCATCTTTTTGTTGGAAGCAGTATTGACAATCAACGCAAAATTTCGAGGCATCAGTACTGGAAAAGAAGTATTGAAATGGTCGAAGATTCCCTTTAGCTGCAGCCAGTAAACCAGTTCGGATGGTCCGCCTACATAGGCCAGATTCGGTAAAATCGTTTCCTGAAACACAGGACGAAGTATCACGTTGGGACTGAAAACTTCTGGTTCTTCAGCAATGAGCCTTTGCATTTCGGCTTCTGAAAAGCTGATGTCTGTATTTAAAACCTGGTATGTATCACCCTGCTTTTCAATTCTTTCCCTAACAGCACCCTTCATAAAGAAGAAATTGATCTCCCTGGGAAAAACCTGATTTTTGTATCCAAGTTTTTCCAGTTTATCAGAATTCCGAATGACCTGCTGTTGGGGTAGATTTTCAAAAAGATCACTTGAAATTTCTTTGGTAAACAGGGATTTCAGGCCTTTATCGTCAGGATCGATGACTAAAAGCCCCTCTTCGCCAAACAATTCATTGACATAAGTTCTCACGGCATCCGCGAGGCAGGAAGCATTGTTATAAGCATTTTTAAATAGTGGCGATTCTTCAGGCATGGCATCCAGAATCTCACTGATAGAGGCGGTATTGAATTTTCCAACAGCTCCTTTCTGGTCTGTTTCCCACTGATATTTCTTGCCAAAAAGATTGAAATAGCTGATTTCATCAAAATCATGATCCTCAGTAGCCATCCAGTACACAGGTACAAAATTGTACTCCGGATAAGCTTCTTTAAGCTTTCTGCTGGTATTGATAATCGTTACCAGCTTATAGATATAATACAAAGGACCGGTAAAAATATTGAGCTGATGCCCTGTCGTGATAGTGAACGTTTTTTCATCGCGAAGTAACTCCAGGTTTTCTTTAGTCTTGTCCGACAAACTGATGTTTTTGTTCTGACTTTTGAGGCTGCTGTACAACACCTCTCTACTTTTAGCAGGAAAACTTCTGTTTTTTAGTACTTCCAAAATTCCATCTTTTGATGGAAGTTGATTGTAAAATTCAGAAAGTTCGGGCTTTTGATCCAGGTAATCCAGGAAAAGTGAAGAGAAGTTATTTGTCTCTTCAAAAGTAAGTTTTTTTAACTCCACAATGTTTTGTTTTATGCTCTCGGTATAAGCTCAATTAAATATCAACTGTTTGCCTGCAAGCAATAGGCAATTACGCCAGACTTCATACCCCTTTTATTAACTTAAATATATTTTTCGTTAATAGCTTGAATAATCTCCTTTTGCAATCACGGATAAAAGTATCTTTTTAGGAGAATATATTCCTCACCTTTTTTGATGATATCGCATTAAGCTTATTTAGTCGGCAGGTTCGCCATGCAAATCAAAAGAAGTTGCGCTGTTGATTTTGATGTTTGCAAAATCTCCAACTCTCAGGTAGTGTTTTTCCGCATCGATCAGCACTTCATTGTCTACTTCAGGAGAGTCATGTTCAGTTCTTCCTACGAAATGACCACCCTCTTTTCTGTCTATCAATACTTTGAAAGTTTTACCCACCTTCTGTTGATTGATCTCATGAGAGATACCTTCCTGAATCTCCATAACGATATCCGCTCTTTCTTGTTTTACTTCTTCAGGGATATTGTCGTCCATCTGATAAGCGTGTGTTTGTTCTTCATGAGAATAGGTGAAAATCCCCAATCTTTCAAACTTCGATTTTTCGATGAAATCAGTCATTTCACGGAAATCAGCTTCTGTTTCTCCGGGATGTCCGGCAATCATCGTTGTTCTGATGGCTATACCAGGCACTTTTTCGCGAATCGCGTCCAGCAGTCTTTCTGTTTTTTCACGAGTTGTGCCTCTTCTCATGAGTTTCAATACGTTGTTGGCACCATGTTGCAGCGGTATATCCAGGTAATTGCAGATGTTGCTTTTTTGCGCCATTACATCCAGCACATCTTCCGGAAATCCCGTTGGGAAAGCATAATGCAGCCTGATCCAGTCGATACCTTCCACATCGGAAAGTCTGTCGAGCAGCTCAGCAAGATTTCTTTTTTTGTAGATATCCAATCCGTAATAAGTACTGTCCTGAGCAATCAGCAACAGCTCTTTGGTGCCGTTTTTAGCCAGATTAGCGGCTTCCGTCACCAGCTGATCCATCGGTTTGGAAACATGTTTTCCTCGCATCAGCGGAATGGCGCAGAAGGAACAGGGTCGATCGCAACCTTCGGAAATTTTCAGATATGCATAGTGTTTGGCGCTTGCGAGAATCCGCTCACCTACGAGTTCGTGCTTGTAATCCGCTTTAAACCTTTTTAGCAGCAGTGGCAAATCTCTGGTGCCAAAGTAAGCATCGACCTGAGGAATCTCTTTTTCCAGATCATCCTTGTATCGTTGAGAAAGACAGCCTGTTACATACACTTTGTCGACCATTCCTTCCTCCTTGGCATCTACATACCTTAAGATTGTGTCAACAGATTCTTGCTTGGCATTATCGATAAACCCACAAGTGTTGATTACAATGATATTGGCATCATCTTTTTGAGATTCGTGGGTAGCATCAATCTGATTTCCCTTCAGCTGCGTGAGCAGCACTTCCGAGTCAACGAGATTCTTTGAGCATCCCAGCGTTACGATGTTTACCTTGTCTTTTTTTAATCCTCTGGCCTTCACTCCGTATCTTTTTTTTGCAAAAATACACATAAGCTTTGCCATAGTACGTTACTACTAGCAGACTTTTCACATAAAAGTTTTTAAAGAGGACGTTTTTGGCCATTTTTGACCCTGAAAATGAAAATATTGAAAGGAATTTCTTTTGTTGTTGCGCTGACGCTGATCACAATTGGCTGTAATGCCATCAAAGACTGCCAACTGGTGGACGATACCAACTTTATCGTTTTCGCTTTGTTTGATAGAGACACCACCTCTCTCACCGAAAGTGCGGATTTCAGCAGTATCACAATGGAAGACCTGAACCTGAGACTGATCGGATTTGATCTGACACAGCGGGTAGATACTACTTTAAGCCTTTTCGCACTGCCTATCAATACCCTGGATACGGTGGCCACCTACTATTTTGAAAGTAATCTGGGACTAGATACAATGGAAATTAGGTATACCAGTCAGTACTATATTTTCTTCGAGGAGTGTGATCCTGCCACACGCTTTTTTAATCTGGAAGTTGTTTCTCATACATTCGATTCCGTAAGTGTGGTAAATGACGAATTGAATAATGAAATCATAAGAAATGTTGAGATATTCCTGGACTAGTTTATGCCTGCTCTTTCTATGCGTTAGTCATATGCTGATGGCTCAGGACGCTGATAATACAGTAGATGATGACGATGAATTGCCTAAAATTAAACCTTCGTACAAGCCTACTGCAGCGAGATTCGGGACCAACGTTTTCAGGTTTGGCAGAACAGCATTCGACAGGGATCATTCCAGCTGGGATGTGACTGGCGATATTGATTTTCACAATTATATGTTGGAGGTCGCCTATGGAAGAGAAAGTACAAATCTCAATTCCGATGGTTTTGATTATGAAAACAGCGGATCATTTTTCCGGGCGGGTGTAGATATCAATTTTATTAAAGATAAAACTGAGGGAAATGCACTGCTGCTAGGGCTCAAATACGTAAGAGGTAGCTACAATGAAACTTTTATTTTCGATGATGCGGATACTTTATTTGGGGTTAGCGATTCTTTTGAACTCAATAATGAATCATTACAATCCCGATGGCTGGAAGCCAATGTAGGCTTAAAAGTCCGGATGTGGCAGCAGCTTTTTGTAGGCTTTTATTTCCGGTACAGATTCAACAGGGTTATAACCGGAGACAGGGAATTTGGTACACATCGTATCCCTGGTTATGGCTTGGAAGAACGCAGAAATATTGTTGGATTTGACTACTATGTTTTCTGGCGTATACCATTTAAGAAGTCGCCGAAGATTACCAGATCAGAAAATTGAAATGCTTAGATTCCTTCAATAGATTATTTATTGGTTTTCGAATTGTTCGTTTAAAGAAAAGTAACAAAACTTAAATTCTGTCACTTTTCTTTTCATTAATAGTTTGCTAAGCAACCTTTTCAACAACAAAAAGTGAATGCACCTACTGTAGGAGGTGCGAGACACACTTCTATACCCTGAGAAACGTTACAGTCGGCAGCAGGGTCTTGAGAAAACTGACAATTGATAAGCGGATCATTAGTCAATTGACATGCAAATGGATGCTGACTAATGCCACCTTTCACAGTATTTGCGTCTACCTTACCGGCCTCTGTGATGAAACTTTTTACTTGTAATTCATTAATCTTTAACTTTTTCATATGATTTATAATTTATTTGGTTACAGACTGAAAAATTGAAAATTATCAGATTTATTGATGCTTTTCAATTGGTCTAGGTCAAATTGGTTAATTTTTGTAATTTTTATAAAATTAACGATCTTCAGAGAAAAATGTTGGTTGATCTAGGTAATTTTTATTCATTTATTAGAATTTTTTGACAAAAAAGAGTTTCGACCAGGAAAAAGTTTTAGGATTTAAGACCAATAAATGACTGATGATTTCTACTCTCCAACGTAAATAAATGGCGTAAATCGATCAATACGCATCAAATACTTTACATGGTTTATCGTGTGTTACTTATCGAATTTTACCCACAGCAAAACGTCGTTGAGCGCATAGACGGTTTTCTTATAAAATGACGAACCATTCTCATCCATGTAGTTGTAAAGGACTGAACTCACTTTTCCTCCGTTTATATTATAGATTTCCACTGGAGCCATCCCATAGTAATGTGTACTGTCTGCATCAATGTTTAGTATAACCATTTTATTTTCATCATAATAGCTGGTATTCGTTCCGCTGGAAGCAATGACATGTCCACCATCACTGCCGGTTTCATGGACAGTTTTAAGTATTGGCCCACCCTTTTCTGCACCGTATTTCTTTAAAACATTAATCTCAGCAAATTGACCTTCATCATCATCGCCAGAAAACTCACTGGAATCTGTTACCTCGATAACCTTTAAGGGACTATTTTCAATGCTGGATACAGCTTTATTGATAGCAATCACTTTTTTCGGTTTGATCTCATAACCTTCTTCAAACAGTATTTGCTCCAATATGCTAAAATAGACAGTTAGTGCCTCGCCGGACTTTTTCAGTCCTGACTCAATAAACTCTTCGGAGTTAGTTGCTGGCTGAGTTTTATCAGGTTGAATCCACCTGATCAGATAAGGTACGGTGAATTGCGCCTGGTCAGAAGTTTTATGGTTGTAATAATATCGATTTTCACTACCCTGAAAAACCTCAAAAATAAACAGTAGCTCCTGCTCTGCATTGAAATAATAGTCTTGCTGACTACCAGCTTTGTCAACTGTTATTTTATGGGGAAATCCATCTTTGACATAAGCGGTCGTATAGTCATTAAATTGATATTCATCATAACCATCGATGTTATTATTCACTCCATAGAAATGATCCCGTATTTTTTGAATTTGCACATTCACATCCACTTCTTGTGAAAAGCCTTCGATTGTAAAAAGAAAGCAATAAATCAGTGGCATCAATATCCAAACCGGCTTTTCCCATATCGTTAGAAGTCTTTTCATAGTGGTGAATTTTTGTTTCAAAACGGATTCATCAGCCCTGCTTTAAAGCTGCTTTTTTCGACTGTCTGGTATAAAAGTAAAATACCGCTCCTACCATTAGCAAACTGATCAATTGTGAGTGAGAAAGGATGTCTTCAATGATGAAACCCCTTCGAATGTCTCCGCGGAATATCTCAATTACAGCTCTGCCAATCGCATACATCATGATATAAATCAAAAAAAGCTGGCCTTTGAATCGCTGATACCTTTTAAACATGTTGAGGGTGATGAAAATAAAAAAGATCAGGGTAGCTTCATACAATTGAGTAGGATGCAATGCAGTGTGCAATGGTTTCGCTTTGGACGCCTCATGTGAAAATATGATGCCCAGGCGGCTGTTAGTAGGCAGGCCATAGCAACATCCTGCAGCGAAACAACCAAGTCTTCCAAAAAAGTGAACTATGGTACCTGTAATAGCTATGATATCCAGCATTGGCCAAACAGGTAATTTGTTTTTTCTGAAATACCAGATAACTGTAGGAATTACAAATAGCAGCGAACCGTAGAAAACAAAACCAGTTCTAAAATTCTTGAGCATATTGGAAGGAGGGTTGAAATAGAACCCCGGCTTCTCAAAATAGAACAAGATTTTCCCTCCTAAAAAGGCTGCCAGAATTATCAATATAGCCAGTGTCTGAATTTTGTCTGTTGGAATATTCAGTTCTTTTTTGGCTGTTTTTGAAGTATAGTAAAAACCGAGTGAAGCACCTATCGCTATGAGAACCCCATAGCTGTAAATGGTGTTGCCGGCTATTTCAAATAATTCGGGAAACATGTCTGTTTATTAAAGGTTGTCATGAAAAATTTATTAGGTAGGTTTTGATTTAAAGCACTAGTCAATTTTTAAGTTTAATTCATACTTAATGTAAAACTAAGAAATCGACCGTGAAAGTATCCAAAATCAACTAATACAGAGCCTACCATTACTATGTCTATTAAGATATTTCAATAATATTTTCATTCGTATTTTCTCTTACCTGTGTCGGGAGCCCTTCCAAAAGCTCTTTTGAGAACAACTCAATAAGCTTCTTCTTCATGGCCCTTCTACCCAGTACAATACTGATTTCCCTTACCGGATTATGATCGGCTATGAACTTGAGGCGATCAAGCTGCTCGTCGTTCATATCCAGGGTAGCCAGCTCCGGAATGAGGGTAAGACCTCCCTCTTTGTCGACCAGTCTCATCAGAGCTTCCACCGATCCGCTTTCATATTTCAGATGAAAATCTTTGAATTCAATCTGGTTCATCGCACACAGGTTAAAAACCTGATTTCTAAAGCAGTTGCCCTCCGATAATAACCAAATTTTGTAGCTTAAAATTTCATTAATGTCCATTCTGTTTTTATAATTCTCCGCAATTGTACTATCTGTATAGCAGATTAGTTTTTCGTAAAACAGTGGATGCTCATGAATTCCCTGTTCTCGCAAGGGAGTAGCCAGTATACCAAAGTCAATTTTTTCCTTTCTCAGTGCATCTGTGATCTCTTCAGTTTTCAGTTCTTTTATCTGTATTTTTACTTCAGGATATTTCCGAAGGAAGCTCCCTAAAAACATAGGCACTATATATTGGGCAAGCGTTGGAATGATTCCTATAGTGAGTGTACCTGAAGTTGCTCCTTTATCAACAGATACATGTTCTTTGAGCACATTTACTTCCTGCAGAATTACCCTGGCCTGAGCCAGAATCGATTCACCTTCTATGGTGGCTTTGAGCGGTTTTTTAGACCTGTCGAAGATCACAACGCCCAGTTCTTCCTCAATTTTTTTCACCTGCATGCTCAAAGTAGGCTGGGTTACATGACAGTGTACTGCTGCCTGCGAAAAACTTCCGTAGTTGTCCAGAGCAATGATGTACTCAAGTTGCTGAATGTTAAAGTTCATTATAGATAAAAATTATAACTCTATAATTGTTATTGATTTGACTAATGTAGCTGAATTCAGTATATTAAAGAAAGAATTTCTAAAGAAAACTCAAATCACCAACGACATTTATCAGCGAAACGGAAAGTTAAATATTCCATTTGCCTGATTCAAAAAAAGAATTCAGAATTCTACCCGATTTAGTCGCGGAGAATTCCTTATATCAATTTCTGCAGGTATTCTGATTGAAAATAAACGACATTGACCCAAATACCGTTGTTTGTTTCCTCTAGTCATACCCGGGAAATGCAATTGACTAATCGCATGAAGCAAACACGATTTCTGTGCGTACAGGGAAAGTACGCGCCCAGGTTTTATCTGAAAAATAAAAGTACGCAGAATTTCAGGTCATTGATAGAATCTATTACGCTTAGTAGTGCAGTTGTGATTTCCTCACGGTATAAATCTGATTTGATCTATCATGCAGATAAAGACCTCAGCCAGCAACTGATCAGGGCCTGGAGCATTTATAATGGTATGGATTATAAAGATTCTTTCCTCAATAAATTCATTTCAGCAAATGGCGAAAGTGAAACGCTCGAGTATTTTTTTGTGAAACTGGCGCATGCTGCCATGCACAGGGATTGGTATATTGACTATTGTCATCACTTTGAGGAGGTATGCAAAAATGAGCCTGACCATGTTTTATTAAGGCAGCTCATCGATTGCAATAAATATTTATTGGAAACCAATCAGTCAAATGGCGGACTACCGTCGATTCCGCTCAGTGAGCTTAAATATTCCATTAGTTGTTTTCAACAACTTGCCAGCAAGGCACAAAGCAGAATTAGCGATAATTAAAGTGTCTATAGTTTAAGTTTATAGTTTCATATTTTTTATCGATCGATCAAATAACAACCTGGTTGAGCTGTTTGCAGTTTACATCAATAAACAATTTTTTGAGAGATGAACAATAATATCGAAACTGCAGAAGTTCTTATAGATAAATATGAAAATTCAAATACGGAAGTAGTAGGAAGCATCAAAAAACTTTTGGCCGATTTACACCTGCAATACCATAATTTGAGAAACTTTCATTGGCACGTAACAGGCCCAAATTTCTACATACTTCACGAGAAGTTTGAAGAGTTATACACTGATATCGCCGCAAAGGTGGACGAAACTGCTGAAAGAATTCTGGCTCTCGGTAGTAAACCTGGAGCGGGAATTGACGACTATGTGCAAACGGCTGATATAGCAGATAGCTATGCAATCAGCGCTGCAGATGACATGGTCTTGACAATAGTAGCAGGCAATGAAATACTTATTGCCGATGTAAATAAAATATTGAAGGTCGCTTCCGTAAATGCAGACGAAGGAACGATCGATACATTTACCAGTTATGTGACAGAACTACAAAAAACAAACTGGATGTTAAAGGCTTTTTTAGGTTAGTTAGTATAAAGGGGATACATCACGCCGGATGTTCCTCTTTTTTCTTTTTAGGCATTCCTCATCGGGTGATCCTTTGCGTGAATTTCAATCATCCGTAATTTTTTATATCTTGGTTTTTATAAATATCAGGCAAACTATGAACAAGGACACATTACTTCGAGTAGCGGCATTTGTCACAGCTATTTTATTCTTGCAGACTTTGTATTTTAAATTTACAGCGGATCCTGAAAGTGTTGAGCTGTTTACTAAGTTGGGTGTAGAACCCTGGGGCAGGTGGGCCACAGGAATCATCGAGTTGATCGCGTCGGTTTTGATTGTAATCAGATCTACTTCTTCACTCGGAGCATTTATTGGGACAGGTCTGATGACAGGGGCTATTGCCTCGCATTTATTTGTGATCGGAATCGATACAAATGGGGATGGAGGAACCTTGTTTACTTTCGCTATTGTGGCATTTGTATGTTCCTTGTTGATTCTTGTGAACAGGTTGGATGAGTTGAAGATCCTTCTTAAGCTTAAGAAATAACCTTTCTTCTTTTTTGAAAAAACTCTTCTTGATCCCCGGTTTAGGGGCGGATGCAAGCATTTTTGCAGATTACGACTTTACTGGTTTTCAAAAGGTTGTGATAAAATGGTCAGAATCTTTTGAGAATGAAAGTCTAAGCAGCTATGCCCGAAAGCTGATGTCTCAGATTGATGATGATTCTCCCATAATCATAGGTTTTTCTTTCGGTGGCATGATAGCTGTGGAAATTGCCAAAGAAATTCATGATAGCAAAGTTTGTCTTGTGTCTTCCATATCATCTTATAGACAGATTTCATGGTTTAAGAGGTTTCCGGCGGCCTCCGGGTTGATCAGGTTGGTGCCTGACTGGTTCCTGACGAAACCCAATGCTTTTCTGTTTTGGCTCTTCGGAGTAAATGATCCCAACAGTAAAACAAAACTTTCTGAGATCATTAAAAATACATCTCCGGAATTTCTTAAGTGGGCAGTTGGTGCAATTGGTATCTGGAAGGGAAGCTCAAATCATTCCGCTTTGTACAGAATTCACGGTAGCAGTGACAGATTGCTGCCACTGAAAGGTAATGCTGATCAAATCATGGAAGGAGGAGGTCATTTCATGGTGGTCGACAAGCGCGAAGAGATCGAGAAATTGTTACTTTCATTTATTTAACCAATTTCTCAGGTTAACTTAGCATCTCAATAAACTTTCTGATGTAAGTGATGAGCTGTTGCTGATCGATTGACCCTAATAGTTGCCTATAATATGCTCGAATTAGGCTTTGAAGTGAAGAAATGTAAATTTTCGCTTCTGAAAAAAGGTTTTGATCCATCTCTTTTCCAATTACGTCAGAAAGGCTAAAGTATGACTCATGGTTTTGAACGAATTAAAAATTGAGGATATTTCCAACAGTTTAGTTGAAATAAAGCCGGGATTATGGACCGTAAGGGATTTGATCGATGACATTTCTTATCCCGAAATAAACCACGAGATTCAAAAAGATTTTCAGCAGAACTCATTTTGGTATACACATCGAAGCAATTGTCTAAAAGAATTGCTTAGAAATTTCCCCAGCTCCGCTATGCTCGATATAGGTGGATCTAACGGTCAGTTGACGATTGCTCTAAGGGAACTGACGCAGACTGTTCTAATGGAACCTGGGGAAACAGGTATAAGGAACGCATTGGCCAGTGGATTGAGACCTGTCATTCATGCTTCATTGCAGGATGCGCAGCTGAAAAACGATTCATTACCAGCTGCAGGTATATTTGATGTTTTGGAACATATAGAAGATGACCTCTCTTTTTTAAACAGTATCAACGATGCATTAGAACCCGGAGGAAGATTATACATCAGTGTTCCTGCCTTTCAGTTGTTATGGTCGGATTTCGATACTTCTGTTGGACATTATCGCCGATACAGCAAAAAAACACTTACTAAGACTTTGAAACAGGCTGGATTCGAGGTGGAATTTTTTTCCTATATGTTTTATGCATTGCCTGTACCTATGTGGTTGTTCAGAAAAATTTTCAGAAGAACTAGAAGCTCTTCTCACAAGAACGTAGACCTACATAAGTCAAGAGGTAGCTTTATCGGAAAAATTCTACGGATACTTCTTTCTCCTGAATTAGGAATTATCAAAAGCAGAAAGTCTGTTCCTCTCGGGTCTTCATGTATATGTGTCGCCAAAAAGCTTTCCGTTAGTTAAGGATATTCGTAGCTTTTGCAATTGCTTTCATTTTTCTATTGATTAAAAAGGATGTAAAGAAACTAAACGGTTCCTGAACTACCAGATAAACAAGTGACTGTAATGTCTGTTAGTCTATAAGGGACAAATGTGGAGGCAATTTTCAGCTGGCTTATTGGCTTTTAACTCGCTACTTTATTAACATTGACAATAGCAATAAAACCTCTGATATGAGTTATTTTGCTAACTGATCTATGAACCTTTTTGGTTCATTGTTTAGCCAATACATTGAGCTATGAAAACACTGAGATTAATTCTGGTCAACCTTGCGATTTTTTTGGTATTACTGGTAATTGTTGACCCTTTGCTGCCATCGCAAGACGGGTTTATAAAGACAGACAGGTATGTGAGGCTGAGAGAACCTAAACCCAATTTGGATTACGTTTTTCAATTCCCTGACGGTGACCCGTTGAGGTTTCGAACCGACCGCAACGGTTTTTATATCGGTGAGAATTCATTAGAAAACGCGATCGACGCAGAGATCATATTTTTTGGGGGTAGTACTACCGAGTGCAGTGCCGTTCCAGAGGAAAAACGTTTTCCGTATCTGATTGGTGAAAATCTCATTAATGAAACATCCAACTCCAGCATTAAAACCCTTAACGCAGGACTTTCGGGAAACAATGTCATGCATTCTTTGGTAAGCTTTATTGCCAAAGGGATACCCGAAAAACCTAAAATAGTATTCTTGATGCATAATGTGAATGACCTGGCTCAATTGTTGAAAACCGGCAGTTATTGGGAGGCGCCAAAAGGCAGGTCTGTGATTGTTGAAGAGGAGAAAAGTAGTTTTTATCAAAGAACCAAAAATTATCTGAAATCGACAAAAGACTTTTTTATTCCTAATACTTATTCACTTGTTAAAAAAGCGGTCAAATCTGGCAGTGAAGGTGCTGATGAATGGGAAAACTACCGGGGAGGGAAATTGCATCCTTTTGATGAGGTTTTAACCACTTACAAGCGGGCTTTGAAATCTTTTGTAAAAGTGGCTAAAGCCAATGATATTCCAGTGGTCCTAATGACTCAGTTTAATAGGTTTTCACCGGAAGATCAGGAAATCAGACAGCAATTTCAACAAATGTTTAAAGGAATTGAGTTTGAATTGTTTTGCAAATACTACGAGGAGTTTAACAACTGTATCAGGCAGGTGGCAATAGAGGAATCCGTAGAAATGATTGATCTGGAAGCGAAAGTGCGGCCGGCTAAAGCATATCTGACAGACTTTGTTCATCTGAATGAGAATGGCAGCATACTTGTATCGAAAGAGATTTCTGTCTGGCTGATAGAAAATTATCCTCAATATAAGTTAAAGTAAAAACTACCAGACTTCTTGTTTTCGACAAAGCCAGTGAAATGGAGTGTCTGCTACACCAAACAATTTTTTGATTTTGGATTTCTTTGGATCATAGAGGCTATGAAAATCCGAGACGTCCGTCCATGAATGATGAAAGTAGTTTTTAGCCATTTCCGGATACCCAAGCTGATCAAAATATTCATTCGTTCTATTGCGTGCGGCTGCAATGTCATCCTGATGATAGAACGGGCTATCAATGATATGTAATTCACCTCCTTTTTTTAGTTTTAGCTGGAGCAGATCAGTTATTTTTTTAAAATCATCAAAATACTGAATGCAGCTGTTGAGTGTGATGATATCAAATTCTTTTAGTGCATCGGCTTCCGGCGAGAAGATGTCAGCATAAACAAACAGTAGATTACTTTTTTTGAAAACCCTGGCAGCTTGCTCCAATTCCAGGTCATTCACATCTACTCCAATCACCTCAGTGCCGGGAATTTCTGCAAGCAGGTTGGTAAACCATCCA
>JBCBHL010000140.1:0-16854 GCA_038525605.1 Bacteroidota bacterium
TATCCTGGTCACGAAAGGAGAACGGAAGGGTAAAAGCATCAGTATCAACTGGCCGTTATGGGAAAATGGAGGAATGCAGGTGGATGAATCCAGTCCGGAATTTAAAATGCTGTCAAAAACCTGCATCCCTTCTGCAGAAGGCAAAGGTTGCAACGACCACTTATTTTGAAGATATTCCAGACTGGATTCATCCACCTGCATTCCTCCATTTTCCCATAACGGCCAGTTGATACTGATACTTTTACCTTTCCGTTCTCCTTTCGTCACCAGGATATTCCTGTTTTTCATCAGATAATCCTGATAGGTATTAGCAGACGCATAGTCAGATTGGCCAAGGTTTCCTAAAAATCCAGACAGTGCACTGTAGCATATGAAGAAATCTAAATCGAGGAACCTGGTGGCATGATCAAGATTTTGTGTTCCTGAAATCTTAGGTGATAAAACATCATCAATTTGTTGATGAGTCTTATTGATAATGAAATCATCAGCAACAATCCCTGCACTATGAATCACACCATTCAGTTTGCCAAATTGATCAATTACCTGACCAATCAATTCGTCGACTGCATTGGCATCCGATACATCGCAAGTGAAGTAATGTAACCTATCATCTCCTTTGATATTAAGATCAGAAGCTTTTCTTCTACCCGTCAGAATAAGGGTAATCTCTTCATTTTGCAACAAGTGTTGCGTTGTAATTTTACCTAAACCTCCTGCACCGCCTGTAATCAGATAAACACCATTTTTTCTGATTGTCAGTTGACCGAAATCTTTAGCTAACAAAGCATCGGCCTGAATGGTTTTCACCTTTCTTTTACCATGCTGATAGACCACTTCCCGATCATTTGAAGAGAATTCCGCTTCCAGCATCGAAGAGACAGTATCCAGCCAGTCAGAATTTGAAGGATCAACTGCAATCGTCTTACCATCATAATCAGGGTTTTCACTATTCAGAGATTTGAATAAGCCCGACACAAAAGCAAACTCCTGCTGACGATCGGAAGGAAATAACAAGATCGTCTTTGATTTCTTCTTTTCATTCACATTTTGTTGGACAATATCAAACACCTGTTTGAAAACTGAATTTGGATCTGTCTCATTGAGTGACTCAACATCAAAAGGAAGTACCTCTTTTAACTGCAAGTTTTCTTCCTCACCAAACCCGCCAATAATTACCTGTTCATTAGCATGTCTTCCAGCGGGCGTAATTTCCTGCTCTTCCCAAGTTGCCCTGAATGCAGAAGCTGTGGCATTTTCAGAAACTTTGTGTAGCGGCCTGGCGATGAAATCTTCAATTTCCAGAACCAGCTCTCCCTGCTCATTCAATAATTGTATATGGAATGATTCAAGGTTGCCGCCAACTTCATTCCTGGTTACCGAACACCAAACATGGTTTGGAATCTCTGTGACGATGGACAACCTACCAATTGAATAAGGTACCAACAAAGCCTTGTTGATTGCCAGAACAGCACATGCCTGCAATGCACAATCGAGAATGCCTAAAGGAATGTTGAAACCAGCAGAACCTCGTAATTTGATTGATGCAAGAGATTCATTGGTGTTATACCAAATCTTTTCAATGCCTCTAAATGATTCACCATATTGAAAACCGAGTGTTTCGAATCGCTTGTATAGTTCATCTCCCGGGACAATACTGAACAAGCCAGCTTTCAACGAATTGACATCTTGTTTTGCCCTGCTAGTAAGCTTGTCATTCGTGTACAAAAGTTTACCCTCACTATGAATCAATTTATCTGACTCATCACCAGAATAGATCTGATATGATGTCTCGTTTCCATGACTGTTGAAGCTGGTGTTGAGCTGTCTATTTTCCTGATCGAAATTAAAGGCATTCACCCAAGTGACATCACTAATAGAATTGACAGGTTTCCCTGTAACTCCCATTGCTCCTGCCATAGCCATTTCAAGGTAAGCTACACCGGGGAAGATTCGATCATCATTGATGACATGATCTCTCAGAAAAGGCTCATTTCCTATAAAAGAGCTAGTGTATTTTAAACCATTGCTATCAGAAATCCGCTGGTGTAAAAGCATATCGGACTTTCCATTGGAAATCTGAGCAGGAATTTCATTTTGGATTCCTTCGTTTGTCGCCCAGTAGCGTTCTCTGGCAAAAGCATAGCCGGGGACTGAGATGACATTCGGTCTGTTGTTTTCTTCATAAAGAAGTTTCCAATTGAAAATCGAACCATCCAGCCATAAATCAATTATAGAATCCCATTTTCGCTGCTGCACGAGATTTTTAATGAATTCATCTTCAACTTTTTGGAGTTTCTTTTCATTGACAGTACCAGTCCTTATAGCGTTTTCTGTGCCAGCCAGATAGCTTTTTAATTCAGTAATTAATTCCGCAACAGAATTGGAGGAAACAGCTAATCGGGTTCCCATTTCGTCGCGACCAATCTGCATAGTATAGGCCAGGTCATGGATTGACATCTCATCATTCTGCAATTGATTGATCAGTTTTTCGATATAATCAGTCAATCGATCCTGATCTTTTGCAGATAAGACAATCAGTGCTGGAGAATCGTAACTATTTGGTGTTTTTTCTGCAGACTTATATTCTTCAATTATTAAATGGCAATTGGTACCGCCAAACCCAAAACTGCTGATACCAGCTATTCTTGGTTTTCCATCTATTGCTTCCCAGTTTGTCGTTTCGCGCTGTAACTTAAAAGGAGTATGATCCAATTTCAGGAACTTATTGGGTGTCTTTAGCTGTGGGTTTCCGGGTAACTTACCATGTTTCATGGCTAGCAGTACCTTGATGACACTCACAATTCCTGCTGCAGGCTCCAGATGCCCAACATTGGCTTTTACACTTCCCAACGCACAATAGCCTTCTGGTTTTTCGGTTATACCTTGCTCTGTAAATAACTGGTCGAAAGCCAATTTGAGCCCTTCAGTTTCAATTGGGTCGCCCAATGGAGTACCAGTTCCATGCGTTTCGATGTAGGTGACATCTGCAGGATTAACTTCGGCGTCCTTAAACGCTTCAACTACTAGACCGCTTTGTGCATTTGGATTAGGCGAAGTAAGTGTATTTGCTTTTCCTCCATGATTTTGTGAAGTACCTCTGATGATGCCATAAATCCGATCTCCGTCTTTCTCTGCCTGACTCAGCGGCTTCAGAACAACCACTCCAACTCCCTCACTTCTGACATAGCCATTGGCAGATTCATCAAATGTTTTGCATCTGCCGTCTTTGCTCAACATTCCTGCCTGCGTCAGGCTGGTGTACCATTTAGGATCCAGTAATAATCCAACACCACCGGCAAGCACCAAATCACACTTACCATTTCTGATGTTTTCAACCCCTTTCCTGATCGACACCAATGAGCTCGAGCAGGCAGTGTCTACAGGTTCACTAGGGCCTTTCAGATCCAGCAGGTAGGAAATTCTGTTTGTTAAAACTGATTGCGATAATCCCGTAACTGATTGTGCCTCAGTATACAATCCGGCATTTTTAATGATATCGGCATAGTCATTGAGATACGTACCCATGAATACGCCCGTATTGCTGCCAGCCAGCTCCCGCGATTTGATACCAGCATCTTCCAATGCGTGTAATACCGTTTCCAGTGCAATACGTTGCTGTGGATCCATGAGTTCGGCCTCACGCGGCGACATGTTGAAAAACAAAGGATCAAATTTGTCAGCATTGCTGATAAAACCTCCCGAGTTCACTCTTACTTTTGTGTAGTCAGTGGCAGGGTCACCATAAATCGACTTCCAATCCCATCTTTCTAAAGGAATTTCAGAAACCATATCCCTGTTCTTCTCCAGGTTATCCCAAAATGTTCTCAGGTCAGGCGATTGAGGGAAACGTCCACTCATTCCAATGATTGCAATTGGTTCCGCCTGCTTGTCTGTTTCAGCCTGAACATGATCAGAGGATTTGATACTTTTGATGACGGGGGAGCTATTCTCCATTATCACCGACTTCTTCGACAATACTGCTGAAATCTCATTTCCATAAGCATCTTCCAGGTGATCAACCAATTCTACTACAGTCGGGTGATTATAGAAGACCATCGGCATCAACTCAATGTCGTATAACTTATTAATTCCAGAACTCAGTTTTTTCAGATTAATGGAATCAAATCCAAGAATACCAAATTGCTCATCATCAATGATTTCGTCGACAGGAAGTTTTAATAGTTCAGATATGATATTTTCTACATCCTGCTTGATCTGTTCTGAAATAGGTTGGTCCAAAACTGTCGATTCAGTAGATAGTTCGAGTCGGTCACCTGCTAAAATAGCCCCTAGCTTTTGCGGATCTCCTGCAGTTATAAAACCCTGTGTGATACCGGAATTCAGCATTTCAGACATGGCATTTAATGCGATACTAGAATGGAGTGGTTTGATTCCAAGTCGGTTTTCAAGGTATTGTTCCGTCTCGCTATCCACTTGCATGCCACCTTCTTTCCACAAAGGCCAATTGATGCTGATAGTCTTACCAAACCTCTTACCTTGCTGTATTTTTTCGTTTCTTTCGAAAGCAAAGTAGTCAAGGTAGCTGTTGGCTGAAGCATAATCAGACTGACCAATATTCCCAACAATGCTGGCAATAGAACTCATCGACAGGAAGAAATCCAATGGCTCATTTTGCAGTATGCTATCCAGGTTGATCACACCTGTGATTTTAGTATCAAGAACTGACTTTATCTCCTCTTCTTTTTTGTTGACTAACAAAGAATCTTTGATGATACCCGCAGCATGAATTACACCATCGATCTTGCCATACTTTGTTTTAATATTTGATATCAACTTTTCCAATGCATCATAGGAAGTGATATCGCACTGATGATAAGCCACCTGAGCCTCTAACGCCACTTCAGACTGAGGGCGCCTGCCAATGGTTATCGGTTTGGCATTGAAACGTTCAACAAGGTAATGAGCGATGAGTTGTCCCAATTTTCCTGAGCCACCGGATATAAGATAAACACCATCATTTTTGAATGAAATGTTTGTAGCTAATTGGGAAAACTGATTGACCAGTGTTGATTTCAGTTCAAATCGACTGCCTTTGTCGTATTTTACTTCAAGGCCATTGCTGTTTATTTCTGAATTAATCAACAGGTCGATTGTATTTTGGTCAAGCTGGCTAACACCTACTACCTTACCAGATACATGATCAGACTCCAGTTTGATGGTTTTCAATAAACCGGATACAAAGGCATATTTGCCAAATGAGTGATTCGGAACAACCACAAGCAGGTCAGATTTACTGCTCTTTGAAACTTCTGATTTTACTTTGTCAAGAACGGTATTAAATACTTCAATATGACTTTGAGCATCATATGAGTGAACTTCAACGCCTTCTAATTGAGTCCCGAAATGAACCTGATTTTGGTCAAAGCCAAATATCAAGATGCTACGATTATCTGCATTGAAACCAGCAGGTTTTGCATTTGCCTGTTCCCATCTGACCTCATAACGATTAATGTCTTGATTTTCAATGAGATCCCCAGTGCGTTCATTACTTAAAACAACAGTCTTTTGCGCTGATCTAGTGTTTTCAGTCCAATATCTTTCTCTGGCAAAAGGATAAGTTGGTAATGGCAGTTTTACTGGCTTGTGATCCCCATAAATGGCTTTCCAATCAACCACTCCTCCATTTACCCAATGTTCTGCCAATTGCTTAAGATCTGACAGATTATCAGCATAAACAGCACCCTTATTTTTTCTGGCATTTCCACGGAATACCTCCCCATGCTCTTCGGATAAGTATCGATTCAACTGCTGTTTCAGATCAGAAATACTTCCTGCTATCGCGGCTAATCTTTCTACCATTGGTTGTCTGCCAGTCTGCAAGGTGTAGGCAATTCGGGTCAGATCACTTTGGCTATTGGTTTCCAGGTAGCGTGATAAATTAGCAACCTGTTCCTTCAGTCTGCTTTCATTTTTAGCAGAGAGCAAAATGAGTTGATCTCCCATAATAGGAGCTGAAGTACGAATATCCTGATATTCTTCAATTACCGCATGGGCATTTGTACCACTAAATCCAAAACTACTGACTGCCGCTCTTCTCGGCGAACCGGTATTTTCCCATTTCTTAGCTTCAGTACTGATGTAAAACGGGCTGTTTTCCAGCTGAATGTGTTCATTCAGTTCACTGAAATTAATCGTCGGTGGTATGATCTGATTTTTTAAAGCCAGAGTTGCTTTGATTGCACCAGCGACTCCTGATGCCGTAAGCGTATGACCAATATTTGATTTCACACTACCTAACCCGCAGAAACCTGTCTTGTCCGTGAATTTCGAAAAAGAGTTTTTAAGCGCTTTCACTTCAATAGGATCACCTAGTTTAGTACCTGTGCCATGCGCTTCTATCAGTCCGATGGTCTCCGGGTTGATCCCACCCTTTTCATAAACTTCCGTCTCAAGTCTGGTCTGAGACTCATAACTCGGAGCAGTAATTCCATTGGTTTTACCATCCTGATTGATACCAGAACTCTTGATAACTCCATAAATATGGTCACCATCGGCCTCTGCTTGCTTCAAAGACTTCAACACCATGACACCTACAGCCTCACCAGGAACGAAACCATCCGCCTCCTGATCGAAAGTTCTGCACTGTCCCGTTTTATTGAGCATTCCGGCCTTACTGGTCATGACATGCATTTTCTCTGAGGTCATCACATATACGCCTCCTGCAAGAGCCACTTCAGATGATCCGGTTCTCAGGCTTTCACATGCCTGATGAATGGCAACCAGTGAGCTGGAACAGGCAGTATCAATAGAAAAGCTTGGTCCCTGTAAATTGAGGTAATAGGAAACACGTCCGGATAAAACCGCACTGTTGTTTCCGGTAAACACCTGACTATCCAGCGAATCTGTTCCAAAGAAATCCGCATATTCACTTTGAGTGACACCAGCGAAGACTCCACATTTAGTACCGGAGAAATCGTCACAATTATATCCTGCATCTTCGATAGCTTTCCAGCTTTCCTGAAGGAAAAGTCGCTGCTGCGGATCCATTTTTTCAGCCTCTAATGGCGAAATATTAAAAAACTTAGGATCGAACTTATCTTCATCATTGAGGCTCGCCAGGAATTTACCATAGCTTTTACCCGCTTCATCCTGGTCTTCACTGAAAAATTCATCAATTTCCCATTTGTGCCCTGGAACTTCTTTGGCGCTAAATACTTTGCCAGTAATATTTTGCCAGTACTGATTGATATCTTCAGCATCAGGAAACCTTCCACTCATTCCGATGATGGCGATATCGGTCACTGCTTTATCATCGAATTCCTTCTTGATTATCGGCTCCTGCTTTGCTACAGTTGTTTGCTCTTCTTCTACCACTGGAACGGCGATTGGCATCACCTCCTTGATCGGTTCTTCTGCGGAGATTTCTTCCGTTCTTTGACGCGTTGGAACGGAAATCCCTAAGGATTGAACTAATGATGCCAGTTTTTCCAGTGTGTGGTACTCATACAAAATCACAGCTTCCAGATCCAGCTTAAATTGCTCATTCACCTCTCTGATGATCTCAACGCCACTGATAGAATCAACTCCCAGATCAATGAAACCAACCTCCTCATCCAGGTCTTCAGCACCGATATGAAGCACTTTTTCGAAAATCGGTTTCAACTGCTGCAGGATTTCTTTTTCACTCATTGACCTTTCACTGGCAGGCTGAACTATTTCAGGAGTACCTGACTCGGTTGGATTGCTTTGCTCCTCCTTCATTACCGGAGCAGCACTTTCAAAAGAACCTTCACTCAAAATGAGGTCATACAATTTGCTGATTGAATGGTAATCGTACAGAACGATAGCCTCTAGGTTCAGTTTATATCTTTCATTTACCTCACGGATAATTTCAACGCCACTGATTGAGTCTACACCCAATTCCAAAAATTCTATGTCTTCATCTAAATCAGATTGTGGGATATGCAGAATTTTTTCAAGAATTCCCTTCAACTCCGGAATGATATTATCAACAATAGCCTGATTAGCTGACTCAACTGAATCAGCTGTTTCATAAGTACGAATCACCGCACTGGAATCGTGGTATACAACAGATGTTTCCAAATGTGGAACAACTCCTGATTCCGTCGAGATCAAATCGGATAACTGCAGTATTGTCTTAAATTCGTAAAGACTGATCGCTTCAATATCAGTTTTGTAGAATTCATTGATTTCTCTGATCGCTTCTACTCCGCTGATAGAATCTACCCCCAAATCGATGAAGTCGGTTTCTTCATCCAATTCATCGGAAGGAATATGAAGGATTTTAGAGAAGATTTCGGTCAATTTCTCTTTGATAGAACTATCATCGGCCTTTTTAACAGAGACCTGCGGAATTTCTGATCTCTCAACTGTACGAGCTGATTCAACTCTATTAGTCGTAGAAAGATCTGAAAGCAATACATTTGGTAATTGAATGCTGCTCTTTTCTGATAATTCCGGTAAACGAGTTAAGTCATTTAGGACAACTTTAATGGGTTTAATCTCCTTTCTAACCAATTGGTTTACAGGTTCCAGAACAGGCTTAGTAGCTAATGACTGAGACTCTTTACCATTCGACTCAACTACTGGCTTTTGCTTGGAAGAATGATTGCCAAAATGCTTTTCGATGTGTCCCTTTACTTCATCAGTATGGAAAGTCTCCTCATGCATTTTCTCTTCCAGAAGTATATGTCTTTCTAATTCCGTCCAAACCTCCTGACTTAGTTTTCTCTTCAAAACGATGAGGGAATTACGTGGCTTAGAGCTCATTTGATTAGCCATGTGCATCGCCTCTTCCATCACCTCATCAGTGATGATGACCGATGCTCCCCTGTTTTTGATTTCAGCTCCACTAATGAGCTTCGCTGACATCATCATTTCAACAGAAATCTGCTTCCCAAATTTCTCTCCTAAAATATGAGTAGCACCCATTCCCGGCGTGAAACCATATTTCATAAAATTGGCAGAATAGGTACTCTGCGCAGACATGATCACGATATCACCATAGAGTCCAAAAAGTAAACCTCCACCAAAAGCGTGTCCCTGGATGGCAGCAATCACAGGCAACTCAAAATCGAGTAAGCCTCTGAACAAAAATGGCAAGTCAGTAAATCTCTTTTTCCGATTGGCAATGTCTGAGAGCAAATCTTCCGATCCGCCCATGCAAAAGATGTTATCGTACCCCGTTAGGATTACTACCTTCACCGACTCATCAAACCTTAATTTCTGAAAAGACACCTGCAAATCGTTCACCAACTGCTCATTTAGCATATTCTGGAATTTCTTATTTTGCATGGAAACTTCAACAATTCCATTCTGATGTCTGGTCAGCTTGACCGTATCATACCATTTACCACTATTTTCCTGCTGATCCTGAATCTTATCCCAATACGATTTCTTATCAGATAGGGTAACAGGTTGGGCTGATAATTGACTGGAAATTTCGATTGGTTTCACTGTCTGGTTCTCAGTGGTCAGGTAGCTGTCGTACCAATATCTTCTTTTCAGGAATGGATAGGTTGGAAGTGAAATTTTTCTTGGGATTCTGTCAGTATATGCCAACGTCCAATTCACCTTCACGCCTTTAGTCCAATTGAATGCTATTTCCTCATAGTTTGCATTGACAAAAAGTGACTCAATGGATATATCTTCCTGATTGTTTTTATGCTTTCTGATATTTGCTGCATACCAGTTACCTGCTTCATTGTTACTGGCAAAGCTTTTTAGCTTCGTCAGAATTTCCTCTATGGATTCTCCTACTGCAGCAAACCTCTCTGACATATGTTCCCTTCCCGACTGTAAAGTATAGGCAAGGTCATGCAGAGCCGTTTCAGGATATCGTTCCAAATGAATGATCAGGTTGCTGACCGACTCGTTGAGCCTGTCTTTATTTTTTGCCGATAATACGATGATTGCAGGCTTAACAATAGACCTGGCAGATCCCGGGTCATTGTCATAAGCCTCTATCACAACATGAGCGTTGCTACCTCCGGCACCAAAGCTGCTAATCCCAGCCAGTCTTTTCTTACCATCTGCTACGTTCCAGTCTTCAAAGTCCTGTTGAACTCTAAAAGGAGAATTGGCGAAATCGATGTTTTTATTCAAAACTTTCGAATGAATCGATGGCACGAGTTTGCCATGTTTCATTTGCAACAATACTTTAGCAACACCTGAGATTCCGGCAGCAGATTCCCCATGACCGATGTTACTTTTCACAGAGCCTATTGCACAAAACTGTTTGGAATCAGAATCAAATGCCTTTTTGAGTCCGACGATCTCTATCGGGTCACCGAGGCTCGTACCTGTTCCATGTGCTTCGAGGTAAGAAAAATCTTCTGGTTGAACGCCTGCTTTGTTAATGGCAGACTGGATGACATCCGCCTGAGCATTCGGATTGGGCACTGTGTAGCCGTTAGTAACACCCCCGTGGTTGAGAGAAGAACCTTTGATTACGCCGTAAATTCTATCTCCATCTGCCTCTGCTTTACTAAGAGGCTTTAAGAGTACAGCTCCAACACCTTCACTTGGCACATATCCTTCACCGCCTTCGCCGAAGCTTTCGCATTTGCCCTCAGATGAAAGGAATCTTCCTTTGCTCAACATCCTGTATTTATTAGGATGAATGGTCACATTGACTCCTCCGGCAATTGCATAATCAGTATCACCGGTTTTTAGTCCTTCACAAGCAAGATGAATAGCTGTGATCGATGAAGAACACATGGTATCTATGGCCATACTTGGCCCATGAAAATCAAAGAAATAAGATACTCTGTTGGCAATTCCAGATGGATTCGTCCACATGGCCATCGGGTTACCTTTCATAGTCTGTTCAGCACCAAAAAGCTGATACTCGTCGTACATTACGCCGACATAAACACCAACTCTGCCTCCAATATCACCTTTCTTCTTTTTGCCATGCAGCAATTCTTTGGTATATCCGGCATCTTCAATAGCCGACCAGGAAGTTTGTAAAAACAATCTCTCCTGTGGATCCATCATTTCCGCTTCATGCGGTGAAATCTTGAAAAATATAGGATCGAACTTATCGACATCATTGATAAAACCGCCCCATTTACTATAAACCTTTCCGGCTTTTCCTATTTCAGGATCATACAGCTCTTCCGCATTCCATCGATCTCCGGGAATCACTGTTACGCTATCCTTACCAGCTTTCAGATTATCCCAGAATTCATCCAGATTGTCAGCCCCCGGAAACTTACCACTCAGCCCAATGATGGCAATGTCTTCTGTTTTTGAAGGATGATCAATTGCGCTATGTTCCGGTTTCTTATCCTTGAAACGTGATATAATAGGTACCTCGGAAGGCGCAACCTTCGCATTATCACTCGGAACAGTATTGCTGTTTATCTGTTTGCTCAATGTTTCTGCGTGTTCTTCTGCAAAATATTGAGCCAGTTCTTCTAAAGTCTGATATTCGAAAAAGAGTGTACGTGGTAATGTGCCAAAAATCTCATCCAGCCTGTTGGTTATTTTATTGATCAAAATTGAATCAATACCGTACGACTGGAAGTGTGCATCTACTTCCACATTTTCCGGATTTAGCTTTAATACCTCACAAACCAGACCTTTGATATAATCGAGAGACTCGTTTCCGGAAGGCACCAGCAAGTCTCCTATGGCTTCAACGGCTTGTTCTTTTACTTTGAACTGCTCTTCAAACTTGTGGAGGAACAGGTCATCAGATTCAAAAGCAACAAGCGAATTTGCCACTCTGCTATTAAGAATCTTTTCCAAAGCAAGAAGTCCTTCTTTGGCAGGAAGCGGTTTCATTCCCCATATTTCCTGAAGATACCTTTTACTCTCTTCATCTACCTGCATCCCTCCTTCGCTCCAAAGAGACCAATTAATACTGGTGGTAAATCCGGATCTGCTACCCGAGCTAACCAGGTGATTGCGTCGGTGGGCAAACCCATCCATAAATGCATTGGCAGCTGCATAATCTGTTTGCCCTGCATTCCCCATAGCACTTGATACTGAGCTAAATAATACTACGAAATCCAGCTGATCATCCGCTGTCACTAAATCGATATTGCGGGTACCATCTACCTTTGCAGACAACACCTGTTGTACCTGCTTTTCAGTTTTATTAACGATATATGCATCAGCAATCGAACCTGCGGCATGGAAGACTCCTCTAAGCGGTCCGTGATCTTTCCTAACGAGCTCTAAAGTATCTTTAAGACCTTTTAGGTCAGTTACATCTGCCTGATAGTAGTGCATCTCATTGGCTAGTTCGATCGTCAAATCAGCCTCCGCTCTTCTTCCGAGGATGACGACTTTAGCATCATAGTTTTCTATTAAAAACTGAGCCAATAACAGACCAATGCCTCCCGCTCCTCCAGTGATCAGGTAAGTTGCTTTCTGAAGTACTTGTAGTTGGGAATTTTCATTGATAAGAACAGGTTGTCTAGCATTTCTAACGTCATCAATATATCTGATATCAGTTCCGGCTAATTGTAGTTCCTTTTTAAGAACATCGGCGATATTGTCGATATTATCTGATGAAAGTTTCTCTAAACCGATGACTTTTCCACTGACATTTTGACTTTCATGTCTCAAGGATTGAAATAGGCCTGCCATAAAACCAGCATCGATTTGATCATTGAGTTCATAAACAAGGTTGATCTGCGTTTTCTTTTTAGCGGATATCTGATTTTTCACCAATTCAAGAACCTCCAGAAAATAAGACTGCTCATCATGGTAACCAATCGTATCTACCACCAGGTCGAGCTGATCAGATAATTCTGCGGCAATCGATTGATGATCATTAACCAATAATACCAGTTGATCAGTATCTGAAAGTTGAAGTTGATCAGAGTTTGATCTTTCGGTCCAGACAAGGTCATATACATTTGTCTGATAATTTTCTCCGGGAGCTGGTATGGCATAAAATTCCTTTAATTCCACCAGTAGCTCACCCGAATCGCTCAATAACTGAATATCAAAACCTGTTAATTTCCCGGATTTGATTTCCTGAATGTGACACCAGATCTTACCAGTTAATTGCTGATAAATGTTAATTTCACCCACTGAGTAAGGCAGCAATCTTTCTCCATTCCTCAATACCTGAAGCATACATGATTGTAAGGCGCAATCAAGTAGTTGTGGAGGTAACATCATATCTGAAGGTTCATTGAGATGAATCTCAGCTAATGCTTCTTTATCAGAAAAATAAAAGTTTTCAATTCTCTGAAAAGAATCTCCATATTCAAACCCGCCTGAGGCCAACAAATTATAGCACTCGGATTTCGATTGTTGCTCTTTTAAGTTTGATTGAATGCTTGCTAAAGCGATTGGTTTCGATTGAATACTATTTCTTTCCGAAACAGCACCTTCTGCATGGATCGTTTTATGAGAATCAGTTAGAGAATAAACCTGAAATTTAAAATCATTATTGTCAGCAATTATTTCGACCTCTACAGTTTTTGGTGCATTTGAAACCACTATCGGATCAATCCAATTAAGGTTACTGATTTGATGAGCATTTGTACCGGTAGACGCATTCCATGCTGCTGCGACCAATTCGATATAGGCCACACCGGGTAACATGTTTTGACCAAAAATTTTATGATCTCTCAGAAAATATTCATGACCAGTGAAGGTACTTCGGAACTTCTGAGCACTTAATGTCGATACGTTCTGATGAAGTAAGGGATGGATTTTATTCTGTATGCGATCAATTTGTCCCTGATCAACCTCATTTTTCTCCTGCCAGTGCCGATCCTTCGCAAAAGGATAGGTTGGGACTTCTATTTTGACATGAATGTCA
Source organism: Bacteroidota bacterium (assembly GCA_038525605.1). Taxonomy (GTDB): domain Bacteria; phylum Bacteroidota; class Bacteroidia; order Cytophagales; family Cyclobacteriaceae; genus JANSWY01. The sequence goes on from JBCBHL010000140.1 coordinate 13,772, forward strand.
GTCTTTTCGTATTGTGAACTCCAATTAATCGACTCTCCGTTTACCCAGTCTTTGGCAATAGAATCTAATAACTCCTGCTCAATGTTTTTAGCTGGAGTTGCCTTTCTTACAGATTTTACTTTATTAAAGTGAACTGCACTTCTATCTCCCTGAACAAAAGCTACCAGTGCATCAATTAACTTGTCAACGGAACTGTATACAAGGGCGAGCCTCGCCTCCATTTCTTCTCTGGATGTCTGGAAGGTATAATTAAGTGCCGTTAAACTAACGTTGCGATCAGCATTTAAAAAAGCAATTACCTTTTCAGCATACGACTGCAGTCTCGTTTCATTTTTAGCTGATAAAACAAAAATTCCCGGTTGCCCATCACCCGTATTTTTCGAAACGGCGGGGTTAACAAAATTCTGTAAAACAACATGACCGTTCGCTCCACCAATTCCAAAGCTGCTCACTCCAGCAATTAGCACATTGTCTCCTGATGGTGAATTCCATTTTGTAGCCTCCCGCTGAATTCTGAAAGGACTTTCATTTAATTCAATTTTCGGGTTAAGGTTTTGAAAATTATTAGTTGGTGGTAACTGTTGATGCTTCATAGAAAGCAAAAGTTTTACAACTCCTGCCATTCCTGCGGCTGCTTCCAGGTGTCCCAGATTGGTCTTAACGGACCCAATACCACATGAATCAGAAACCAATTCTTTATTTGCCAGGGCATTGAAAGCGTTTTTCAGACCATCAATTTCTATTGGATCACCGAGGCTTGTACCCGTTCCATGAGCTTCCAGATAAGAAACCTGATGGATATCCACCCCAGCATTACTGTATGCACTTTCTATCAGTTGTCTTTGTTTTTTGGGATTGGGAACGGTAAGTCCGCCAGCCTGACCACCATGATTGATGGCAGTACCTCTGATAATGCCTTTCACATGATCTCCGTCTGCAACTGCCTGCTTCAAAGGTTTTAGCCACAGCATAGCTGCTCCCTCTCCCCTTACATAACCGTTAGCTTTCTCATCAAAGGTTTGGCATAATCCGTCTTTGCTCAACATCTGAGCCTGATAGTAGGATAAGTTTCTGGTCGGATGACATATCAGATTTACAGCCCCGACCATAGCCGTTGCACATTCGCCTTGCTTCATCGCTTTAATGGCCTCATTAATGGCCACCAAAGAAGATGAACAGGCTGTATCAATCTGCATACTAGGGCCATCAAAATCGAAGAAATAGGATACTCTGTTGGGTAGCAATGCCAGTGCAGTTCCGGTTCCGGTAAGCGCATCTTTCCCGGCATGTTCTCTTAGCAGAAGTTCATAATCGCTTCCGCTGGCACCTATAAAAACACCTGTATGGGAGCCTTTGATATCCGACGCTTTGTAGTTTGCTTTTTCAATTGTTTCCCAGCAAAGCTCCAACATCATGCGCTGCTGAGGGTCGATTAATTCTGCCTCTGCAGGTGTGATCCTAAAAAATGCCGCGTCGAACTTATCGATATCTGCCACATAACCACCACGATCAATACCTTTGTGCTTGCTTTTCGTGTCGATCCAATGAGGCCAGTTAAACCTGTCTTTCGGCAATTCATCAATACTGGATTTTTTATTGATCAGAACATCCCAAAGTTCTTCTTCTGTGGAAGCTCCCGGAAACTTAAAGCTATAACCGATTATAGCAACATCATTGTCGTTGATTTCATACGACTGCACCTGATCATCGATCGACTCCTCATTTAATACTGGCTGGGTTGTCTTATCGGCCAAAGCTTCTATAACCTGTTCAGCTGTTGAGTTTTCAAAAAAGAAAGAAGCTGAAATTTTTTCATCAAGAGCCATTTCCAGCGTTTCTCTCAACACCATCAGATCCGCTGAATCAAGTCCGATCTCCATCAATGGAAGGTCAGGTTCGTAGCGGTCTTCAAATGAATCTCCCAGAAGTTTTTCGATGGTTTGCTGTACCAAATCACTGATTGGAATTCCTGTAACCTGATGGTCTTTTTTCAGGGCAAAATCCTTTCTGATACGGGCATAGATGTCATAGCTTACCAAAACACCAAAGCCATCATTTTCCTTATCGCGCACCCTGTAACCCTTGAGAGGTTGCACAATGGTGGCTCCATGTAGCTCATGATATCTTAAAACCGGATCGAATAAAGCGCCGTTTTCATTTCTCAAAGCGACATATTCATCGTAAGGAAGGGAGGCCTTTTTCTGATAAGACCGACACCGCGTAACACCTACGACTTTTTCAACACCTGAAACCAGCGGTACTCTTTGTAATACAAATTCCAGCAAGCCACCACCGATTTGAATATCCTGTACATCCGGATGAACATTAACTGCCAGTAGCTGAACAGTTTTTCCTTGTGGTTCATATAAATCCTCGACCATATCCATGTCCGCACTTTTCAGTGCTTCAGGATCATCTATGCGCTGGCTATATAGTGCGCCTACCACCTTGTTTTCCAAAACCGCTACCCATTGCCCGTCAGGAAATCGGCTGATGCGATTCAATAATTTATCACCGCTGATTTCCAACCCTTCCGGCCAACAGAGCACCTCCAGTTTTGATAATATCGGTAAATCAGAGGCCTGCGATCTTCTCATCCCATACGGTCTTTTTTCCAGGTTCCTGAATAGCACTGCAGGTAAGTATGCACCATCGCCAGGCTCATCAGCTCTCTTATTCTGATGGAAATAACCTTCTTTTACGCTATCATCAATTCTGTTGAGCAGTCTGCCAATCAGAATTTCCTTTTTTGAATTAGAACTCTTTCTAAGGAATGCAGGAACAATTTCCTCTATCAGATCATGTTTAGATGTTTTTCTGTAAATGTCGAGAATCTCAGCTCCTTCGACCGTGAATTTTTTATCCTGAAAGAAACCTTGTTCCTGAAGTACATTTTTAAATCCGATATTTTTCGCAGCATTTAAGAATCGGGCAGCTGAAGAATCTTTTTGTCGACTCAGGTGATGGAATAATGATCCCAGAATGATCCCTTCCATTACTGCTGGCTGATCTGAGAATTGCATATCAGCAACTATGTCCCGAAGCAAATCGAGACCATCTTTATTGGTAAGAACAGTATTTTT